>JAJDZN010000108.1 GCA_022824585.1 Bryobacterales bacterium | reverse complement strand
CAGTTGGTTAAGGCGTAGGTACGGGCATTGCTAGGTTAGAGCGTCGATTCCGTCACTCCGGCCATCTGTTCTGGTTGGTTTGGATATAATCCCCCTCGATGGTCACGTTCGAGTTCTTCGTGCAAGAGGGCTGTGTCCCTGATGAGAGCCGGGCTCGGATCGTGTCCGACATCGAGGCGGTCTGCGCCGAAGTGCTAGGTGCGGAGGCGGGAGCTGTGTCGGTCTCGTGGACGGTGATCCGCAAGGGTTTCGGTTTTCGAGGCGGGGAGCCATCGACTACCTCCCTGGTCCGCAGCCGGATACCGGACGGGCACGGGTCCGACGTGCGGGCTCGGTTTCTGCGGTCGATCGCGGACGCGTGGTGTAACCTGACGGGTGCAACTGAGGACGAGGTCATCGTGTCCGCCCGCGACTGGAGCTGGGCGGGCTGAACGTCCCAGAAACAAAGGAGTAACGCGCATGCCATTCTATCGTTGCTTGATTCCGAAGGACTCGCTCACATACGAGCAGCGCGAGGAGATCGCGGTCGCGTTCACCGACGTGCATTGCGGCCTTTCAACTGCGCCGCGGCGATTCGTGCAGGTCGCGTTTCTTGAGACGGATGGCTCCGGCGAGGTGGCGGACTCCCACGGAAGCGGCGTGCTGCGCTACGACACGCCGTACTTCATCGCCGGCGGCAACCGGGCGGGCCGCTCGGAGGAAACGAAGCGCCTGATCTTGAGCGGCTTGATCGAGAAGTTCTCGGAGATTGCCGGTGTCCCGGCCGATATGGTCAGCGGACGCATCACGGAGGCGCCCGCCTCGTGGACCATGGAGGCCGGGCGAATCCTGCCGGAGCCAGGGGCAGAGGCGGATTGGCTGGAAGAGCCGGCCGCTGCGGCGTGAGCGCCTCCCGCGGCGGGATCAGCTGACGATTCGCCCGTGTGGGCCGAGCCTCAGGCGTCGGCCATTCCACCAGACTTCGTTGCCGAAAAGGCTGCAGAGCCAGACTGCGGCGGCACACAGGTCGGCTGCGGGGACAAGCCATAGCGAACGCGAACTGCCTTGGGCCCGGACCAGCCGCGCGGCCGACCCGCCGGCGAGGAGCCGCAGGCTGAGCGCCGCGGCTGCCAGCGGCCATAGTGTGCCTGGCTCCGTCAGCAGTGCCAGTACGGACCACGGAACCGCGAAGGTGAGTGCGAGGGAGAAGTGGCCCAGCGGGCGCTGCTTGCGGATGGTTCTCGACCAGCGCAGCTGGCGTCTCCAACAATGCCGCCACGTCGTGCCGCGAGACAAGCGCGTGCTCACCGGTGTAGATGAGAGCCTCACGGACAGGCCCTCCGCCGCGATTCTGGCTCCTAGGTGGTAGTCGTCCCCGATCACGTTGTGCAGCGCCGGGAAGCCGCCGACGCTGGCCAGCGTCTCGGCCCGCAGCGCCATGGACGAGCCAAGGCCGAAACGTAGGCCTTGCAGGCGCTTCGCCAAGAGCACTTGGGACGGAAACTCGGTATTGATGCGACAGGCCTCCAGGCGAGTGAGCAGGGAAGCGTCAGGCTCCGCCCGGTACAGGCACGTCACCATGCCAGTGTTCGGTGCCTGCAGTTCTGCGCTCAGGCTCGCGAGGTATCCACTGGGCACTTCGATATCTGCGTCGCTCAGCACCCAGACTGGCTTGGACGCGCGCCGCGCCAATTCCAGCAGGGCTTCGACCTTTCCGTTGCATCCTCCTGCGGGCGCGGGGCAGTCGACGAGCTGGATCCGGGTGCGGGGAAAATGAGCTTGCACCTTGCGGACCGCTGCACGAGCCGGGCTGTCATCGTCGCCAATCCCGACCAGAATCTCGAAGTCTGGGTAGTCCTGGGCGGCGTGCGACCTGAGCAGGTCGACCAAGTCCGCACCGGCGCCGCGCGCCGGCTTGAGGATCGAGATCCCCGGTTGGGACCTGGGTTCTGTCGGCGTGCCTGGCTGGTCGCGGCCGTGTCGCCACACGACCAAGAGAGCGGCAATGTAGTACGCGCAGGAAGCAGCTGCCAGCAGGCCGACCGCCGTGACGAACACCACCGTGCGCTAGGCCACGCGCTGGGCGTCCCGCTGGGCGATCAAGCAGAGCTCCGCCGCCTTGAAGGTGTGCTCCTGCGTCATAGCGCGTTCGGTGCGCTCAAGGCTGTCTAGGATTAGCTGCCCGAAGAACGGGAAGCCCACAGTGTCGTGCGTGCGGATATGCTGCTCGCCGTTCCCATCGACCAAATAGAGCTGGTCCGACTCCGAATCGCGGCCGACATCAAGGTACTTGCGCAGTTCGATGTAGCCCTGTGTGCCGAGGATGAAGGTCCTGCCGTCGCCCCAGGCGCCGAGACCGTCCGGAGTGAACCAGTCGACGCGAAAGTAGTTTGTCGCGCCGTTGTCTGCCACGAGAGCCGCATCTCCGAAGTCTTCTAGTTCGGGGTGGTCGGGATTGTTGTAGTTGGCAACGCGGCTGGAAGTCACCGTGGCGTCGCGGGCCCCGCTGAAGTGGAGGAACTGCTCGATCTGGTGGCTGCCGATGTCGCACAGGATCCCCCCGTACTGCTCGAAGTCGAAGAACCAATCCGGCCGTGACGGGGCGTTGAGCCTGTGCGGGCCCATGCCAATGACCTGCAGGACGCGTCCGATCGCGCCGCTCTCGATCAGGTTTCCGGCGTAAATCGAGCACTCGGTGTGGAGACGCTCGCTGTAGTAGACCGCATACTTTCTGCCCGTGGCCGCAGCTTCGCTCTTCGCTTGGGCCAGCTGCTCCAGCGTGGTCATGGGCGCCTTGTCGGTGAAGTAGTCCTTGCCGTGCTGCATAACCTCGCAGCCCAGCTGGCAGCGCAGGTTCGGAACCGCGGCCGACGCGACCAGGCGCACGTCCTTGTCTTGCAGGACCTCGTCCGCGCTGCGGGCGACCTTGGCCTGCGGGAACGATTTCAGGAACTGCTCGACTCGCGCCGGATCTGGGTCATAGACCCACTTCAGGTCCGCGCCGGCCTCCGTGAGCCCGTTGCACATCCCAAAAATGTGCCCATGATCGAGCGCTACCGCCCCGACGGCGAAGGTGCCGGGCTCGACCACCGGCCGGGCCTTGCCCTGCGGCGCGTAGTTCATGCCATCCGACTTCTGCATCGCATCACGATTGTCGCAGAACCATGCCGTGGGCCCGTGTCGGCGGGGCGGCGACCATATACTCGAAGAGAGGCCTTGTGCTGGCCTCTAGATCCGGCGCTCGAAACACATGTCGACTGCGATTGCTGCGCGAACGAAATGGGCTGATTGGCTAGGCTGGTCCGCTGCGATCGTGATGGCCGCGCTGTGGTTTAGCGCGGGCCTGTGGAAGCTCACCGACATCTCGGGCTGGCAGCTCAAGCTGACGCAGCTGCTCGTGCCGGTGCAGTTGAGCCTTGCCGGCACGCTGGCCGTGGGCGTGGCCGAAGTCGTAGCGGGCGTCTTGCTGTTGCGCCCGGCGTGGCGACGCTGGGGCGGCTGGCTGTCGGTGGCCTTGCTGGCAGGGTTCATGGCCTACATGGCGGTGAACTACCAGACCTTGCAGGGCGAGGATTGCTCCTGCTTCCCGTGGCTCGAGCGGGCCGTGGGCCCGGCGTTCTTCTGGAGCGACGCAGCCATGGCAGCCGTCGCGCTCCTGGCAGTGCGCTTCTCCCGTCCATCCGAGGATGCGCGCCGCGCCGGAATCGCCGTGTTGGCCGTGGCGGCATTCGCGGTGGGAATGCTCGGCGTGGACCGCTTGCAGCCGCCGCCCGAGTTGGCGGGCATTGAGCCGATTAGCGCGGATGGCAGCGAGTACGACGTGCGGGAAGGCAAGGTGTTCCTGTTCTTCTTCAACCCCTCGTGCCTGCACTGCCTGCACGCCGGGCAGACTATGGCCAAGTACGACTGGCTTGTGGATTTTATTGGCATCCCTACCCAGGATCCGGACTGGGGGCCGGGCTTCTTGCAGGACGCCGGGTTGACTGGCGTGAAGCTCTCGCCCGACGTGGAGCGCTTGAGGGAGACGTTCGTGTTCGAAGACGTCCCTTACGGCGCAGTGCTTGACGACGGAACGGTCTTGGAACGGGTCGTGTTCTGGGAGGAACCTGAGTTGAGCGAGACGCTGCGAAGGCATGCCTTCATCGAGTGACTAGCCTGATGCCAGCCCGCGAGGGCGCGGCGCTGCCGTGCCGCGTAAGCGACGTTGCTGTAGCCTGCGCGTGGGTTCGCGGGCAACTATCATGGCTGTTTGGCGCTGCCGGAAACCATCACTTGCAAGGTGAGCTCGGAATCGGCCGGGTACCTGAACATGGCGGCGGTGGCAAGGGTCGACTTGCCGCTTGACGAGCTCACGTCGAAAGTCTTGGGAGTCTGCGGCAAGGACTCCGAGCGCATCGCGCGGATTTTCTTGCGGGGGTCTCTGGTCAGCGGCGATTCACGCTTTCGCTGGAGCCCGTTCTCGCTAGCTTCAGACCAGATGGCCGCGCTTCTCGGCCGTTTCCCCGATCATGACCCCGAACGCGAGTTTGAAATTGAGCGATGTGACAGAATCCTGCTGCGCGGCATGCGCGGGGACTTTGAGATCACCCGCGAAGTCGGCCGGCAGAGGCGCTTCCTGCGGCGGCTGAGCTTTTGGGACCCTGCGCTCGCGCTGCTCGCCGAGCAGTCGCCCCGCTGCGACCGGTACTCGTACTCCGACCGCGCCGACGTCTTCGCGGCCGATCTAGGGGGCCCTGCCTTGGATCGGTTCAGGGATCTGGGCCGGTTGCTGCGGTTCAGCTCTCTGGAGGCACAAGTGCGGGTGCTGCCGGCGTCTCAGGCCACGTTGTTCGCAACCAGAGCCTAGCGGCCCGCGCTCCCCCGCAGCAATCTCGCGCAAGGCCGCCCGGACGGTGCGGAATGGCCTGAAGCGGATTGCCGCGCACCGCTCGATGCGGTAGGATGATTTGCGGAGCATATACGCCATGAAGCCAAGCACCACACTTCAACGAAGAACCTTCGTCAAGGCCGCAGCGGCCGCGGCGCCGGCTGCCGCGTTCGCCGCCGGCAGCAGCGTCATCGGGGCCAACGACCGGATCCGCGCGGCGGTATTGGGCGTCAATGGCCGCGGCCAGAGCCACATGTACGGGCTGCAGCCGATTAACAACGTCGACGTCACCACCTTTGTCGATCCCGATCTCGAGATCGCGCGCAAGCGCGCCGGCGAATTCGAGAAAAAGCACGGCCATCGCCCCAATGTCGTGCAAGACCTGCGCAAGGTCATCGAAGACAAGGACATCGACGTCATCACCATCGCGACGCCCAACCACTGGCACACGCTGGCGGCGATCTGGGCCTGCCAAGCTGGCAAGGACGTCTACGTGGAGAAGCCCGCCACGCATTCCTTCAACGAGGGTCTGAGCCTCATCGCGGCCGCCAAGAAATACAACCGGATCGTCCAGCACGGCGTCCAGTTGCGCAGTTCCGAGGCTGTGCGCGAGGCCGTCCAGAAGATGCGCGACGGAGCTATCGGCGATGTCTACATGGGACGGGCGACAATCTTCAAGTGGCGCCCGCCGCTGGAAGCCCAGCCTGACGAGAAGCCCCCGTCCACCTTGGATTACGACTTGTGGGTCGGGCCTGGCAAGTGGCGCCCCTATTCCAAGCGCCACGTGCACTACAACTGGCACTGGACTTGGGACTTCGGCAACGGCGAGATCGGCAACCAGGGCATTCACGAGCTGGACATGCTGCAGTGGGGCCTGGACGTGACGCTGCCTGACGAAGTGATGTCCTCGGGCGGCCGCTACATCTGGGACGACCACCGCGAGACGCCCGAGATGCTGACGACCCTGCTGCAATTCAAGCAGGAGCGCAAGATGGCCGAAGTGGCCGTCCGGTTCTGGCACTCCAACCACGAGACGCAGTCGGCCAACGGCAACCTCTTCTACGGTTCGGAGGGCTACATGGTCATCTCCGGCTATACCAAGTGGGAGCTGTACCGCGGCCGCAGGCCGGAACTCGTCGAGAGCGGCGAGTCCCCGACCAAGCACTACGAGAATTTCATCAAGGCGGTGCGCAGCCGCAAGACGGAAGACCAGCACGGCCCGGTCGAGTCGGCGCACCACTCGGCGGCGCTGGCCCACCTGGGCAACATCGCGTTCCAGCGCGACGCGAAGCTGGAGTTCGACCGCTCCGCCATGCGCTTCAAGAACGACGAGCAGGCTAACGCGATGCTGTCCAAGTCGTATCGCAAGGGCTTCGAGGTGCCCGCGCCCGACAAGGTCTAGGATCTCGAACCCGGTTCATCGGGCACTGCGCGGCCGGCGCTCCTCGCGGAGTGCCGGCCGCAAGTCTTTGGTTCAGTGGCAGCCCATGCAGGCGAACTCACGTCCGTGGCACGGCAGGCACGAGACCTTGTCCAGCCCTGCCTCGCCCGTCGAGTGGGTGTCGATGAACTCCCGGGTGTGGTCGGCGGGCCGCAGCTCGGCCCCTTCGACGTGACACTCCGGACAGCTGAACGGATTGTCGATCTTGGTGTGGCACACGATGCAGTCGGCCATCTGCGGCATGTGCGCTCCGGGCACGACTTGGGTGCTTTCCTGCAAGCCTCGATGACAGGCGCTGCACTCATCAGCACTGTCGAGAAAGCGCCGTGCATCGCCAGGCTTGCCGAAGTAGTTCCCGCTGTCGATCGCGGCCGCGACTAGCGGAGCGATCTCGCCCAGGCCGAGATGGAACGAGTGGTCGAAGCGGAAGCTGCGGACCACCTCAGAGCGTCCGGTCAGCGGAGCGACATCGATCTCGGGTGCCGTCTGCCCGTTGTGGCAGGCTTGGCAAAGCGCGCCGTCGGGCAGCAGGCCATCGCCGGCCTCCGAGCTGTCCTTCGCCGCACCATGGCAGGTGCCGCAATCAAGGCCCATGGCCAGATGGGTGCCGTGCGGGAACGCCCAGTCCTGCGCTGCGAGTGGGGCGGCCAGCGCCGCCAGCGCCAGCCACCTCATGCCAGCGCCGCCCGCAAGAACCGTCCCGTGTGCGAGCGCTCGCACTGGGCGATAGTCTCAGGCGGACCGCACGCAACGATCTCTCCGCCAGCCTCTCCGCCCTCCGGGCCAAGGTCGATGATCCAATCGGCGCACTTGATGACATCCAGGTTGTGCTCCACGACCATCACGCTCGCTCCGTTCTCGATCAGGCGGTCAAATGCCGCCAGCAGGTTCTTGATGTCTTCGAAGTGTAACCCTGTGGTGGGCTCGTCGAACAAGTACAGCGTGTTCTTGTAGCGCCGGTCGGCGAGGTACATGGCCAGCTTCATGCGCTGCGCCTCGCCGCCGGAAAGCTGCCCGGCGGGCTGGCCCAGGCGGATGTAGCCCAAGCCCACGTCCGACAGTACTTGCAGCCTGTTCGAGATCGACCGAGTCTCGGAAAAGAACTGCAGCGCCTCGTCAACCGTCATCTGCAGCACGTCCCAGATGCTCTTGCCGCGGTATTCGACCTCGAGAATCTGGGCCTGGAAGCGACGTCCTTGGCACTCCTCGCAGGTCAGTTCGACATCGGCGAGGAACTGCATGTCAATCGTCTGCAGGCCGGTGCCGCGGCAAGTCGGGCAGCGGCCGACCACGCTCTGGTAGTAGTGGGAGGCCCCGTCCACGTTGAACGAGAAGTAGCTCGGCGTGTAGCCTCGATTGATGGCCATCGATGTCCGAGCGAACAGGTTCCTGATGTCGTCGAAGACCCCCATGTAAGTGGCGGGCACCGAACGGCTCCCGCGGTCGTTCGCTGACTGGTCGACCAACACCACGTGCTCGATTCGCTTGGCACCATCGATCTTTCGAACTCGTGCCCCTTCGATTTCCGATCGAGGCGCAGACCACATTCTGTCGCGATAGGTGCAGTGCCAGTTCAGGAGGTTGTAAATCACCTTGTGCAGCAGCGTCGACTTGCCGGAACCGGAGACCCCGGTCACCACAGTCATCATCCCCAGCGGGATCTCGACATCGATGGCCTTGAGATTGTGCTCTTGGGCGCCGAGAAACCTGACGGCAGACCTGTCGGCGCGCGGCCTGCGCCGCTTGGGGACCGGTATCTGGGCACGACCGCTGAGATAGCGAGCGGTGATCGAACCGTTCTTGGCGGCCAAGATTGACTTGTAGGATCCGTTGAACAGCAGGCGGCCGCCGTGTTCGCCGCCGACCGGTCCGAGATCGACCAAGCGATCTGCGCTGCGCATGACCTCGCGGTCGTGCTCGACCACGAAAATGGTGTTGCCCAAGTCGCGCAATTCCTGCATGACCCGGATGAGCCGGGCTGTATCTCGGCTGTGCAGTCCGATCGAGGGCTCGTCTAGCACATAGCAGACACCGACCAAGCGCGATCCCAGCGAGCTTGCCAGCTGGATCCTTTGGGCTTCTCCCCCCGACAGCGTGTTGGACTTCCGATCCAGCGAAAGGTAGCCTAGGCCGACATCCGCGAGAAAGCGGAGCCGGTTCAGGATCTCGGTCAGCAGCCGATCGGCCACCTTGGTCTCGGCCGGGTCCAGTTCCAAGTTCTGGAAGAACTCCAGCGCATCCTCGAGTGACAGTTTCAAGACTTGGTCGATCGCCATGCCACCGACCCTCACATTCAAGACCGCCGGCCCGAATCGCCTTCCGTCGCAGGTATCGCACCGCACTTGCGCTCGCCAGCTCGCTAGCGCCGCGGCCACATGAGGCTTGTAGCGTTTCCGCTCCAACTCCCCAAGCATTCCCTGCAGCCCGCCGAATCCCGAGCCACCGTGTTCCAGAAACTTGCGTTCATCGGGCGTCAGGTCTTGGTACGGGACGTCGATCGTTATGTTCGCCTTGACCGCTGCCTTGAGCAGACGCTTCAGATACGGCGCCAGCATCTTCCTGCGTGACAGAAACGGACCTTGCGTCAAGCTGCGCTCGGGTGCGTCGAGGACCAGTTCCATGGAATAGCCTTCGGCGAGCCCGCTACCCTGGCACGAGGGGCAGCGCCCTTCGGGCGAGTGCAGGCTGAACATCTGCGGGCGGAGCTGGTGGTGTTCCAAGCCACAGCGGCGGCACTCGAAGGCACTGCTGAATCGGAGGTGGCGATCAGGCTGTCCAGCCCGCTCGAAACGGACTTCTCCGCACTCTCGGTAGGCGATCTCGACGGCGTCCGCGACGCGCTCGCCAATGTCGGGCGTCACCGCAAGCCTGTCGACTAAGACGTACACCGGCTCTTCGAAATCGACATCCAAGAGGGACTCCGGGCTGGAGAATTCGAAGATTTGGCCGCCTTGGAACAAGCGATTGAATCCGCGCCCGCGCAGCTGCGCCAGCCGTCCTGCGAGGGGCGACTCGGATTCTGCGCCGTTGCTGTCGATTTCCTCATTCGTCTCGTCCAACGCGATCGGAAACAGCGCGTACCAGCGGCTGCCCGCCTCCAGCGACAGCACGTCTTGGGTAACTGAATCCACGCCGTCCCGAGTGACCCTGTCCCCGCACTTCGTGCAGTATGTCCGGCCTGCGCGCGCATACAGCAATCGCAGGAAGTCAGCTATTTCCGTGGTCGTCGCCACGGTCGAGCGGGGGTTTCGGGTCGTGTTTTTCTGGCGGATCGCGACAGTCGGGGCGATGCCGAGCACTTCGTCGGCATCGGGCCGTTCCATGCGCTCGAGGAACTGCCGGGCGTACGAGGAGAGCGATTCGACATAGCGTCGCCGACCCTCGGCGTAGACGATGTCAAACACCAGCGAGGACTTGCCCGAGCCCGAAACTCCCGTTACGACGATGAGCTGGTTGTGGGGCAGCCGCAGGCTGATGTTCTTGAGGTTGTGAACCCGTGCGCCGCGAATTTCGAGGTATTCCTGTGGCACCGCTGGTCGGACCCAAACGCCGGGGAGGGGTGCCGCGACTGGACGCAGCGACATCATTATATCGCCCAGACCGGCCGCACCTGCGCAGGCACTGCCTCTGTTGCCGCGGGGTGCGGGTCGCTTCCCGGCGGCGGCCTTCAGAACGAAGGTCGGTGGCGGTACACTGGAAGCTAGCGGTGCTGGGCGAGCCTTGTGGCCGCTGGGAGGATGTGTCTCATGAAACGATTCTTGACGATGGCTCTGGCTGCGTGTCTGTGCGTGTCAGGCCTGCTGGCCCAGCAGTTGAATTGGAAGTCCCAAGAGGAGATCGATGCCTTCATGGCCGTGCAGGGAGCAGCTACCGTGCAGGAGCGGGCCACTGCCGGCGAGGCCTTTCTCGCGACCTACCCAGACAGCGAGGCTGTCGGCTTGGCCGCGTACATGACGATGTTGTCGTACCAGCAATTGAACGACTTCGAAAACATGCTGCTGTATGGCGACATGGTGCTGGAAAACAATCCCGCGCCGGGCGTCATGGCCGGCACCCTGATCTCGCTCGCAGGCGCGATCCCGACGCGCACGCGGGAATTCGATCTGGACAAGGAAGAGAAGCTCGCCAAGGCCGAGGACTATGCCAAGAGGGCGATGGGGCTGATTCCCACGCTGGCCAAGATGGACCCCAACATGTCGGATGACGAGTGGCTGGCCACTCGCAAGGAATTCATGTCGCAGTGCCACGAAGCCTTGGGTAGCGTTGCATTGAAGCGGGAAGACTTCGCTGCTTCCGAAGCCTCGTTCCGCCAGTCACTGGAACTCTCGGCACAGCCTCTGCCGTTCACTATGTACAATCTGGCCTTGGTTCTGTCCAAGCAAGGCAAGAACGAGGAGGCGGCCGCCCAGGCCCAACGATGCTCCGATGCTGGAGGATACCAAGGCGGCGGCGGAAGCGATCTCTGCGCAGAGCTCAGGCAGGGTCTCTAGGCGGTTGAGTTTGGGCGATGGTGCCCGGCGAAACAGAGCTGCGGTGCCTCGCTGAACGGCTGGGCCATTGCTTTCACGAGCTTGGCCGGCTGCGCCTAGCATTGACCCATCGC
>JAJDZN010000278.1 GCA_022824585.1 Bryobacterales bacterium | reverse complement strand
TACGCCGCTGCCCGCGACCGATCCTCCCACAAGGGCAGCTACGGCCACGTGCTGGCGATCGGCGGATCCCGTTCCAAGCCGGGAGCCATCCTCATGGCGTCCACAGCGGCTCTGCGGGCTGGAGCGGGCTTGGTCACGGTTGTCGCCCCGGCCGGGGCCGCGGACAAGATCATCGGGACGACTCCGGAGCTGATGCTGGAACCCGCCAGCGCGCTCGCCGACGGGACACTGGGCCCGGCCTCGCTCGACACTCGTATGTACGACGGCAAGACGGTAGTCGCGATCGGTCCCGGGATCGGGCGATCCGAGGCCAACGAGGCATTGGTGCGAAAGGTGGCGCAGGAGTGCTCCCTGCCCCTCGTGATTGACGCCGACGGGCTCGCCGCGGTCAAGGGGCTCGATTTGGGGGCCCGACCGTCCCCGACCGTCCTGACGCCCCACCCGGGCGAAATGGGCCGGTTGCTGGACACGACCTCGGCTCAGGTCCAGCTGGACAGGATCGGGGCAGCGCGGGGACTTGCAGCCGCGACCGGTACCTACGTCGTGCTCAAGGGGGACCGCAGCCTGATCGCGGCCCCGACTGGGGACGTGGTCGTGAACTCCACCGGGACGCCCGGGATGGCAACGGCGGGGTCAGGCGACATCTTGACCGGTATGGTTTCCGCCCTCTTGGCGCAGTTCCCGCAGCGGCCGGTCTTGCACACGGTGGCCGCTGCCGTCTACCTGCACGGGCTTGCCGGCGAGGCGGCCGCGGCGAGCCTGGGCGAGCAGGGCATGCTAGCCACCGATATCGGCCGCCATCTCGCGGCCGCATTCGAAACGGTGCGAGCGTGACCTACCGCACTCGCTCGGCCGCCGAGACAGCCGAGGTGGGAGCCCGTATCGCCGCCATGTTGAGCCCGCCGGCCGTGGTGATGCTGATCGGCGATCTCGGATCGGGCAAGACCACGCTGGCCAAGGGAATCGTGCAGGCACTGGGGGCGGCGCCGCCGGAAGAAGTGCTCAGCCCGACGTTTTCGCTGGTCCACGAATATGAAGGCGAGCCCAAGGTCTACCATCTGGACCTATATCGCCTGGACACAGTGCCGCAGCTGGAAACGCTCGGGCTGGAGGACATCTGGGAACAGCGCGCGATCGTGTTGATCGAGTGGGGCGAGCGCTTCGACAGCGAACTGCCCGGGGTTCGGCTCGAGGTCCGGTTGGACTACGACGGCGACCATGGCCGCGTGATCGAAATCGGCACGGACGACGCCGGAGGGCAACAGCGGTCGTCCCAGTCGATATAATCTCTGGCTTGCCATGATCGCTTCATTGCGGGGAAAGATCGCTGACAAGCAAGCGGGCAGGGTCGTCGTCGACGTCGGCGGCGTGGGCTACGAGGTTGCGGTCCCGGTCGAGACCTACAGCCAAGTCGGAGAACTGGGCGAAGACGTCTCTTTGCATGTGCACACACACATGCGGGAGGGCGCCATCTCGCTCTACGGCTTCCACAGCCAGCGGGACCGGGGCCTCTTCGAGAAGTTCATCGAAGTCAGCGGGGTCGGACCGCGGCTCGCCCTGACGCTGCTGTCGGGCATGCCAACCGCCGAGTTGCTGGCGGCGATCCACAACGGAGACTCCAAGAAGCTGGTGCGCATCCCGGGAGTCGGCAAGAAGACTGGCGAGCGGATCGTGCTCGAGCTGAAGGATAAACTGGGGACAGTCGCGACCGGCGAAGATGGCGGCGATGGCGCCTCCGGCGCGGTCGAGGAAGACGTCATTTCCGCCCTGATCAGCCTCGGCTGCAGCGCGGACGCCGCCAACAGGGCCGTGCGCAAAGCGAGGCAGAACGGAGTGCCCGCGGAGTTCGAGGCGCTCTTCCGCCAGGCGATGGAGCTGATCAAGCGCTAACGGTCGTCAACATGGCCACGAAGCGCATCGTCAGTCCAGCCGCGTCGGAAGAGGACAGCCAGTCCGATCTCACGCTCCGGCCGCAGAAACTGGACGAATTCATCGGCCAGACGACGCTGAAGGAAAACCTGTCGATTGCGGTCGAGGCGGCGCGGATGCGAGGCGATGCACTCGATCACGTACTGCTGTACGGCCCGCCCGGACTGGGCAAGACGACCCTAGCCACGATCATCGCGAACGAGCTTGACGTGCGGGCGGACTACACTTCCGGGCCCGTACTGCAGAAGAAGCTGGATCTGACCGGCATGCTAACGACCATCCAGGGCCGACAGGTCTTTTTCATCGACGAGGTGCACCGGCTGCTGCCCGATATCGAGGAGATGCTCTATTCCGCGCTGGAAGACTTCCGGGTCGACCTTGTCGTCGGCACGGGGCCCGGCGCGCGCATGCATTCCATTCCAATCCCTCCGTTCACGGCGATCGGTGCCACCACGCGCCAAGGGCTCATCAGCGGACCCCTCCGCTCGCGGTTCGGCATCGTGCTGCGCTTGAATCCCTACGATTCGGTCGATCTGATGCGTATCGTCTTCCGCTCGGCAGGGCTGCTCAAGGTCGAGATCCAAGAAGAGGCCGCCGAAGAGATCGCGCGTCGGGCGCGCGGAACGCCGCGCATCGCGAACAGGTTGCTGCGCCGAGTGCGCGACTACTCGGAAGTCCGCGCCGACGGCCGCGTCGACCAAGAGGTCGCCTGTACTGCTCTGGATATGCTGGAAGTGGACCCCCTCGGCCTCGATGAGATTGACCGCAAGATCATGGAGACGATCTTGGCAAAGTACTCGGGCGGCCCGGTCGGCCTCAACACACTCTCCGCATCGGTCGGTGAAGATGCGAGCACCATCGAAGAGGTCTATGAGCCGTATCTGATGCAGTTGGGCTTCTTGGACCGCACGCATCGCGGACGCGTCGGCACGCCGCAAGCGTTCGAGTACTTCAAGCTGGATCCGCCAGGCGGGGCACAGCGCTTGCTGAGCTACTGAAGGATCTCGCGTGAGAAAGCCCTTGCATTACATCGCCGTCGAAGGCCCGCTTCGGGTGGGCAAGTCGAAGCTGGCGGCGGCCTTGGCCGAGCGGCTGCGCGGCCGCGCCATTTTCGACGAGGGATCAAACCCGCATCTGGGGGGATTCTATACCGGAAGACCGGGCGCCGCCTTCCGCACCCAGATGCACTTCCTGCTAAGGCGCTTCCGCCAGTGCTCGGAGGCTGGCATCGAGACCTCCCAGATCCCGGTCGTGGCCGACTACTTGTTCGAGCGGGACAAGATCTTCGCCTATCTCAATCTCGACGACGACGAAATCTTGATCTACGACTCCTACTACCGGACCTTCAAACGCCAACTGCCCGTTCCGGGTCTGACGGTGTACTTGAAGGCCACGCCGGAGCTGTTGCGAAGACGGGTCTCGACCGGGCCGGAGTCCAACGTTTCAGACGCCTACTTGGAAGCGATGGTGCGCGCGTTCGATCACTTCTTCAGCAAGTACGATCCGATGGAGCTGATCGTGGTTGACGCGGCGCAGACCGACATTCTCAGCAGGCCCGACGACCTGCAGGCCCTTGTCGAGGAAGTGAGCCGCCCGGTCATCGGCAGTCAGGCGCTGTTGCCGATCTGAGCTCACGCCCCGGCGATCCAAGCCTATAGAGTCCCGTCCCATGGCCTTGGAGTGGATCCATCTGCTGGCCGCGTTCGGCGGCGGCCTGTTCGCGGCTGCCATCGGCACGCTGCCATCCTTCGTGTTTACGGGCCTGCTGGTCTTGGTCGGCGTGGCTGTCTCCGCAGCAGGCGGAGGCACGGACGTGCTGACGCACGTGGCCTTCGGGCCTGTATTCGGGCCGCACATCGCCTTCGGCGGCGGCGCGGCGGCAACGGCCTATGCCTTTCGCCGCGGCTACGTCGCGAGCGGTCGCGACATTTCGCTGCCATTGATGGGGCTGAACCGACCGGACGCGCTCTTGGTCGGAGGGGCCTTCGGTGCGATTGGCTTCCTGCTGGAACTCGCCTGGCGCATGGTTGGGCTCGGCCCGCGCACCGACACGATTGCGATGACGGTGGTGATCTCAGCGATGATCGCGCGCGTGCTGTTCGGTCGGAGCGGACTGGCCAGCCGACAGTTTCGGCCCGACGAGAGCCGGAACTGGGTCAGGCACCAAGAGCGCCCCTCTCAGTGCGCTGTGATCGGGCTCGGCGTCGGACTGTTGTCGGCGTTCATGGCTATCACGCTCGGGCCAGAAGGCGGCGGTGATGTGATCGGCTTCGGCATCGCGGCTACATCGCTGGTGTTCGCCCAATTCGGCCTCAAGGTTCCGGTGACACACCACATGGCCCTGCCGGCGGCCGCTGCGGCGATCAGCTCGGGGGACTTCCTAATGGGCCCCGTGTTCGGAATCGTAGGCGCGTTCGCGGGTGAGGGATTCTCCCGTGTATTCCACCAGCACGGCGATACCCACGTTGATCCTCCCGCAGCGGGCATCGCGCTGACAATGGTGCTGGTGCGATTGCTGTGGCCGCTGCCGATTCCGTAAGGGACGGTCCGGAACGTGACGCCGGACAGGAGGATTCCGTGCCAAGCGTTGCGGCCTGCGGTGTATGATGAAGCATCCCATGGGCTCCCGACTCAAACTCAGCGTGATCTGCAGTTCTTGCCTGATCTCAATCCTGCTGGTCGTGGGAGCTGTGCTAGGCAAGAGCGAGCAGCAGGAAGGGGCATATCGGCCGCTGGCCGTGTACACCGAGATCCTCGCCCGCATCAAGAGCGACTACGTCGAAGAGCCCGATATCACCAAAGTCACGCAAGGTGCGCTGCACGGGCTGGTCGAATATCTCGACTCGGCATCCAGCTACCTCTCCAAGGAGCAATTCGACGCCTATCAAGAGGCGTTGCGCAATTCCGACGGGGGCAGCGGCCTCGCAAGCGGAATGGTCGTGCGCAAGCAGGGAGCGTACACGAGCATCCTGTCCGTCGTGCCGGGCTCGCCGGCCGACAAGGCGGGGATCCGTGCCGACGACTTGCTGGACGCCATCGATGACGTCAGCACTAGGGTTATGCCCCCGGCCTACCTGCAGGCGATGCTGAGCGGCGCGGCGGGCAGCGGAGTCAGGGTCATGGTGCGCCCGGCGTCCGACTACGAATCGCCAGTCGAGCACACCTTGGAACGGACTGATCCCAGCCTGCCCGAAATCACCTCCCGCATGCTGGAAGACAGTATCGGCTACGTGGATGCGGACTTCCTGACCGACAGCCACGTCGGCCAGGTGTCTGCGGCTATCCGGCGCTTGGAAGCTGACGGCGCGGAGAAGCTGATTCTCGACCTGCGCGGTAACGCGATGGGAAGCCCGAATGCCGGCATCGCCTTGGCGGACCTGCTGCTGGACAGCGGCACGATCACCAAGCTGGACGGGCAGAATTACTCGGAGAAGGCCTTCAACGCCTCTGCCGATTCAGCTGTGACCGAGCTTCCGGTCGTGGTGATCGTGGACCGCCCGACCTCCGGCGGAGCGGAAATCGCCGCGGCCGCCATCCAGCAGAATGATCGCGGCGAGGTAGTCGGGGAAGAGACCTCCGGGCTGGCCGCAGTCCAAGAGACCATCGCTCTCGACGACGGGGCGGCCTTGATCCTGTCTGTCGCGAATTACCACGGTCCTGGCGGCGAAGTCATCCACAACGAAGGCGTCGAGCCGGATCGCGCTGTCTCCCAACGGGATTTGCGGCGCTACCGCGAGGTGAGGCATCGCTTGTTCGACACGCCGGAGGCGCGGCACAAGGCGGAAGAAGAAGTGGGCGACCCCTTTCTCAAGCAAGCCATAGAAGCCCTGACCGGCACGGCCTGACCGCTGGGCTACTGCACTATCGTGCGTTGGTCGCCCGGGACCGGGCTGGGGTTGTCAATTCGGATCTTGCCGAAGGCCGATTCGTATTGCGCGACGTTCTGCGCCAACACGAGATGCAACGCCTTGGCCTGCTGCGGGCTCATGTACACACCCACGAACGAGGAGAACGTGACTTCGCTGCCAGTGCCGACGGTAAGCCGCCCGAACTGGAGGAAGAAGTCCCAAACGCTGACGTTCACCTGCACGCTATTGGCGTAGTCCTCCCGGTATTCGTCGGCACGCACAACGCGGACCTTGTCCGGCTGGGGCTGTTCTTGGACGATTCCGGTAGTTGGCTTTTGTTCCATATCCGTATTATGCATGTGTGACGGCCGCCCGAAGCGGCAGCCGCGTTCCAGAGTGCCCACGTGTTCCAGCGCCACCAACGAAGCGAAGCCCTGCAGATCGCCGCCGCTGACGCAGTCCTAGTCGTGCTCGCGCTGCAAGCGTCCTACTGGACGCGCGCTTCACTGCCCCTGCGCGAGTTCTATCTTGATCCAACGGACAAGCTAGTCGTGTTGGCGGCCGCGCTGTTCGCCGTGGTGGCCAGCGGCAGGGCTACCCGCGTTTACGCGAGCCTTTCCGCAGCGGAGCGTCCCGCGATCCTCGCCGGCACGCTGCGGCAGGCGCTGGCAGCCGTGCTGGGGCTGCTGACGCTGCTCTACCTGCTGCATTTCGACCCGCCAGTAAGCCGTCTGTTCCTAGTTCTGTTCTTCGTCTACCTTGTCACCCTGCAGTTCATCCAGAGAGCTCTGGCGGAGCGATTTCGCGGCAGCCTGCGCCAGGCGGCCGGCACGGTGACTTCTGTCGTTGTCGTCGGCAGCGGAACGCGCGCCGCCGAGCTTGCGCGCGACATCGAGGCGTCCGAGCGCCACGGGCTGAAGCTGCTGGCACTGATCGATTGCGACCGAGAAAGCGCATCCCGAGTGACCCTCAGCCGGCCTTACCCGGTGTACCCGCTGGCCGCGCTGCCGCACCTGTTGACCGAGCAGCCAGTCGACGAGGTGACGTTCACGGCCCCGGTCGAGCGCTTGCGAGAAATGCGCGACGTGATCGCCCTATGCGACGAGCACGGCGTGACAACCCGGGTGGTCGCCGATTTCTTTCCGCACGAGCACAGCCGCGTGCACTTCGACCGCTTCGGCGACCTTCCTATGCTGACGTTCTCCATCACCCCGGCCAGCGACATGCAGTTGTTCGTCAAACGCGTCTCCGACGCGCTGCTGGCAACTGTCGGCTTGACAGCGCTCGGCGTGCCGATGCTTGTGGTGGCGGTTCTGGTCAAGTTCACTTCGCGGGGGCCGGTCCTGTTTCGGCAGCAACGCTGCGGCCTCAACGGCCGGCTCTTTACCTGCTACAAGTTCCGCTCGATGGTGGCGGATGCTGAATCAAAGCAGCGCGGGCTCGAGCACCTCAACGAGAAGGACGGGCCGGCCTTCAAGATCAGCGACGATCCCCGGCTAACGCCGATCGGCGGATTCCTGCGGCGTTTCTCGATCGACGAGTGGCCCCAGTTCTGGAATGTCCTGAAAGGCGACATGTCGATCATCGGGCCGCGCCCGGCTGTGCCGTCCGAGGTGAGCCAGTACAAGATCTGGCAGAGGCGGCGGCTACGCATGCGCCCGGGCCTAACCTGCCTGTGGGCCATCCGCGGGCGTGACGGGCTGGATTTCGACGACTGGATGCAAATGGACCTCGAGTACATCGATCGCTGGTCGCTGCTGCTGGACCTGCAGGTCCTGGCCCGCACGATTCCCGTCGTGCTCGCGGGCAAGGGAGCGCACTAACCCGGGCGTGGCTGGTCACGCCAGCGACTCACCGGCTAGTCTCCCGCGAGTGGGCGCGGCACGAGTGGCTGCCGCAAGCTGCCCATGCCACATCGCGCACTCAATAATACTGCGGTCGTTGTGGCATGTCTGAAGCATGCTCGACCAGCATTGCATTGGGCAGATCCTGTCCACTGCCCCAGCCGTCGCAACCCTGCAAGTGCTGCTTGCGCAGGCCGGCAACACCAGCCGCCCCGCGTTCGCCCGCCACGTGTGCCTCGAATCCGGCTTCGTCGACAGTCGCGGCGAATTCCAAGTGGCGAATTTTCGGAAAGCCTTGCGCGGCCTGCACCGCCAAGGTCGCATCGCTTTGCCTCCCCCACGCCATGGCGGCCGCGGCCCGCGACGAGTGGATCGGCTGGACGGCCGAGCGGCGCCGCCAGCGGCTGCGCCGCGTTTTGGGCCTGAGCCGCTTCCTGATACGACCCTCGGTGCGCTGTCACCTGCTCGCTTCCAAGGTGCTCGGCACGGTCCTGCGCCGCCTGCCCGAGGACTTGCGGCAGCGCCATGGCTACCGGCCCGCCCTGGTGGAAACCTATTCGATCTGCAGCAGCACGCCGGCACCTGCTTCCCCGCCGCCAACTGGATCCATTTCGGCCAGACACGGGGCCGCGGCAAACTCGACACTCATCACCAGTACAACCAGCCCGTCAGGAGCGTCTTCGTCAAACCCCTCTGCCCGGACTGGAAAGCCATCCTCAATCGTTAGCTCCATCCCTGCCTTCGACGGCCCGCTCGAACGCCTACTTGGCCCGCTAACGGAGGAATCGTCTCCGGGGATCAGTGGCGAGTTCCCCTGACACCCGAAAACGGCGATCCTTATAAAATGTTTTGCCGAGCTGAGCCAAGCGCCCAGGGCTCGGCAGGGGGCCGATTCCACCGCATCCCCTTACAAGACTGCCGCCTCCCCCTTGACCTGTTGTTCCTCGCATTCGCCGTCGTTGCGCCAACTCCGCCCCTGCTGGCACAGACGGACATCACTTCCGCCGTCGGCACGAGTGAAGCTACCCACAAATTCATCCGCGAGCACGGCGAAGAGCATGGCAGCGCAACAGTGCCGAGCTTCGATCTGAGCCGGCACGTCACTGAGAGCGTCGTACGGAGCGGTGCTGACCCCACCGCTGGGGGTGACACCCCAGCACTTCTGGTCGCGAGGACGCCGCTGCTGGGTGGGGGCCGGACTCCGACGAGTCAGCTCTCCGGGAGCAAACGACGCCCCCCATGCGCCAGCGAGCACTAGGGGGGACTTTTGGCCCGGCAGAGTTTCGTGATGAAACGTCCAGTAAGGAGTCGGTGCCATCGAGCACCTACACAGCGCATGGCTGTGCGTCACGACGTCTCCGGAACCACTTCAGAATGGAGACGCCAGCAGTGGTTCACCCCTTCTCATAGCCGAGCTGTTAGCCGAGCCGCCCTGCCCGCGTGTTCATGGCGCGGCCACCTAAGCCACGCAGCTTTTCGGGCTGAGTCCGCCGGTGGGCGCTCCGACAACCGCCAACTCCCTCCTTCTTCCGGCAGCCTTGATCGTCCTTCCGCCCGCGCCGTCGCGGGCGTTCGTCACGCCGGCCGCAGCCTGCGCCGCGGACTTCTGTCGGCCCTGCTGTGCCTGCCCTTGCTGGCGGTGTTCGGCCCCGAAGCCGCCGCGCAGTCCGTGTCGGTGTTGAGCTTCGACTCGTCGACCTACTCCGTCGCCGAGAACGCCGGGACGGTCAGTGTGACGGTGAACGCGAGCACCGCGCCCGGCAGCGCGCTGACGGTCAACCTGGAGTCGGCCCACGTCACGATGGACCAGCACGATTACACCGCTGCGGAGACGTTCACCTTCCCGGCGAACCGGACGTCGCACAGCTTCACGGTGGACATTCTCGACGACACGTTCTACGAGAACGCCGAGACCTTCACGCTGACGTTGGAGCACGGCTCGGGCTACACCGTCGGCTCGCCCGAATCGACCACGGTCACGATCAATGACGATGACCGCATTGCTGTGAGAATCAATCTTGCGACTTATGCGGTGGCGGAAGACGCCGGCCGGGTGGTGCTCACTATCGAGGCGGGCTACGGCGGAGGAGTGCCTCAAGGCAATAATGACGTGCCGATCAGCCTGACGCTGACACCGTCGGACGGAACGGCCACCGGGGGCAGCGGCGGCACGGGTTCGGGCGTCGACTATGACAGCGACGCGATCAATTTCATGATTCGCGGAGGCATTTCAAGCGTATATGTCCCCGTCCCCATCACTGACGATAGCGACGCCGAATGGGACGAGACATTCACCGTAGCGCTCACCACCGGGCAGTCGCGTGTCGACGTGGTCTCGCCGTCGACAACGACGGTGACCATCACCAACGATGACGT
The DNA here is from genome assembly GCA_022824585.1 of Bryobacterales bacterium. GTDB lineage: Bacteria > Acidobacteriota > Terriglobia > Bryobacterales > UBA6623 > VXMF01. The sequence goes on along the minus strand of JAJDZN010000278.1, from coordinate 15,181 downwards.
CCCGCCGCCGAGAGTGTCGCTGCACGCACGGGACTCGATCGCCCGCGAGGGCGGCAGCGATTCGGCGACCATGGCACTGCGCCTGTCGCGTGCCCTGGATTCGGGAGAGACCCTGACGGTGGCCTATAGCCTCAACCTGAACGCCGGGGCGAGCGTGTCCGGCACGGGCGTGATGCTGTCGTCCCACACCAGCGGCGCCACGAGCACGGGGACGCTGACGATCACCGGTCCGAGCGCTCCAACGAACAAGCAGGACGTACGACTCCAGCTAAACGCCGCGGCTAACACCGTGAACGGTTCCGCCTCGGGCATCCGCACGGCCGATTTCGAGCTCACCTCGGTTACGGGAATCACCGGAGTCGGTTTCGTGTCGGGCGAGACGAGCGCCAAGGTCTTCGTCAAGGAGAGTTCGCTCAGCGGCGGGCACAACACCGGGTTTCAGGTGTTCGGGGGGGAACCGTTCGGCAGCGGCAGCGTCGGAGAAGGCGGCAGGGTGACGGTGCTGCTGCCCGGCGGCGTCGGCCTCAAGGCCCCCCCGCAGCCGCCCTACTCGGTCGGCTACTCCAAGGGCTACACGGTCACCCTCGGCGTGCAGAACCTCACCACCGACTTCGACGACCTCGGCCGCGCATACGCTGGCCACTATGCAGTCGTCGCGAAGCCGAGGCGCGACACCGCCTCAAGCACGGACTACTACTCGGTGTATGTGCTCGGGCGCGGCAAGCCCGCCTTTGTCCACATCCCCGTGACGGACCAATCCGACGCGGAGTCCCACGAGCGGTTCCGCGTGTTCATCGCCGAGACCCCCGACTACATGGGCGTGACGGGAGTCCCCAACTCGCTGAACAGAGCGCCCTCCGTGGACTTCACCATCAGGGGCTCGCTGGGCAACCCGTCGCCCATACCGCCGGTGCCCAGCGATCCGGCCCCGGCCAGTGCGGGCACGCAGCTCTATGCGGACTGCGCGAGCTACCTGCCGACCGACGCTGTGTCGGTGGGCGAGGTCAAGCGATGGCGGTACACGCGTCGCTACTACGCCCCCCACGCCCTGCGCTGGGACCGGGTCCTGGCCGCCCTTGGCGTGGACACGGGCGAGGCAGCCCTGACGGCGCGGGAATCCAAGGCCAATGAGCGTCAGTTCCTGCAAGAGCGCTGGGAGCGGGTGACGCGCACCTTGGAGGGTCTGGAACTGTGCGTTACGGCTCAAAATCAGGGTCGGTGCCCTGAGGGCCAAACCGAGGAGGGTGAGAACGATGATGGCTCGCCCATATGCGGAATCACCGTTCGCCCAACAGATTATGCGGCTCTGAAAGCGCTGTACGATGCCACTGGCGGCCCAGACTGGAAGGACGACACCAATTGGCTTAGCGTCAGGTCCCTGGACCAATGGCACGGTGTCAGGATTGCTTCCGCTGGAAACAATGCAGGGCGCGTATTCTTGCTTGACCTCCGCGACAACGGGTTGTCCGGCACCATTCCCCCGCAACTTGCTGACTTGAGCGCACTCAGCACAGAGCTTGATCTGTCTCAGAATCAACTAACCGGACACATCCCAAGTGAACTGAGCACACTCACGAATCTGAACCACCTTGATCTGTCCGGCAACAGGCTGACCGGGAACATCCCAGCAGAGTTCGGGGACTGGACGGTGATTCACAACTTGTACCTTCAAGACAATCGATTGTCGGGCACCCTCCCAGCCGAACTCACGAACATCCCGTTCGGTTCTCACCTGCACTTGGATGTGAGAAACAACGCGGGGATTTGCGCGCCCGCAGACGCAGCTTTCCAGACGTGGCTGCAGGGCATTGGGGAATCCCATGGCTGCGGCTTCCCCACGCATGAGGATGACCACGATGAGGATGACCACCTGACGAACATTGGCAACCGAAACAGAGCATCCGCCCGGCAAGGCACGGAACCGGAATCTGGACTGGAAGCCGTTCCCAAACTGAGCCTGTCCGCCGGCGCCGCCGTGGACGAGGGCGCAAGCGCGACGTTCACGGTTAACGCCAATCCGGCACCCGCTTCCGACTTGACGGTGCAGCTCAACATCGCCCAGAACGGCGACTTCGCGACCGCCGGCGCCACCGGATCGAAGACGGTCACGGTATCGGCCTCCGGCAGCGCCACGCTCACCATCGCGACGGTGGACGACAACGCCGACGAACCCGACGGATCGATCAGCGTCACGATCAACGCCGGAGAGGGCTACACGGCGGCGGCGGCCCCGAACGACACGGCTTCGGTCACGGTGCGCGACAACGACGACCCGCCGCCCGCTTCGTCCTGCGTGAGCGACGCCAAGTGGAACACCGTCAAGGGCTACTACGCATCGAACTCGACCAAAGACCCGAACTACGGGGCGAACTGGTACCGCGTGCTGATCGCATACCAGCGCGAGCGTGCCGACAAGACGCTTCCGGCCTGGACGGGCGCAACAGCCAAGCCGACCACCCCCTACACCGTCAAGGAAGCGGAAACGGGCGAGTCGGTGTGGGGTGGCTGGAAGCCGATCACCGATGTGCTGCGGTGCCTGGGGGAATCTGAACCGGAAGCCGTTCCCGAACTGAGCCTGTCCGCCGGCGCCGCCGTGGACGAGGGCACAAGCGCGACGTTCACGGTTAACGCCAATCCGGCGCCCGCTTCCGACTTGACGGTGCAGCTCAACATCGCCCAGAACGGTGACTTCGCGACCGCCGGCGCCACCGGAACGAAGACGGTCACGGTGTCGGCCTCCGGCAGCGCCACGCTCACCGTCGCGACGGTAGACGACAACGCCGACGAACCCGACGGGTCGATCAGCGTCACGATCAACGCTGGAGAGGGCTACACGGCGGCGGCGGCCCCGAACGACACGGCTTCGGTCACGGTGCGCGACAACGACGACCCGCCGCCCGCTTCGTCCTGCGTGAGCGACGCCAAGTGGAACACCGTCGAGGGCTACTACACATCGAACTCGACCAAAGACCCGAACTACGGGGCGAACTGGTACCGCGTGCTGATCGCATACCAGCGGGAACGGACCGACAAGACCCTCCCCGACTGGGTGGGCGCGACCGCCAAACCTTCCACGCCCTACACCTTCGCGGAAGCGCAAGAGAGCGAACGGGTTTGGCAGGGCTGGAAGCCGATCACCGATGTGCTGCAGTGCCTGATGGACGTCAGCGTGATCAGCCAGGCGTTCGCCCCGCTGATGCCCAGCTCTTCCAATCCGATGCATGACGGCGTGGTGCGATTCGTCAACCGCTCCCCCCAAGCGGGCGAGGTGCAGATTCAGCCCACCGACGATGCCGGATGGAGTCCGGAGCCCGTCACGCTTCACATCGGCCCCGGCGAGTCTGTCCATCTCACCACCCGCGACCTCGAATGGGGCAACGCGGCCAAGGGGCTGACGGGAACCATCGGACCGGGCACGGGCGCTTGGCGCCTGGATGTGTCGAGCGAACAGGACATCCAAGTGCTGCCCTATGTCCGAGCGTACGACGGCCTGCTTGCCCCCATGCACGCTATTGCGGAGTCTGCACAAGGCCTTCACCGCGTGCCGACCTTCAACCCGGCAAGCAGTCCGGCGGATCGCACGGGACAGGCGAGTATGCTGCGGCTGGTGAACCGAGGAGACGAGGCGCTAACGGCGCGGATCACCGGGATGGACGACGGCGGCATGGCGGGAGGAGAGGTGACGCTGGATATTCGCGCCCGCGAGTCCGTGCTGCTTACGGCGGCCGAACTGGAAAGCGGTGCTGCCGGCTTGCGTGGCGCGCTTGGCGACGGCCGGGGGATGTGGCGGCTGAGCATCGCCTCGGGTGGCGATCTGGCGGTGATGAACCTGCTGCAGAGCAGCGACGGGCATCTCACGAACCTGTCCGGCGATGCCTCCCCGGCGCTGCGATCCGAAGGGGTCCACGCCGTGCCGTACTTCCCCTCGGCCTCGGATGTGCTGGGTCGGCAGGGATTGGTGCGCATCGTCAACGATACGGCGGCCAACGTCCCGGTGCGCGTGCAGTCCTACGACGACAGGGGAAGGCGCTATGCGCCGCTGAGCCTAGCGCTTGGCGCGGGCGAGGCCGTGCATCTGAACTCCTGGGACCTGGAGCTGGGCAATGCCTCCGGGGGCCTGTCCGGGAGCACAGGAGCCGGGATGGGCGACTGGCGTCTGGAGATTGCCAGCAAACCGGGCGTTGAAGTGCTGGCGTATGTTCGCACACAGACGGGTTCGCTCACGCCGATGCACGAGGTGGTGAACGAGTCGGGCCAAAGATACGAGTTGGCGATGTTCAATCCGGCGGGCGACACCGCCCCGGCCGGCAAGCTCCGGATCGTGAATCCGGGGCGGCTCGCCAGCCAGGTGTTGATCCGCGGCACGGACGATTCCGGAACCTTGTCGCGCGACGTCGTTTGGCTGACCGTGGGCGCGGGAGAGTCCCGCGTCATAGAGGCCGCGCAGCTCGAGACCGGCCACGGCATGCAGGGCGGAGTGCACGGCGCGTTGGGCGATGGCGCGGGCGAGTGGCGCCTTGCGGTCGAATCCGATCAACCCATCCTCCTGATGAATCTCGCCGAGAGCCACAACGGGCATATCACCAACCTGTCCTCCGTCGCGGAGGAAGCCGTGGCCAACGGGAAGCGCTGAACCGGTTTTCGCAAGGAGCGTCGCCCCCATGCCCCGGCACCGGATCGGCGACAGCACCTGCTCGCCGGCTCCGCGCCGGACGATTCGCTTGGCGAACTCCGATTCCCGGACGGTGTGTCGCCACGCGATCCGCCTCCTTACCGCTCACCCATAACCTTCCATCGCCATCCGCACTGTACAGCCCTGCATCGTCTGGAGGCCGCCCGCCGCGGCCAAGTCGCAGATCGCCCGGCAGGTTGCCGCCAACACTGGACGCGAGCATGTCGCCGTGCGCGCCCTCCTGCTCGATCCCGTAGATCTGCGCGGCATCGCCTGGCACCCCCTGCCCTTGCCCCGCAAGTCACGATCAGGGCTCCTCCTGAGAGGCAAGAGCAGGCGGTTCGAAGGAGTCCCTGAGCTCATGCGCCTCGCTCATGATGGTCAATCGGGCCCAGCCCTCCCAGATCTCTTGGTGTCCCGGTGGCGGAGCGTTCTTGCGGTACAGGTAGCCGCCGAGAATCGCCATCGCCCGCTCCGCCAGCCCTAGGTTGCCCGACTCGGCCAGCCTGCTCCTGGACGCGAAGTGCCGTAGCACCCGCATCTGGGTCTGCGTGAAGAACACCTCAGCCGGCAATTCCGGGGTCTCGCGACATAACAGCGTCAGCACAGCCAGCCGCCAGGCAATCACTGCCTTGATCGTCACCGCTCTTCCGTGCGGTGCCGGAGGTACTCCACACCTTGCAGCCCGACTTGAGGATGCGGTGCGAGTCCTCGATGCGCCACCTGAGCCGGTACCACTGCAGCACCTGCTCCGCATCCGCCTGCGACGCCACCTCCTCCAAGCTCGTCAGCGGGAACCACTCCAAGTCCTCCACCCCGTCCCGCGCCGATGGCTCCCACAAATGCACCAGCTGCAACCGCAACGCTGCCTCCCGCCGACTCGCAGCTCCACCGTCTGCCAGCGCAACTCCGCCTGCGCCGTGCGCGCCTGGCACAACGGCTTGGCCTTCTGCCGGCGCGCGCCGGGCCGCTGCGAACTGCGCTGCACCTAGATTTGCAACCGCCACTACGCCGCCCGCTGCCGGATCCGCTCGAACAGCTTCGGCCGGCCTGCGCCCAGCGCGCGGTTGTGCTTGGCCCACACCAGCAGCTCGACCCCCGCCAGCCGCCGCTGCTCGGCGAACAGCTCCTCCGCGTCGCCCTCGCGGTCCAGCACCGACACCCCCTGCGTGGCCTGCAGCTGGCCCGCCACCTGCGCGCACTCGCGCAACCCGCGCACCCAGCGGAACGTCGTGCGTTCTTCCAGCGGCCAACCCCGCTGCGCCTGCCAGTCCGGGGCCTCGTGCTGGATCTGCAGCAGCCCCAGCGGGATGCCCTGTGGGCTCACCGCCAGCAGCGAATGCATGTGCAGCCCCAGTGTGCCCGGCGCACCTTGGTGCTTGCCGATCAGGCCCCGCTCCGCGCAGCCCGGATGCTCGGCGCAGTTCAGATCGGTGCCGTCCTGCACACACAGCACCACGCGCTCGGCCTGCAGCCGCCGCCGCGTGCGCTGGCGGTTGCCCAAGCGAAGCTCTCTCTGGGAAGGTGGTATCATTCCGCTCGCCAACGTTGTGTTCGTTCTAGGCGCGCGGGCAATGCAGGACTTGACCGGCAGGCGGGATCGCCAATGCCAAGAACCGCGCCTAGGGATCCTGCCGATCGATGGACGGAGCGCTGGAGTGAAGACACTGCTCTCCCTTTTCGCGGCCACTGCACTCTGCTGCACCGGCGGTCCACAGACCGCCGCGGACACGCCGCCGAACATCCTGATAATCGCGGTCGACGACCTGCGGCCTGAACTGGCGTCGTTCGGCGCTTCGTATGTTCATTCCCCGCACATCGACCGGCTGGTGTCAGCCGGGCGAGCCTTCCGCAGGCACTATGTCCAAGCACCGACCTGTGGCGCTTCGCGATACACCCTGTTGACCGGTCGCTATGGCGGGGCCAGTAACAGCGCGCTGTTCGAACGTGCCGCGCAGTTGCAGGACGACCCAAGCACCGTGCCTCCGAGCATGCCCGCATGGTTTCGCCGGCACGGCTATACAACAGTTTCGGTCGGAAAGGTCTCTCACCATCCCGGCGGCCTCGGCGGGGAGGACTGGGACGACCTCCGCCAACTGGAAATGCCCGACTCGTGGGATCGCCACCTGCTTCCAGCCGGCCCCTGGCAGCATCCTCGCGGCTGGATGCATGGCTTGGCTCGCGGAGAAATCCGGGGCGATCCCGCCGAGATGGCCGTGTACCAAGCCGCGGACGGCCCTGACTCAATCTATCCGGACGGGCACTCGGTCGACGAGGCTCTGCGACAGCTGGATCTGTTGACCTCCGATCGCGAGCGGCCCTTCTTCCTCGCCGTTGGAATCCTTCGTCCTCACCTACCGTTCGGTGCGCCGCTCCGGTACCTCAGGCACTACGCCGACAAGCAACTGCCGCCCACGCCCCACCCGGCCAAGCCGAAGGGAAGGACCACCTGGCACGCTTCGAATGAGTTCATGAAGTACCAGCGTTGGAACCGCGATCCGAACACAGATGCCGAATTCGCGCTGGAGGTGCGCAGGCACTACGCCGCCTGCGTGACCTACGCCGACGCGCAAGTCGGGCGCATTCTGGAGCGACTCCAGCAGAGCGGCGCTTCAAAGAACACCGTAGTGCTGCTGTGGGGGGATCACGGCTGGCACTTGGGCGAGCACGCGATCTGGGGCAAGCACGCCCTCTACGAGGAATCCTTGCGATCCCCCCTCGTCATTTCGTATCGCGGGCTGCTGCAGCCCGGGGTCCCGTCGGATGCGCTCGTCGAGACCCTGGACGTGTTCCCCACGCTCTGCGATCTGGCCGGATTGCCGGTACCGGACTTCGTGCACGGAGCCTCGCTGCGCCCGATCCTAGACGATCCGGCCGCAACCGGCCACCCCGCGATCTCCTACCGTCGAGGCGCCCGGACGATACGCACGGCGACACATCGCTTGATCCTCCACGATGACGGGTTCGCGGAACTGTACGACCACGCGTCAGCCGACAAGGAGACCGTGAATGTCGCGGCTTCGCATCCAACCTTGGTAGCGGAGCTTTCCGAGAGGCTCCGCGACCGCTTGGATCGGTAACGGACCGGCCACCGGCTGCACGGTGCTAGACTGGCAGCGCAAGGGTGTATCTGTGGCGCCGTCCATCGGGCTGCGCTGGCGGTGCTCTCCTGGCAGCGGACTCATGCGTTTCAGGTCGCATGGCTTGATCGGCGCGCTAGCGGTCTCGTCGCTATGCGCAGCCCCGCAAGCGCCCTCTTCCGCTACAGCGATCAGCTTCTTCGAGTCCGAGATCCGGCCGATCCTCCACACTCGCTGCTCCCAGTGCCACAACGACCGGCTCCGCACTAGCGGCCTTTCGCTGGCCTCCCGCGAGGGCCTGCTGGAAGGCGGCACGCGCGGACCAGCGATCTCCGTCGACCGGCCTTCAGAGAGCCTAGTCCTCGCCGCCCTGCGCCAGTCCCAGACCCTCAGCATGCCGCCAGACGGGAAGCTGCCGGATGACAAGATCGCCGCCATCGAACGCTGGATCGAACTCGGCGCTCCCTGGCCCGCGCACTCCGCGACGCCCGCCCCGGCAGCAAGCGCCGAGCACTGGTCGTTCCAGCCGATCACGCGGCCACAGCCCCCGAGCGTGGCGCGACCGGAATGGGCGCGCAATCCAATTGACCGATTCATATTGGCGCGGCTTGACGAGGCCAGCCTGAAACCGTCTGCCCAAGCATCCGCCACCACCTTGGTGCGTCGAGTCCATCTAGATCTCACCGGGCTCCCGCCCGCTCCAGACGTGGTTCGCGACTTTGTCGAAGACACCGCGCCCAACGCCTACGAACGCATCGTAGAGCGCTTGCTCGATTCGCCCGCCTATGGCGAGCGCTGGGGGCGGCACTGGCTCGACCTCGCCCGCTACGCCGATTCGAACGGCTACAACGCCGACGCTCAGCGCGAGATCTGGATGTACCGCGATTGGGTCATCGATGCCTTCAATCGCGACCTGCCGTTCCAACAGTTCGCGATCGAACAGCTCGCCGGCGACATGTTGCCGAATCCTTCAAAGCAATCGATCGTGGCGACTGGATTCCATCGCAACACCCTGCTCAATCTGGAGGGAGGAGTCGACTTCGAACAGTACAGGGTAGAGTCCGTCGTCGACCGCGTCGACGTGACCGGCATAGCCTTCCTCGGGCTCTCCTTGGGATGCGCCCGCTGTCATGACCACAAGTACGATCCTATTTCGCAGCGCGAGTTCTACGAGTTCTTCGCCTTCTTCAACAACATCGATGAACTTAGCGGCGCCTTCAAGAACAACGAGGGCCGGGCCCGGGCCTACGAGCCCGTGCTCGAGTTCGGCACCGACGAAGAATACCTGCGCCGGGAAGCCATCAAGGCGCAGATCGAGGCCATGGAGGCCGAACAATCCGCCTACCAGAAGACACTCCTCGCCAAGCAGCCCGAATGGGAAGCGAGCCTGACCGAGGCCGAGATCGCCAAGCTTCCGCTCGGTGTCCAGCGCATCCTGCGCAAAGCCCCGGAGGACCGCTTGGAGGGCCGAAGGGTGTTCGTGCGCAACGAATTCCTGGCGCAGGACCCCGGAATGCAGGAACGCCGCAAGGCGATTGCCGCCGTCAGGGCGCTATTGCCGAAGGTCCCGAGCACTCTGGTGATGCGCGAATTGCCAGAACCGCGTCCGACGCACATCCTGCTGCAGGGCGAGTTCCTCCACAAGGGCGAGCAGGTGTTTGCCGGCACGCCCGCCGTGTTGCCGCCGCTGGAAGCCGAGAATCCTAACCGCCTCGACCTAGCCCGCTGGATCGTCCGCCGCGACAACCCCCTGATGCCGCGCGTCACGGTCAACCGCGTCTGGCAGCGCTATTTCGGACAGGGAATCGTAGCGACCGAGAACGATTTTGGCACGCAAGGCGAACCTCCCACGCATCCAGCCCTGCTCGACTGGCTCGCGACCGAGTTCGTGGACAACGACTGGAGCTTGAAGGCGCTGCACCGCTTGATCGTCACCTCGGCCACCTACCGACAGGCCTCCGGACACCGCGCCGACCTCGCCGCGGCGGACCCCGAAAACCGCTTGCTGGGGCGACAGAACCGCCTGCGCGTGGAATCGGAGATCGTTCGCGACCTAGCCCTTTCGGCCAGCGGCATGCTGACCCGCGAGATCGGCGGCCCGAGCGTCTTCCCGGCGCAGCCGCCCGGAGTGATGATTCGCAAGCCGTGGCCGGAGAGCGAGGGCAAGGACCGCTATCGGCGCGGGCTGTACACGCATTTCTGGCGCACCAGCCCCCATCCCGGCCTGATGGTCTTTGACAGCCCCGATGCCCTGACCACCGCAACTAGGCGCAACCGGTCCAATACCCCGCTGCAGGCGCTCACGCTTCTGAACGACACCGGCTTCCACGAATTCGCCCAAGGGCTCGCCCGCCGCGTCGTGGAGGACCACCCTGAAAGCGGCGTCGCGGAGCGGGCCGCGCATGCCTTCCGCATCTGCCTCGCCCGCCCTCCATCGGCGGACGAGTTGGCAACCCTGACCAACTTCGCCAGCACTCAGTTGGACGAGTTCCAAACCTACCCGGAACGAGCGAAGGGGATCCTGACGCTTGGCAGCCGGGACGGCGAGGAGCCAGCGGAGCTGGCCGCCTGGACCACCTTGGCAAGCACGCTGATGAACCTTGACGAGTTCATCACGCGGGAGTGACCCGCCATGACACCCACACAACTCCACCTGTTGCACGCCACCCGGCGTCACTTCTTCAGCCAGTGCTTCGTGGGCTTGGGCGGCTTGGCGCTCGCCGACCTGCTCAGCCCGACCGGGCTGCACGCAGCGCCCGGCTCCGTTTCGGAGCGCCCCCTAGCACCCAAGCGGCCTCATTTCGCGCCCAAGGCCAAGCGTGTCGTATACCTGTTCATGTCTGGCGCTCCCAGCCAGTTCGAGACTTGGCTCTGGCGTCCGAAGCTCAGGGAACTCGACGGCCAAGCGACCCCGGACTCCTTCCTGGACGGCAAGCGCTTCGCATTCATGGAGCAGTTCACCAAGCAGCGGCCCAAGCTGCTCGGCCCGCAGCGCGACTTTCGTCGGCACGGCCAGTCCGGCATCTGGGTGTCCGAGGTCTTCCCTCACATGGCAGGCATCGTGGACGACCTGTCCCTGATCTACACCCTGAAGACCGAGAACTTCAACCACGCTCCCGCGAAGCTCTTCTTCAGCACCGGTTCCACGCGCTACGGGCGGCCCTCGATGGGCTCGTGGATCACCTACGGGCTCGGCAGCGAGTCCCAGAACCTGCCCGCCTTTGTCGTGCTGCGCTCCGGCAAGCAAAACCTGATGGGCGGTGCCAACATATGGGGCAGCGGGTTCCTGCCGACGACCTACCAAGGGGTGGAATTCCTCCGCTCGGCGGACCCCATCCCGAATCTGTCCAGCCCTCCGGGCTTCTCGGCCGAAAGGCAGGCGGCGAGAGTCAGCGCCATTCGCGAACTCAACCTGGCGCGACTGGCAGAAGTCGGCGATCCGGAGATTTCCACCCGCATCGCCGCGTACGAGCTCGCCCACCACATGCAGACCAGCGGTCCGGAACTGATGGATCTGTCCAGCGAGAGCCAGGCAACGCTGGACCTCTACGGGGCCGAGCCGGGCAAGTCGACCTTCGCCAACAATTGCCTAGTCGCCCGCCGCCTCTTGGAGCGCGGCACGCGCTTCGTGCAGCTCTATCACACCGGCTGGGACCACCATGGCAACCGCGTCAACAACCTCGCCGACAAGCTCGACGAGGTCGCCCTAGACGTAGACCGCGCCTCAGCAGCGCTGGTCACCGATCTCAAGCAGCGCGGCCTGCTGGACGACACGCTGGTGATCTGGGGCGGCGAGTTCGGCCGGACCCCCATGGGCGAGATCAAGGAACAGCCCGGCCGCAACCACCACGTCGAGAACTTCCCCATGTGGTTCGCCGGAGGCGGCATCAAGCCCGGCCGGACCATTGGAGAGGTGGACGAGCTCGGGTTTTTCATCACCAAGGATCCGGTCGAGGTCCATGACGTGCAGGCGACGATACTGCACTTGCTCGGCCTGGACCACACCAAGCTCACGTTCCGGCACCAAGGCCGCGATTTCCGGCTCACGGACGTGGCCGGTCGCCTGATCGAGCCGTTGCTGGCCTGACGCCCGGCAGCGATCGGCAGCGGAGCAGCGGGCCCGCGCAGATCTGGCGCAGGTTCCCGCCCGCCCCTCAGCTGCAGCCCGAGGTCGAGCCGCAGTTCGGGCAGCGGTAGCAGTTGCCGTTCACGCTCATGATCGAGCCGCACTCCGTGCAGGGCGGACCGTCCACCGGCGAGTCCATGGCTTGGGCGGCTTCCTCCACCGCAACGCTGCCCGAGGACGGCGCGCTCGCAGTCACGGCTGGCAGGGCTTGGTCGATTTGGCCGACAGCTTCCCCATCTTGCGGAGCGTACCTTGCGCCCAGCCAGCGGAAGATGTAGTCGGTGATGGACTTGGCGTAGTGGATGTCCTTGTTGTTCGTCCAGCCGCTCGGCTCGAACCGCACGTGGCCGAACTTCTCCACCAGGGTGTGCAGCGGCACCCCGTACTGCAGCGTCAGCGAGATGGCAGTAGCAAAGTTGTCCATCAGGCCGCTGATCGTCGAGCCCTCCTTGGCCATGCGGATGAAGATCTCGCCGGGCTGCTTGGTGTCCGGATAGAGCCCGACCGTGAGATAGCCCTCGTGCCCCCCTACCGAGAATTTGTGCGTTAGAGACTCGCGCTCGTCCGGCAGCCTGCGACGCAGCGGGCGGGGCGTGGTGTCTTTGGTCGCGTCCGCGTCGCCCTGGTCCGACTGGCCTGTGCTCAGTGGCTGCGCCCCCTTCGAGCCGTCGCGGTAGATGGCCACAGCTTTCAGCCCCAGACGCCACGCGTCCATGTAGGCGTCGGCGATATCGTCCGCCGTGGACTCCTGCGGCATGTTGATCGTCTTGGAGATCGCGCCCGAGATAAAGGGCTGCACCGCGGCCATCATCTTCAGGTGCCCGCTAAAGTGGATCGAGCGCTCGCCGTTGAGCGGCTTGAAGCTGCAGTCGAACACTGGCAGGTGCTCGTCGCCGAGTTCCGGCGCCCCCTCGATCGTTTCCGTCGAATCGATGTGGTCGACGATCTCGGCGACCTGTTGCTCGCTGTAGCCGATCCGCTCCAGCGCTTCCGAGACCGTGTTGTTGACGATCTTGATCACACCGCCCCCGACCAGCTTCTTGTACTTCACCAGAGCAAGCTCCGGCTCCACGCCGGTCGTGTCGCAGTCCATCATGAACCCGATCGTGCCGGTTGGCGCAATCACCGTGACCTGGCCGTTGCGATAGCCGTGCTGCTGCCCAACCGCGTAGGCCTCCTGCCACGCCGCCTCGGCCGCAGCCCGCAGGTCGGGCTGCACGCCCTTCGTGGCGATCTCCTTGCTCGCATCCCTATGCATCCGAATCACCTCGAGGAAGGGCTCGCGGTTGTCCCCGAAGCCCTTGAACGGGCCGCGCACCTCGGCGATCTGCGCGCTGGTGAGGTAAGCCTGTCCGCACATCGTGGCCGAGACCGCTCCCGCGATGGCCCGGCCGCGATCCGAGTCGTACGGCACGCCCATGGACATCAGCATTGCGCCAAGATTGGCGAAGCCGAGGCCCAGCGGACGATAGGAGTGAGAGTTGAACGCGATCCGCTCGGTCGGATAGGCCGCGTTGTCGACCAAGATCTCCTGGGCCAAGATCATCGTGGCAACCGCCCGGCGGTAGGACTCAACCTCGAAGGTGCCGTTCGAGGATTGGAACTTCTTCAAGTTCAGTGACGCCAGGTTGCAGGCCGAGTCGTTCAAGAACATGTATTCCGAACAGGGGTTCGAGGCATGGATCCGATCCGTGTTCTTGACCGGATTCCACCTGTTGATCGTCGTGTCGAACTGCATCCCGGGATCGCCGCACTGGTGCGTGGCCTCGGCAATGTCGTTCAGCAGATCCTTGGCGCTGTGGCGCTCCTTGGGCTGCTTGCTGAGGACGGAACGTGTCCACCAATCGCGCCCGTCCCCGGCGGCGTGCATGAACTCGTCGGTGACCCGCACCGAGTTGTTGGCGTTCTGGAACGAGATTGTCGAGTAGGCGTCCCCGTCGATCGCCGCATCGTATCCGTTCTGAATCAACACGTGGGCCTTCTTCTCCTCGCGCGCCTTGCACCAGATGAAGTCCTTCACGTCCGGGTGATCGACATCAAGGATCACCATCTTGGCGGCGCGACGCGTCTTGCCGCCGGACTTGATCACTCCCGCGAACGCATCGAAGCCCTTCATGAACGACACCGGGCCGGAAGCCCGCCCGCCACCGGCCAGGCCGGCGTCGTCCTCGCGGATGTTGGAGAGGTTCGTGCCGGTGCCCGAGCCCCACTTGAACAGCATGCCTTCGGTCTTGGCCAGGTCCAGGATCGACTCCAGCGAGTCCTGGACCGAGTTGATGAAGCAGGCCGAACACTGCGGCCGATGCTGGTCCGGATCCAGCGCAGCGACGCGCTCGCTGGACTCGTCCCACGCCCAGCCGTAGCCGCGCGACTCCTTGCGCACGCCAACGTTGAACCACACCGGGGAATTGAAGCTCGCCTTCTGGGTCAGCATGAGGTGAGCCAAGTCATCGCGGAAGGCCTCCACGTCGGCCTCTGACGCGAAGTAGCCGCCAAGGCCGCCCCAGTCCGCGATCGTGTCCACCACGCGGTGCACCAGCTGGCGCAGGCTGCGCTCGCGGTCCGGCCGCCCGACCGTGCCGTGGAAGTACTTGCTGGCCACGATATTGGTCGCGGTCTGCGACCAGTCGGACGGCATTTCGACGTCCGTCTGCTCGAAGACGATGTTTCCCTTCACGTCGGCGATCACCGCCGAGCGCTGCTCCCACTCGAGCACGTCGTACGGCGTCTGGCCGTCCTTGAGGTCGCTGGTGAAATAGCGCTCGAAGGCCAGGCCGCGCCGGGTCCGCGCCGCGTCCTTGGCCGCCTCCGCCCCTGTGGCAGCCGCCACTCCCGCCTTGGGTTCCACCACTGTGTCGATTCCTGCCGTGCCCATCGCCCCACTGGCCTCCTTGTTACTTTCGCACCGCCAACCGCATGTCGCGTCGCTGACTCGCTCCAAGCGATACCGCGCACAACTCTAGCACATCTTCTGGTATATGTCTCGCCAGATGCACTAGATATTGGAGACTGCTTCCCGAAGAATGCAGCCCCCAAGAAATTCTCCAACAAGCATACACAGCCGGTCAAGGCCGTACCGAAAGCAGGGAAAACGGCCCCGAATCACCGTAAGCTTGCGCGAATCAGGCCCATCTGCCATCATCCCGCCACCATTGCGCGAAGAATATCGCCGAAATTTTTTTCGCGAGAGCCTTTTGCAAAATTAGCGGGATAGCGGTTTTTAGGAGTAGGTCGGAGCGGGGCGCTGGGCCGGGTGGAAACAAGCTCACTCTCTGTTGGATGATGGAAGTTCCTAAACAAGCC
>JAJDZN010000098.1 GCA_022824585.1 Bryobacterales bacterium | reverse complement strand
CAACCTTGAAATGGTCGGCGCAGCGGATCAGGCGCAGCTTCGGCAGGCTCCGGTCAGCGATGTGATTGACAAGCTTGACGCCGACATCTACTTTCTAGGCCCGCCCTATGAAGCCGTCAATGAGTACGCTTCCACGCTGGCTGCGCTTGCTGGGCAGTCGGCACAGTGGGTGATCGCGCAGCACGCCAAACAGTTGGAACTCGCCGAACGGTACGGGTCACTAAGGAGGGTGCGGGTCGTGAAGGTGGGTGCGAACCGCCTTTCGATGTTCCGGCATGAGCTGCCGGAGTCCGATCCGACCGAGTGAGCGCGGCGTGCGCCGGACGTCAGCCGGCGTCCCGTGTAGCGATGCTGACGACCTCCTCGATCTGGTCGAAGACCCAGTCAATCTCCTTGTCGGTCACCACATATGGCGGCATGAAGTAGACGATGCCGCCCTGCGGCCTCAGGAGCAGGTTGCGCTCCAGAAACAAGGTCGCCATGCGCGGTCCGATATCGGCGAGGTATCCTTTGCCGCCCGTTTCGACTTCCAGAATCCCCACGCCCCCGATCTGGCGAGCGTCCTTGGTGTACTTGCGGCCAACCAGCGCCTGCAGCCTGCTGCGCATCCTGGACGAGATGCCATCCACCCGTCCCAGCACGCCTTCGTTCTCGAAGATGTCCAACCCAGCGAGCGCTACCGCGCAACCCAAGGGATTGGCCGTGAAGGAGTGGCCGTGGAAGAAGGTCTTGCTGCGGTCGTCGCTCAGGAATGCCTCGTAGACCGCATCCGAGGCGGCGGTCACGGACAAGGGCAGGTACCCAGCGGTGAGCCCCTTCGACAGGCACATCAGGTCGGGCTCGACGGGACCGTGTTCGCAGGCGAACATCTTCCCTGTGCGCCCGAATCCCGTCATCACCTCGTCTGCGATCAGCAACAGTCCGTAGCGGTCGCACAGCTCTCGCACCTTGCGCAGCATCTGGGGCTTCCAGACCAGCATGCCTCCGGCCGCCTGCAACATCGGCTCGACGATGACAGCGGCGAGCTCGTCGCAGCGGGATCGCAGCAGGTCTTCGAACTCCGTCAGCGCCGCGGTGGCGCTGCCGTTGTTGGCGGGGTCCAGGGAAGCGAGATAGTCCTGCGGCACGGCGACGCGCTCGACGTGAAACAAGAGCGGTGCGTAGCTGGCCGTGAACAGAGAGTCATGGCTGGCGGACATGGCGCCGACCGTGTCCCCGTGGTAGGCGTGCTTGAGGGCTAGGAAGGTGCGGCGCTGGCGTTCGCCGCGATTGGTCCAGTACTGGTAGGCCATCTTCAGCGCGACCTCGACGGCGGTGGAGCCGTTGTCGGAAAAGAAGACCTTGTTCAGGCTCTTGGGCAGCTTGGCCAACAGCCGCTCGGCAAGCTCGACGGCCGGCGGGTGCGTGCAGCCCGCGAACATGACGTGCTCGAGGCGCTGTGCTTGCTGCGCCAATGCCTGGCTGACCTTGGGGTTGCAGTGGCCGTGGACATTGACCCACCATGACGAGATCCCATCGAGGACGCGCCGCCCGTCTTCGGTAATCAGGTAAGCGCCGTCTCCGCCGACAATCGGCAGCGGGTCCGGCGCGGTCTTCATTTGCGTGAACGGGTGCCAGATGCAAGCCCGGTCTCTTGCCACGAGGGAGGCCATCGTGCTAGCGTAACCCATCGTTCCCACCGGGCTTGATGCCCGGGCAATCGGTCCTCTGAAATGCCCCCGAAAGCAAGCATGCCCCGGTTCAGGCTGATGTTGCTGGCCCTTTTCATCGTGGCGCCGCTGGGCGCTGCCGGCGGTGGCGTCGCGGTCAGTGCCGACGTGCTCCGGGAGCGCGTGGAAAAGCTGCTCCCGAGCGCGATGCAGGCCCATGACATCGACCTGTGGCTGGTCTTTACGCGGGAAGAGGCCGCGGACCCGCTGGCGGCGGACCTCGGCGGCGGCGACGCGGTCGCCCGGATGGCGCTGCTCTTCGACCGCTCCCAGGAAGGGCTGCGCAAGACGGCCATCGCCGCCAGCTACGATGTCGTGCCGCTGCAGGAGACCGGGATCTACGACGAAGTGCTCAGTTACAAGAGCGAGGGCATCAAGCCTCACCTCAAGAGCTTCGTAACTGCGCTCGATCCCCAGCGAATCGCCGTGAACGTTTCGCGCGACATGCCCATCGCTGACGGGCTGACCACCGGGATGCGCAACTATCTTGAGGAGGTCTTGGGCGAGGACATCGCTGCCCGGTTCGTGTCCTCAGAACCCCTGGTTGCCTCATTCCGCGGACGTCGACTGCCCTCCGAAGTGGAGATTCTGCGTGAGGCGGCGCAGCACACCGACAGGTTCATCCGGGAAGCGCTGTCGCGGGCAGTGATCACACCGGGCGTGACCTCGGAAAGGGACATCGGCGCATTTCTGCGATCGCAAACGGCCGAGCTCGGGGCCACCGTGCCTTTCATCAGCGTCGTTGCCGGGCCTTCCCGCGGGCACGCCGACCCGAGCGGCCGGGTCATCCACCCGGGGGACCTAGTGCGCATCGACTTTGGCATCACGCTGAACGGGTATTCGACGGACCTGCAGCGAACCGCTTACGTCTTGCGAGCGGGAGAGAGCGCGGCTCCGCCTCAGATCTTGAAGATGTGGGAAACCGCCCGCGAGGCAGCCGATCTGCAGATTGCGGCGATGAAGCCCGGCGTCTCGGGCAATGAGATTGACGCCATCGCTCGCAGGATGTTCGAACAGGCCGGTTTCGAGGGTCCTCCGCACGGCACCGGCCATGCGATTGGCTTTGCCGTCCATGACGTGGGGCCATTGCTCGGGCCCGACTGGCCCGAGCGCTACGGCACCACGGTCTTCTTGAAGATGGAAGAGGGCCAGACGTTCGCGGTCGAGCCGATTCTGTATGCGCCTTACGAAGGCATGGGAGAGATCCACATTGGCCTTGAGGAAGACGTCGTGATCACAAGCAGCGGTGCCGAGATGCTGCACCAGCGGCAGGCCGATCTAATCCTGATTCAGTAAGAGGAGAGGCCGGGCCTTGCCTCACGCTTTCCGATACGGGCCTCGTGGCCCCGAGCGCAAACGATCCGATCCCCGAAAGACTGCGTTCCGGCCGTAGCCCGCCGGGCTAACGTCTGCCGCCCGGCTGCCAGATTGCCCCTGACTATAATCCAGAAGATGTTCCTCGGCTTGCTCGTCTTGGCGTCGTTGCTAGCGCACGATGCCCTAGCCCAGCCCACCAACATCTTGATCTTCATCGCGGACGACCAAGGGGAGGGGGACCTGTCAATTTACGGCCATCCCACCCTTCGCACTCCGAATATTGACCGGCTCGCTCGCGAGGGCATGCGCCTTGACAACGCCTTCCTGACGATCTCCTCCTGCAGCCCGTCGCGATCGAGCATCTTGACCGGCCGCTACCCCCACTCCACCGGGGCTGAGGATCTGCACATGCCGTTGCCGGCCGAGCAAACGACCATGGCTCGCCGGCTCCGCCGCGAGAACTACTACAACATGTCTGTCGGCAAGTGGCATCTCGGCGACGCCGAACAGAGGCACTGGGACGTTGTCGTCGACTGCCCTGGCAAGGAGACCGCCGTCGAAGCGATCAAGGCACTCTCAGGACGGCCTATGGACCGGCCGTTCTTCTTCTGGGTCGCTTCGAAGGATCCGCACCGTCCGTTCGATGAGAACGCCATCCCCAACCCGCACAGTCCCGCCGATGTGGTCGTTCCTCCGTACCTGCCCGAGCACCCGCTGATTCGACAGGACCTAGCGCTCTACTACGACGAGGTGACGCGGTTCGACTCGCACGTTGGGGAAATCCTGGCGGAACTGGGCCGGCAGGGTGTCCTCGACTCGACCCTGATCGCCTACGTTTCCGACAACGGCATGCCCTTTCCCCGTGCCAAGACGACGCTCTACGACTCCGGTATCCGGACGCCCATGCTCGTCCGGCTTCCGGGCACCGTCCCTGCGGGAAGCGTGCAGAAGGGCTTGTTTAGCGTTGTAGACCTTGCTCCCACCCTGCTTGACGTGGCTGGGTACGGGCTCGACTCAGCCCAAGGCACCAGCGCGGCCGACGTGCTGCGGAATCCGGAAGCTCCGGGTCGGGAGGCGATCTACGCCGAGGCCAACTGGCACGACTTCGAGCAGTTCACCCGGGCTGTCCGAACCGGGCGTTTCCTGTTGGTCCGGAACTACTACTGGGAGAAGCCGCTGTGGAACAGCGTCGATTCCATCAACTCGATCACCTGGTCCGGCTATCTCCAGGCGCAGCGCGCCGGACGCCTGACGGAGGCCCAGAAGTTTCTCTTTCGCGAGCCCCGCCCGTACGAGGAGTTGTACGACCTCCAGGTCGACCCGATGTCGCTGCGCGATCTCTCGGGCGACCCGGCCTATGCGGCCGAACTGAACCGCCTGCGGACACTTCTGGACAATTGGCGTGTCGAGACCGAAGACGCCATGCCCTCGGAACCCCGCCGGGACGGCTGGACGCGCGACGGAGTACCACTGCCGCACAACCACCCTTGGTACGAGCGATATATCAATGCCGGCGGTCGGAGCAGCTTCGAGAGGTTCTGACCTGGATTCCCCATCAGGGGAGTGAGCATGAGCGGGATCGCCGAGGGATCGGAGTCGATCCTCTTCCGCCCCGTCGTATACTCTCCGGCAGCAACTCTCAAGTTGGGCTGTTGGGGTGGCAGGTACATTTCTTCGCTGCGAGCCGGGTTCCTGCGCACACTGGAATCGAGGTTCGCACTCCCCAAGGCGGCGTGCGGTGAATGCCATTGCGGGCCTGTTGAGTAGGCGCTCGTTGCTGGTCTGGGCCGCCGGACTCGCTTCCTCTATCCCCCTCGCAGCAGGTGACGCCCCGCTCCAACGCGGCTCAACGGCGGCCGAGAGGGGCGCACCTGCGTCAGCCCCCACCGCAGAGGACCCGGGTTCAGACGCCGTTCAAGGGAATAACTCCGGGCCCGACCGCACGGAACTCAACCTCCTGGGCCAGACGGACTCCTCGGCGGGTGAGAGCCGCCGCAACGAGAATGTCAGGATTACGCTGGTTGACAACGCGGTGCAGCGGGAGCTCACCCAGCGGCTCGGCGCCTCGGCGACGATCATCAAAGAGTTCAAGGCTGAGACCAGCTACTTCGGCGCAGAGATCGGCAGCTCGCCGTCCGCGCCTCTGCATCAAGCGCACGCGGCAACGTCCGGAGTACACGGCAGAATCTACGAAACACACAACAACAGCGTGTTCAGCGCGCGCTCGTTCTTTCAGGTTGGAGGCGTCCAGCCGGCTCGTTCGAATGACTATGGATTCCAAATCGTGACGCCTCTGGGACGAAGCGTGAATCTCAGTCTCGACGGCAGCCAGAAGAGAGTTCGAGGCAACGTCAATGGGAACGTGCTTGTACCAAAGACGGATGAGCGAACGCCGCTGGATCGCGACCCTGTCACAGGCGAGCCGGTAGATCAAGCGACACGGCACTTCGTGAGCCGGATGCTTGCGGCCTATCCGGACGAACCGCCCAACCGTCCCGATATCGACCCGCGCGCGCTCAATACGAACTCGCCACAGTCGATCGACAACGATTCGCTGGCGCCTCGCCTGGATATCACCGCCGGGGATCGCGACCGCTTTGTGCTCGGCTACCAGTTCACCGCGCAGCAGGTCAAAGCGTTTCAGCTCGTCGGCGGGCAGAACCCGAACACCACCACCAAGAACCACAGGGCACGCGTCACTTGGAGCCGGACCTGGTCCGCGGCCACTACGATGGACGCGTCTGCGGGATTCGACAGGGTCGGGTCGCTGTTGGTCCCGGATGATTCGGCGGTTGGGCCTCTCATCTGGATTTCTGCGGCTCTGCAATTTCTCGGACCGGGCCCGATCATCCCGATTGACCGCTCCCGGAATACATTCCGGTACGCGGCCCAATTGCGCCATCACCGCGGGAAGCATGTGCTGACTGTGGGCGCAACGGCGGTACGCAGGCGGATCAACGGTTTTGAAAGCTCCAATCATCGAGGCGAGTACGTCTTCAACGACAATTTCGGGAACGACACCATCACCAATGTCCGTCTCGGCCGGCCCAGTCAGTACCAGCAGGCTGTCGGAGACATCAGTCGCGGCTTCCGGACTTGGGACGCGGCGTTCTATGCGGGTGACGAGTGGCGGGTCTCGTCTGATCTGACGCTCACGCTTGGGCTGCGCTACCAGCCGGCCTTCGCGCCTTCTGAGGTCAACAGCCGGAATCGGATTCCATACGATTGCGACTGCAATAATCTAGCGCCTCGCTTCGGGTTCGCATACCGCTTGGGCGGGAACGGCGGCGTGCTGCGAGGAGCCTATGGGCTCCACTACGGCGAGATCTTTCCGGTCACGTACAGCCAGGCGCGCTTCAATCCCCCTGGCAGCATCAATGTCGTGATCCTAGCGCCGAAGTTGGTAGATCCCCTGTCCGATCTCGAGCCCGGGGCTCTTGACCCTAGCGCGCGCAGCACTATCGTCGAGTTGGACCCGGACCTGGCGATGCCTTACTCCCACCAGTACAACTTCCAATGGGAGCTGGCCCTGGCACGCGACTGGAACCTTGAAGTCGGCTATGTCGGCAGCCGCACGATCCGGCTGCTCAATCTTTGGAACACGAACCGAGGGCGCCCCGTTCCCGGGATCCCCCTGACAACGAGCACCATCAACGAACGCCGCGCAGACCCGCGATACTTCGAGGTTCGCCGCGTGCTCAACAGCTCGCGCGGGTACTACGATGCGGCGAAGGCGCGGCTGGTCGCTTCTCGCTGGCGGGGCCTGACGCTCGATATGTCGTACTGGTTCAGCAAGGCGATCGATCTAGGCGGAGACTTTGTCAACACGGCTTCAAGCTCTGACGCTTGGTGGGGACAGAGCCCGTCCGAGATCGATGTGCACGGGACGATGCGGGCGGTGAGCTCGTTCCACCAACCCCACTCTTTCCTCGCTCGCGTCAGCTACGAGCTGCCAAGACTTTCGCGGACCAGATGGCTGGGGAGGGTAGCTGGCGGATGGCAGATGTCCGGTGTTGTGCTCGTCAAATCGGGCACTCCCTTCGTGATCGACACGGGTTCTGACGGGCCTGGATTCGGCAACGTCGACGGCACGGGCCGGGACCGGCCGAATCTCCTCGACCCATCCGTCCTCGGCCGGGCTATCGACCACCCCGACACCTCGCGCGCAATGATGCCGTTCTCGGCCTTCGGCTTCCTGAAACCGGGGCAGGCGTCCGGCACGCTCGGCCGCCACGTCATGCGCAAGGATGCCATTAACAACGTCAACCTGAGCCTGTCGCGTTCATGGCCACTGGGCGCCGACAAGGCGATCGATTTCCGCGCCGAGTCGATCAATTTCCTCAATTCGCCGCAATTTGCCGAGCCAGGACTCAATCTCACGTCCCCAAACTTCGGTCAGATCACGAACACGCTCAACGACGGCCGAACCTTCCGCTTCCTGCTGCAATTCAGCTTCTAGGCGGCTTGCCCGGGGTCGGGCTAGAGCTCGCGGGAGTGAGGATGAAGTTCCAACCGTGATGTCCCGTCTTCACAGCAGACGGGACGCAGTACTCTCGATCGCACCAAGAGGTTGGCCCATCATTCTAGTGGCGGGCTGACCGTGGCTTTGAGGTCGCTCCACTGCTGTCGGAACTCGGCCATGTCCGGCTCATCGGCATCGAAGACGCTGTGGAGGGCCTTGCCGGTCAAGACCAGCGGCGCTTCGCGCTCGGGCAGCCAAGCGGCGAGCTTCTTCTTCTGCCCGGCCATGGCCGGCTTGCCCGCCAGATTCAGCCATTCCTGCGGATCGTCGGAGTGATTGTAGAGCTCCTCGCTGCCGTCGAAATAGCGAACGTAACGCCAGTTCCGGGTGCGGACCGAGTAGTTCCCGCGCCCCCAGGTCGTAATCGCTGGCTCCGCTCTCTGGTAAGTCGCGTCTGCCAGGAAGGGCACGAGGCTGGCGCCGTCAACATACGAGGGCGCGTCGAGCCCGGCCATTTCGGCAAGCGTGGGATAGATGTCGATCAGCGAGACCGCCTCGTCAGTTGAGCGACCAGTCGCGGCATCTTCGCGCGTGTCCCAAATGATGAACGGAACATGAGTCGCCTCCTCCCAGAGCGAGAACTTGCGGAAGCTGCGCTTTTCGCCGAGATGGTATCCGTGGTCGGACCACAGCACGACGATGGTGTTCTCGTTGTAAGGGCTGTTTTCGAGGGCGTCCAAGACACGGCCCACATTCCAGTCCGTCCAAGAGATCGATGCCAGGTACGCTCGCCTGACATCCTCCCAAGTACCCTCCTGGCGGTATCGGATGTCGTCATTCAGCCGAACGTTGCGCCGCGCCGGCCACGGGACATCTGCAAGGTCGTCGGTCTTGACGGGAGGTGCCTCGATACCGTCTTGGTAGAGCTCGAAGAATCGCATCGGGGCGATAAAGGGCAGGTGGGGCTTGTAGAATCCGACCGCCAGGAAGAAGGGCCTTTGATGCTCCCGGTTCAACACGTCCACGCCGAATTCGGCAGTGACGTAGTCCCGGTGGTGTTCTAGCGGCGACGTGGTCGGACAGAACGCCATCTTGCGGCTGTTGCCCTGGACGTAGCCGGCCTCTGGCTCGTAGACCAGCGGGGGCAGTCCGGCGATCCTCTCGGCGTTGTGCTCGGTCCATTCGCGACGGCCGCCGTCTTTGCCATAGGTCCACGCTGTTCCGTGGTGGATCTTCCCCGATGCGAACGTGTCATAGCCGCTCTCCTTGAACAGCTGCGGCAGGGTCGTGTACTGGTCGACGATGTGGGCGTCGATCTTGTCGGTGTCGTAGAACGGGTACAGCCCGGAATGGAACGGCTGTATGCCGAACAACAGTGCGTTGCGGCTTGGCGAACAGCCGGGGGCAGCGGTGTGAGCGTTGCGGAAGTTGACGCCCTTGCTCGCGAGACGGTCCATGTGGGGTGTCTGGGCCTGGGGGTGACCGTCGAGGAACCCGGTCCAGTCATTGAGGTCGTCGATCGCGATGAAGAGGATGTTCGGCGGAGCGGCCCATGCTAGGGCGTGAGCCATGGCGGTGACAAGCAAGAGTCTGGCGAGGGTTTGCATTTCAGGAGGTTTGGGACTGTCGGGCCGCCTTATCGATTGCTCGAATCTAGGCGGTCACCGCAAGGATACATCGTATGCTGGCGCGGCATTGTCGCGCGCCAGTGGAAGCTGCATCCAAGGGCCGGCCGGCCGCAGACTCTAAAGGTTGCCCTTGACGATGCGGGACTTCGCCTCCAAGTCGGCCCTCACCGTCGCCATGTTGTCCGTAATGGCATAAGAACTCAGGCTGCCGGACTTGCTCAGGTTTGAAAGGGCGATCCCGGCCGACTTGGTTCCCGAAGCGACGACGTTGCGTATGCGCAATCCGCCGAATCGCTCGTCGGCGCGTATCCGATACTCGATTGCGCGGCCCGGCCGCGACCGGCCGGTCAAGACGACGTTATCGACGAGTGCGTTGTCCGCGTCCTCAACAACCACCGCAGGACCCTCTTGGTTCGCGTCAATGAGAGTGACGTTCCGGATGGCGACGTTGTCGCTGTTCTCCACCACCAGCCACGGGGCGTTCGCGGACCCGCCGCTGATCCGGACGTTTTCGATCAGCAGGTTCGTCGTGTTGCGCACGTGCACCGGCCGCCATCGGTCGTCGTCGCGGAAGTCCTGCCCGGACACGTTGCGAATCGTCAGGCCATCGTGGCCGAAGTCCCTGTTCGCCGTGCGAATCGCGGTCACGCAGTCCTTGACCTGCGCTCCGTCGATGAGGATATGGCGGTTGATCATCCCTTCCTTGCCGTGATCCTGCACGTCAACGCCGTAGAAGCTCGACTCCGCGTAGATGTCGCGGACCGTGATGTGCTCGCTTCCGTCGGATACCTCGACAGGCCCCCTCAGCCGTGACCCGTAGCTGCGGATGTTCTCGACAACCAAGTGCCGGACGTACAGGCCCTCGTTCCCCCTTCCGCCGATCGAGACGATGTCGCGAATCGTGTCCCGGCCCGTGACGTTGCGGATCACGCCGTGCTCGATGTCCCCGAACTCCGAGGACGGCGTGATCATGACACCGTTCTTGGCACTGTTGTCGGTCTGGCCGTCCTCGATCACGAACCGTCCTCGCCTGACCACGATCAAGGGAGCCCTGTCCTCTTGCGTTACCGAATCGCCGTTCCCGATCAGCGCGAAGTCCCGGATCCTGACGTGTTCGGAAAGGACTTCTAGGATGGGAGTCTTGGCAAGGCCCGGTGCGAGGCGCATGTGGAGGCCGACGAGCGTCAGCGGCTT
Source organism: Bryobacterales bacterium (assembly GCA_022824585.1). Classification (GTDB taxonomy): domain Bacteria; phylum Acidobacteriota; class Terriglobia; order Bryobacterales; family UBA6623; genus VXMF01. Next base: position 2,096 of record JAJDZN010000098.1, on the reverse strand, counting down.
GTCGATTCGGACCGTCTCGGAAACCTCGACCAAATGGCTGCGGTCCGCCAGCAGCAAGGAGAACGGGGCCGCTCTGTCCACCGCTGCCTGCAGCTCAGCTGCGTCGATTTCAACAACCTTTGGGGCGGATTCGGGCGATCCGGCAGAACAGACTGCTGCGATGCATGCTAGGAGCGCTATCTTCTTCATGGCCGACCGCGACGAATTTAGCATGGGATGGCACCCCGGTGTTGGCCCCGCAGCGCAGAGTGTCGGAAACCGCTGCTGGGAATCGCACGGCGGGGCCGATAATGGTTCGCGGGGCGGCGCCCTTCGATAGCCTCGCGTGATCTCAGCCCGCCCGATCGGAACCAAGGGGGTGGTTTCCCAGCATGGATGCACTTCAGCACACGAAAGAGCTCGTTGCGTTCCCGACGGTGAGCACCTCGTCCAACGCCGCCATATGCGCGCACTTGGAAGAGGTTCTGAACAAGCTTGGATTCGCGACGGAACGAATCGAGTACGTCGATCCGCACGGCGTCGGCAAGGTCAACATTGTCGGCAAGAAGGGCCGCGGAACCGGAGGCATGGCCTATTTCGGCCACACCGATGTCGTGCCCGCCGATACCTGGTTCTCCAGCGACCATGGTCCCTTCGAGCCTACTGTCAAGGGAGACAGGCTGTACGGCCGCGGCAGCTGCGACATGAAGGGCTCGATTGGCGCCATGCTGGCAGCCGTCGAGGATGTCGGTGATGCCGACCTCAGGAATCCCCTCTACGTGGCCTTCACCGCCGACGAGGAGATCGGGTATTGCGGAGCGGAACAGGTAGCTCAAAGGTCCGAGCTGTTTCGCGAGATGGTGCTGGGGGATGCGAACGGAATCGTGGGGGAGCCGACGCTGCTCAATGTCGTTCACGCCCACAAGGGGACATACGGATTCAAGGCGACCTCCCAAGGCCGGGCTGCCCACTCCAGCACAAACGAGGGAATCAACGCGAACCTTGCGATGATCCCATTTCTCAACGAAATGAAGCGGATACATGACGAAACCGAAGAGGATCCCGCTTGGCAGGATCCGGCCTTCGATCCGCCCGGCATCAGCTGGAACATCGGGATCAACGACCACACGAGAGCCGTGAACATGACCGCCGCCCAGAGCGTCTGCACCGTGTACTTCCGGCCGGCGCCCGGCCACGATGCGGAGGCACTAATCGACCGGGCCAGAACGGCCGCCGATCGATGCGGCGCCGAATTCGAGCTGCTCAAGGCAGGGCAGCCGCTGTACGTGGACCCCGAGTCCAGCTATGTCCGGGAAGTCTTGGAACTGGCCGGCAATGAACGCAGCGAGACCGTGTGCTATGGAACGGACGGCGCCGTTCTAACAGAGCTGCGGAACCTGCTCGTGCTGGGCCCGGGGGATATCGCTCAGGCGCACACTCAGGATGAATGGATCCGGCTCGACCAACTCGAGAAGGGGTCACGGTTTTACGGCGAGCTGATTCAGCGTTGGTGCCTGTGAGCCCCGCAGGCGCGGGATGTGTGTTCCAAGCTCGCTTGCTCCGGCTGGAACAGTTCATTGCCGACGCTTCCGCGGAGCATCGGAGCCGGGATGCCCGGACTTCGGAGAGCTAGCTAGAAGCGGTAGACCAGCAGGAGCTGAGGAAGAACTTCGTCCGCGTCTTCGAATCCGAACTTGTTGATCCAGAGGTGGAACTCGATCCCCGCATAAAATCGTCCGGCCTCCCCGGCCAGGGCCTTGCCGAGGTCGAAGCGCAACTGCGGCTGCAGGAGCACCCAGTGCGGCAAGCTGGCCCCGAATTCGTTGCTCCGGGGGCTGTGCCATTCGCCGTGCCCTTCGAGCGAGAACGTCCCTCCCGCAACCTCGAAAGGCAATGCCCAGTTGAAGTCAATGAGATGGCTGTTGCTTTCCTTGGGCGCTCCGCCGGCCGCCAGGCCCTGATTCCGGTCGACCATGTACAGGTAGTCGAGATTCGCGAACGCAAACCCCGGAAGGTCGAGCTGGAAACGAAAGCCGGGCGTGATCTTGAGGACCTTCGCCTGCGCCCCCCAGTTCACGCCGCCCAAGGGGCCGATGCCCTTGATGGGGCCCCAAGAG
>JAJDZN010000301.1 GCA_022824585.1 Bryobacterales bacterium | reverse complement strand
CGCCCGAGCCGGGCATGACCGCCAGATTCGCCGAGTACGTGGCCGCCATGGAAGCGCACCATCGCTCCAACTCCCCGCGCCCGGAGGCGTATCCGACCCGCATCACGCGCTCTCTGGTCGAGGAGTTCACAGGCGCGCCGTTCGAGTATCAGGAGTGGCTGCCGGTCTACGAGGACTACCATCCGGACACTCGCGCGTGGGAAGTCGGTCCGTCGACACGGGCGCTTGCCGATTTCTGCCTGCTGTTGTTCAATAGCAATGAGTTCGCGTATGTCTACTAGGTCCGTGGCATCCGGCAGCGGCCAGCTCGCCTTGGGAGATCGCCGCGAGCACGTGCGGCTGGGACGGCGGGAACTGCTCTTCGGGCTGGGGGCGTCGGCAGGGTCGCTGGCGTTCACGAGCCTGCTTGCAGGGGAGTCCGCCTCGACGGCAGGGCCGCTGGCCCCCAAAGAGCCGATGCTGCCGGCCAAGGCCAAGGCCTGCATCTTCTTGGTTCTGGAGGGCGGGCCGGGGCACATGGACACGTTCGACCCGAAGCCCAAGTTGCGGGACTTGCACTTGACGGAGTCGGTCCGCGATCCGAACCAAGTGCTGGTCGAACTCACTGCCAAGACCTACTACGTAGGAAGCCCGTTCGGGTTCCGGAGGGTCGGCAAGTCCGGCATCGAAATGTGCGACCGCTTCGTGCACATGGCGGATCCGGCCGTAGCCGATGAGCTGTGCGTTTACCGGGGCTGCCAGGCCCAATCGGTGAATCACCCGGACGCTCTCTACCACCTCAACACCGGCAGCACGCTGGGGGCAGACCCCGGTGTCGGCGCGTGGGTGACCTACGGGCTGGGCAGTTTCAATCAAAACGTTCCCGGCTATGTGGTGATGACCGAGCTGGCATTTCCGCAAGGCGGAGCGGGGAATTGGTCGAACGGATTCCTGCCGGCCCACTACCAAGGCACGCTGCTGCGCTCCAGCGGATCGCCCGTGCTGGATCTGGAGCCGCCCCAGTGGAAGACCCGCGAGCAGCAGCGCCGGAGCCTGGACCTGCTGGCCGACATCAATCGCAGGCATGCCGAGCGCCGCCCGTCGCATGACGAATTGGCGGCCCGCATGGAGAGCTACGAACTCGCCTATCGCATGCAGGCCGAAGTGCCCGATATCGTCGACCTGAGCCGCGAGTCCGAGGCGACGCGGGATGCCTATGGACTGAATGCGGAGGCGTCGCGGTCGTTCGGGCGGCAGTGCTTGCTGGCGCGGCGCTTGGTCGAGCAAGGGGTGCGCTTCGTGCAGATCTTTTCCGGCGGCTGGGACAGCCACGACTTCCTCGAGCGCAACCACGCGGCCCGCATCGAGAGCGTCGACAAGCCGATTGCCGCGCTCATCCGAGACCTCAGGCAGCGCGGCATGCTGGATGAGACCCTGGTGGTCTGCTCCGGCGAATTTGGCAGGACCCCGGATAACAACCGGCGCGGCGGAGTGGACCCCAACGGGCGCGGCCACAACGCTGACGCGATGGCAGTCCTGATGGCCGGGGGCGGCACGCCCGCCGGCACCGTCGTGGGGGCGACCGACGAAGTGGGCAACCGCGCGGTCGAAGTTGTCCACCCGTTGAAGGACCTGCACGTGACTTGGCTGCGTCTGATGGGCTTGGACGACAACCGCCTCACCTACTTTCACGGCGGGCGCTTCAAGCAGCTCTCGCAAGTGGGCGGCCAGCTCATTCCCGAACTGATCGGCTGACGCCTGCCGCGCCTCAGTGGCCCTGGCGGGTTTCCCGCAAGAAGGCTTTCCACGTCACGGCGTCGCCGTGAATCGGGGCGATCAGCAGCGGATCGATCTCGTTCTGCGTGACGTTGTCGAGCAAGGCGGTTTCCGCAGCGGTGGGCCGGGCGCGACTGGCGGGCAGCAGCCCCGGGTCGTATAGGTCGGCTTCGATCAGGATGCGCTCCTCCGGCAGGTACGCCATGAGCATTCCCTCCACATGGATGCCAAGGCCTTGGACGTAGTAGATCTCCAGATAGCGCCGGCCATCGCCGAGGATGTACTTCTCGTCGACGTCCTCCATCGTGTAGCCCTCTGAGATCTCTGTAGGCGGGTACAGGGAGACCATGTCCGGCTCCAGCATGCGGGGCACGTAGTTCAGCAGCTCGGCCTCGTAGAACATGCGGTTGCGCTGGTGCGTGAGGATGGTCGCGCCAACGTGCAGATACGTCCTGAGCCCGCCCAGGTGGTCGTAGTGGTCGTGGGTGTTGACGAGGTAGCGAATCGGCTTGTCCGGGACCAGCTCGACGATCTTGTCGATCACCGCCAGCGAGCGCCGCTCGTCGAGGGGGACCTCGATCACGGCCACGAAGTTCGCGAATTCGACAGCCACGCTGTTGTGCGTGCCGCCGCCGAGGTCCTGCCACTGGGCGAACTCGTGCTCGTAATTCATATCTCCCAGCACCGGGTGCGGCACCCGCGTTTGGGTCCGTTGGACGATGTTTCCGGCGCGCACCGCTGGCTCGACCGGATTCGATCCTTGCTATCGGAACGCAAGCAAGCCGCGGCAGAAGAACTGGCGATGGAGCGCTTCATGAGCGTTCCGCCGCGCCGGAAGCCGTATCAGTCCTTCGCCGACCTGTTGATCGAGCGCACGGGCCTCGACGCGGCAGCGGTAACCGGCTACCGCCGCTCGCTCGACATTGAGAATGCGGTCGCGCGCGTCCAATTCTCGGCCGATGGCATCGAGCACTCGCAAGAAGTCTTCGCCAGCTTTCCCGCGCAGGTGCTTGCAGTCAGGCTCGCCGCCAGCGGGACGGGCAACTTGTCGGTTGCCGCTCGATTCGGCACCTCCCATCCCTCCCAGGTCAGCACAGAGGCGGGCGGCGCTTGAGCGGCCGGGTCGAGGGCGGCGCGATCCGATTCGAGGCGCGGCTCGCGGTGCAGGTGGACGGCACGGTCTCGAGCGACGGAGAGCGGTTGCGCGTGCAAGGTGCCAGCGAGGCCACCTTGCTACTTGCCCGCGCGACGAACTTCGTCAACTTCCGCGACGTCAGCGGGTGTACGAAACGGTGCATGACGATCCTCTCGCCTCACTTGCTGAGCCCCACCCTCGATCCCGAACGTTCAACAACTTCGACCCCGGAAACTCCGAGTAAAGACTCTATCTCTTCCCGCCAGATGCCTGCCGGCATAGGCGTCTCGTAGACACGAATCAACGTCCGGCCGTGTTTGGCCCGCAACATGCCATGATTCCAGATTAAGTGCCACCTTCCAGCATGCTGGAAGTGATGTCGTTGCCGGTGCACCGCGCCTAGAAGCGTAGATCCGTAGGATCCTCACCGCGCGGGGCTCCGGAAACCGCGGTGCGCATCGCCCCCGTCAGCCGACCCATGCGGGCCCCTCACTTCGACCGCAGTCGGAGAACCGCTCGTCAAAAAAACCTTGCCGCCCCCTTGACATGTGAACTGGAGAGTCGTAGCATGAAGCGGATCTGTTATAACAGATTTCAAAGGAGAGGATTGCGATGCACATTCAGAGGCTCTGCCTAGCCCTGCTCATGCTGTGCCTGGCGCCGGTGGCGCTGGCCCAGCAAAGCACCGGCACGATATCCGGGACCGTGACTGATCAACAGGGGGCAGTGATCCCGGGTGCCCAGGTCGAGGTGCTCAACACCGAGACCAACGCGGCGTTCGCCACATCGTCCAACGAGAACGGGCTGTACGTGGCGCCGGGAATGGTCGTGGGGACCTACGAGATCGCCGTCGAATCCGACGGTTTCCGGCGCACGGTTCGTTCCGGCGTGACGTTGCAAGTCGGCCAGAACGCCGAGATCAATGTAACACTCGAGATCGGCCAAGTGACCGAAGTCGTGGAAGTGGTCGGCGCAGCCCCGCTGATCGACACCAGAGGCGCGACGCTGGGTGAGGTCATCGAGCGCAAGCGCGTGACCGACCTGCCGATCAACGGGCGCGGGGCCTTGGCCCTGACCATGCTCACGGCCGGCGTGGTCTCCAATGCAGGCCCCACCAATTCGGGCTTCGGCGACAGGGGCATCCAGCTTTCGTCCGTTTCCATCAACGGCAGCCCGAACTCGATGAACGCGCAGATGCTGGACGGCAACAACAACATCCTGAGCTACGTCGGCGAGGTGGGCGTGCCGATCGCGGTCGACTCGGTGCAGGAGTTCAAGGTGCAGAGCGGCACCATGTCCAGCGAATTCGGCTATACCGCCGGCGGCGCGATCAACCTCGTGACGCGCTCGGGCACGAACCAGATCCACGGCACGGCCTACGAATTCCTGCGCAACGACAAGATGGACGCTCGCAACGCCTTCGCCCGAACGCGGCTGCCTCTGCGCTACAACCAGTACGGCGCGTCGGTCGGCGGCCCGCTGATGAAGAACCGCATGTTCGGATTCTTCAACTGGGAAGAGTACCGCCTCGGGCGCAGCAGCCCCCGCATCCGCAACGTGCCGATCCCCGACTTCCTCGACGGGAACTTCAGCAATCTCCGCACAGCCAGGGGTGACCTCATTCCCTTGTTCGACCCGGACACCACCCGGCCAAACCCAGACGGCGGCGGCTTGGTGAGGGATCCCTACCCCGGCAACATTGTCCCGCAGGCGAGATTCGATCCGGCCGCGCGCAATGTCCTGCCGTGGTACCCGGCACCCAACAAGACGCCTTCGAACCAGTACACGTTCAGCCAGAACTTCCAAGACTCGCAGAACCGGAAAGTGAACTGGTCGCAATGGAACCTGAAGATCGACCACCGCTTCAGCGACAAGAACTCGTTCTTCGGCCGCTATACCTCGGCCCGGCACCAGCCATCATCCAACGATGTCTTCACCGACCCCAACGTCGGTCGCAACCGGTTTGACGATCAAACCAACCGCAATTTCGCGTTTTCCGACACACACACGTTCTCGCCCACGCTGATCAACAACCTGCGCGTGGGCACGAGCCGCCAGCTGTTCCTGTTCGAGACCGTCGGCAACCACATGGGGTACGCGCAGCTGATCGGCCTGCCGGACAGCGTCCCGGGCGATCAAGTGCCGGATATCAACGTCAGCCCGTACCCGAGGATCGGCGGCGGAGCATTGGGCAAGCGCAGCTCGTTGAACTGGGACATCCAGAACATGGTCACCAAGATCACGGGCAACCACACCATGAAGTTCGGAGTGAACGGCCGCGACCTCTACGGAGGCAACCGCCAGGGCGGCGCCTTGGCTGGCTTCTTCCGCTTCGGCGGATTGACTACCAATCCCCAGGCACCGGCAGGCACCGGATTCGACCTAGCGCAGTTCCTCACTGGCGACGTGGCTTCGGCAGGTATCGACCGGATCCTTGGCAACTCGTGGCACGCCTTCAACTGGGCGGTCTTCGTGCAGGACGACTGGAAGGTTCGTCCCCGGCTCACCCTCAACTTGGGCCTCCGCTGGGACTTCCAGCAGAAGCCCTATGAGCGCCACAACGGCCAGATCAACTTCGACCCGAATTGCACCGAGCCCACGTCCGGGCTGCGCGGCTGCACGGTGTTCGCGGGGGTAGACGGCCAGCCGAGGACCTTCATGGAAGAGGACTACAACGACTTCGGCCCGCGCATCGGCTTCGCCTACGACCTCACCGGCCAAGGCAAGACGGTCTTCCGCGGCGGCTACGGCGTCTACTATGCCTCGATCTTCTTCCGGCGCTTCACCGGCGACATCAACCTGTTCTCCCGCACCCGCACCAACTACCGGACAGCGACTCCCGGCGAGAAGGCTTTCCGCTTCTCGGATGGATTCCCATTCCCGTTCGCGGCAACACCCGGAGTCTCGGCGGGCCCGGGCGCAAGACTGGGCCAGAGCGTGAACCTGCGCGAGTCGGATCCGACCACGCCGATCACGCAACAGTGGAACGCATCAATCCAGCACCAGACCGGAGACTGGTTCTTCGACATCACCTACGCTGGCAACAAGGGCAACCACTTCTCGGCCAACGGTTACAACCTGAACCAGTTGCCGCCCTCGACGCGCTATGAGCTGCAGCAATCTCTCAACGACCGCGTGCCGAACCCCAACGCGGGCCTCGTGCCCGGCGGACTCGGCGGCAGGACCATCACGTACGAACAGTCCTTGAAGGAATTCCCGCACTTCACTTCGGTGAACATCTTCAACCCGCGCATGGGCAACTACCTGTCGCACCAGGTCCAGTTCAACATCAAGCGGCCCTTGAAGGACGGCCTGCTGCTGCACTTCGCCTTCACGGGAGGGAAGAAGATCAGCGATTCGACTCAGGTGCCGGTGGACTTCGGCTCGGTCGAGCAGACCAACGAGAACAGCTACCAAGACGGCTTGTATGACCGCCAGATACAGCGCTCCATCGATCCGACCGACGTGGCCAAGCGGGCGGTCCTCAGCGTGCTCTACGAACTGCCCTTCGGACGCGGCTCGTCCGCGGGCATCAACAAGCTGATCGGGGGCTGGCAGATCAACTCGATCGGAACGATCCAAGATGGCTTGCCCCTGATCATCCGCGGCGCGAGCAATTTCCAGGCCAACCGCCCGAACTCGACCGGCAAGAGCGCCAAGTTGAGCAATCCAACGGCGGAGCGGTGGTTCGACACCGCGCAGTTCGTCAACCCGCCCGATTTCACCTTCGGAGACGTGGGGCGGGCGTTGCCCGACGTGCGCGGCCCGGGCACGGTCAACTTCGACCTGTCGCTGATCAAGGACACATTCGTGGGCGAGCGCGTCAACGTCCAGTTCCGCGCGGAGGCGTTCAACTTCCTCAACCGCGTGAACCTGGGGGGCCGGAACGCTCCTAACACGGCGTTTCGGGCAGGGGCCGACGGCTTGAACCGCTCGGCGACATTCGGCACAATTACAAGTGCGCGCGACGCGCGCGTGATCCAGTTCGGCTTGAAGATCATCTTCTAGCCGGCGGCCTCTGGCGCGGCGTCCGGCTGGGCCGGGCGCCGCGTGCGGACACACGATGGGCAAACTGGCATGACGAACCGAAGAACGACCGGAAAGCCAAGCGTGGCCGGATCGGCCATACGATTGGCACCAGCAGCGGCGCTGGCGCTGGCAGCTTCGCTCGGGGCCGCACCCCAGACTGGCCAAGAGCTCTCACCTGAGGCGGCCGCGCGCGCCGACCAAGCCCATCGCTCGTTCGAGCAGCCAGCGCCGCAAGCATCCGAAATCGCCGAATCGCTGACGGCGCAGGCCCGTTCCCTGCGGCCAGCGGCCGCAGGGCCGAGCACGGTAGCGCAGCGGAACTTCATCGACGAGGCCATCTTTGCCAAGATCGAGCGCGACGGCGTGCCGCACGCCGGGCTGGCACCCGACGGCGAGTTCCTGCGCCGCGCCTACCTCGATCTGGTGGGCCGCATCCCCACGCTCGAAGAAGTGCTGGCCTTCGAGGCGGACGAAGATCCGGGCAAGCGCGACCGACTGATCGACCGACTCATCGCCAGCGAGGAATTCGTGGAGCGCTGGGCCTACTACTTCGAGGATCTCTTCCGTGCCGGCCAGCGCATGGGCCACGGCAAGAACCTGTTCCGCTTCTGGGTCCACGAGTGGCTCACGCTCGACCGCTCGTACGCCGACGTGGTGACCGACCTGCTGACGCAAGGGGGCAAGAGCAGCCACACCTCGCCGGGAGCGCTGTACTTCGCGCGCGACTTCGTCAAGGCCAAGGACGACCCCGACCAGCCGGACGCCCACGACCTGGTCAACCGGGCAGACTCGATCGACGAGTTCACGATCACGTACGGCAAGACGCTGCTGGGCCTGAACCTAGGCTGCGTCTCGTGCCACGACGGCGCCAATCACCTCGAGCAGGTCAACCTCTACCTGACCGGCCTGACGCGCGAGGACTTCTTCCGCCAAGCGGCCTTCTTCGGCAAGACACGCATGATCATGAACTGGGAGAACGGCTTCCAGGCGAACACCGAGTACACGGTGGACGACGTCGAGCCGGGCTACCCGACCCTCAGCGAGAGCATTGTGCGCGTCCCGCGCACCGGGGGCTCGAACGAGCCAAAGTTCGTGCTCAACGACGAGCCGGCTCGCCCCGGGGCGTTGCCGCGCGACGAACTGGCACGGCTGCTGACAGGCCACATCCAATTCGCGCGCGCCACCGTGAACCGCATCTGGGCGGAGCTGATGGGCGTCGGCATCGTCGAGCCGCTAGACGGCTTCGACCTGGCGCGCTACTACCCAAGCGACGACATTCCCGAGGGCTGGACGGTGCAGCCGAGCCATCCCTACCTGCTGGACGAGCTGGCCCAGGACTTCCAGCGCAGCGATTTCAGCTTCAAGCACCTGGTGCGCACGATTGCGCGATCGAGCGCTTACCAGCTCTCGTCGCGCTTCGATGGCGAGTGGAAGCCCGAGTACGGCCGCTACTTCGCCCGCCGCTACGTCAAGATGCTCAGCCCAGTGCAGCTGCACGATTCCCTGGTGACGGCCACGGCCGTGCCAGGCGGCTACGGAAGCGGCGAAAGCAAGGCCGACATGGCCCGCCAGCTGCTCGACCCGAGCTATGTCGGTTCGGAAGTGGCTGAGTTCATGCGGGCGTTCGGACAGCAGAGCAGGGATCAGTTCCCGGCCCGCACGCCGGCATCGTCCCTGCAGGCCATGCTTATGATGAACTCGCAGATGGTGCTGGACCGCGTCCAGTCCGACGGCGTAGGGAGAGTCGCTGAAATGCTCTCGGACCTGGAGCGCGACAGCATCGTGGCAGCCGCCGGCTGGCGCGCGGCGACCGGTGCGAGCCCACAGCCTTCCGAGCTGCAAGCGGCGGTGCATCGCGGCCTGACAGAACGGCTCTACTTGGCGACACTCTCGCGACGGCCGCTCGAAGGCGAGCTCGAGGTCGCCTTGGCGGCCATCCGGAACGACCCCGGCCAAGGCCTGGAGAACCTGCAGTGGGCCCTGGTGAACAAGCCGGAGTTCCTATTCAACTACTAGGCGGACAGTCCCACACGGAGATCGAGACATGCGAACAGTTCGAGACTTGGCGCCGACGCGGCGCGACACCCTCAGGCTCGGCGCGGGCAGCTTGCTGGGCGGGATCGTCGGCGAGGGCCTCTGGCCGCAACGCGCTCGTGCCGGGGGCCGGTCCAATCCGCGCGGCACGGCTCGCTTCGCGATCATCATCGAGGCTGCCGGGGCCATCAGCCACGTCGACACCTTCGATTTCAAGGAAGACGCCGGCACGCAGGCCGATTTCGACGTACGCGAGGTGCGCAAGGGCTTCTACCTGCCCTACAGGCTCTTCCCGCACCTGTCGGGAATGATGGACAAGGTTGCCGTGGTGCGGACCTTCAAGAGCCACGAGGTCGTCCACTTTCGCGGCGAGTACTACACCCGCGCCGGACGGCCGCTCAACCCGGCCCAAGCCTCGGAAATCCCTCCGGTCGGCACGGTGGTCGCGGCGGAATTGGAGCCGCAGCGGCACGAGAGCGACACATTCCCGACCTTCGTGAGCTGCAACCTCGGCAACGTGGCGCTGCCGAGCGGCTTCTTCCATCCGCGCTTCTCCGGGCTCGACATCGACGCCGGCCAGGGAGCGGGCAGCGTGACGGCAAAGGGAGAGGCCTTGGCCATGCTGGAGGAGCGCTTCCGGCTGCTCGGCGACCTCGAGCGGGCCGTGCGCAGGGACTTCGGCAGCCGAGGGCCTTCCATGAGCGCATTCCGGTCCTTCCAGGAAGAGGCCTACCACGTGCTCGGCGACTCGCGCTGGCCGCAAGCACTGGAGGCGGATCCGTCGGACAAGGAGCGCTACGGCGACAACGACGTCGGGCGCGGCTGCCTGCTGGCGCGCAACCTCGTGTTGGCCGACGCCGGAACCCGCTATGTGCATATCAAGCACGGCGGCTGGGACCACCACAAGCGCATCTGGGACCACAGCGCCAAGTCGAACCACTACAACCACTGCAACGACCTGGACCGCGCGATGGCCAACCTCCTCCAGGATCTTGAGGCGACCCCCTCCCCCCGTGATCCATCCATGACGCTCCTCGACGAGACGATCGTCGCGGTTCCGACGGAATTCGGCCGCGTGCCGGGTGCGCTGAACCTAGTCGCAGGCCGGCACCATTACAACCAGGTCTATATCGGCCTGTTCGCGGGCGGCGGCGTGCGCGGCGGCCAGCTGATCGGGCGCACCGACGCGGCGGGCGAGCACGCATTGGAAACCGGCTGGAAGTACGGCATGCAGCCCAAGACCGAGAACATCGTCGCCTCGGTGTACTCGGCGCTGGGCATCGACTGGCTCAAGGAGATCACGAACACCCCTTCCAAGCGCATCTACCGGTACACCGACCAACTGGGCGCGACCGAGCCCTGCGTGCCGGACGAGATCGAGGAACTCTTCGCCTGATGTATCTGAGCCGATGCGCCGCGCTCTCGATCGCCGTGCTGGCCGTCGGGGGCGCCGCCGCACAGTCGAGTAACGGCTCGGCACAGGTTTCTCAGACCGCCCCGGATGGCATGGTCGAGATACGGGCCGGCGAGTTCAGCATGGGCCGCAGCAAGCTGAACTCGGACGATGAATCGGGGATGCGCCCACGCATCCTGCTGGACGACATCCCCGCCCACCGGGTGCGCTTGGACGCCTTCTGGATGGACGCTACCGAGGTCACGCATCGCGCATACGCAGAGTTCGTGACGGCGGCGGGCAGGCAAGCACCCTACCACTGGCCGGACGGGAAGATGCCCGAGGCGCTCGCTGACATCCCGATTTACAACGTCGACTGGGATGACGCCCAAGCCTTTTGTGCTTGGAAGGGCAAGCGCCTGCCGACCGAAGCGGAGTGGGAGCGGGCCGCCCGCGGCAGCCTTGATGAAGCCAGCTATCCGTGGGGCGAGGACAAGCCGGACCGCAGCAAAGCGCGCTTCGGGACGCCGCTGGGCCCGGGCCAAGTTGGGCAGCACCCGCCGAACGCATTAGGCCTACACGACATGGCCGGAAATGTAGCCGAATGGTGCTCCGACTGGTTTGAGCGGACGTACTACGAGTCGAGCCCGGCCGAGAACCCGCAAGGACCGGCCAAAGGGATGTACCGCATCGTGCGGGGCGGCGCTTGGTCCAACGGCCCGAACCGAATCACCGTCTTCTTTCGCAATTGGGTCCGGCCCAACCAGCGCACGCCAAACCTAGGATTCCGCTGCGCGCAGGACGTGCCCTGATGGCGACGGGCGATATCAGCGAAGGCTCCCGCAGACGCTTGTTGACGGGCGCTCTCGGGCTGGCGGCGTCCGTTGCGCTCCGCGAGCGGCTCTTTGCGAGCGGCAATGGACCGTTGACGATTGACCGCGTGGAGCCCGTTGTCATCCGCTCGCCCAGGGGCGACAACCCGCCGGAATGGTACATGGAAATGCCTCCCGTGGGCCGCGCAACCGGTGGCACCGGCCTCTGGAACCGTCTAGACCACGCTTCGCCCAGCCGATTCCGGGGCGCGACGCAGGCCACGCTTGTCAAGATCACGACCAAGGACGGCTTGGTCGGCTGGGGCGAGTGTCACGCGCCCGCAGCGCCCAGAGTGCATGCAGCCGTCATTACCGACCTGCTCTCGCCGATCTTGATCGGGCAGGATGCGCGGCAAGTGGAGCCGCTGTGGGAAAAGCTCTACTCCAGCCAACGCCTGCGCGGGTACGCCACGGGCTTCTTCACCGAATCCATCGCGGGCGTGGACCTAGCCCTGTGGGACCTCCTCGGCAAGTACCTCAGCCAGCCGCTCTACCGGATCCTTGGCGGCAGGTACCGGGACGCAGTCCCGACGTATACGGGGATCGGCGGGGGTACGCCAGAGGCACTGGCTGAGAATGCCCGCCAGCGGCTGGAGAGTGGCTTCGCCGCCGTGAAGATGGGACTGAGCAAGGGACCGGGCACTGCCAGCGTGGAGCGGGTCGAGGCGGTCTCTCAGGCCGTCGGGAGCAAGGGCCAGCTGCTGGTCGATTCGCTCGGTGCCTACAAGGTCCACGAAGCCCGGGCGGTCGGGCAGCGGCTCGACACCTTGCCCAACATCGGCTGGTGGGAGGATGCGCTGCTACCGGAAGACAGTGCAGGCTATAGCGAGCTCAGGCAGGCCCTGAAGACACCCCTGTGCGCTGGCGAGACGTTCTCGAATCGCTACCAGTTCCGGGATCTGTTCGCGGCGCGCGCCGTCGACATGGTCAACCCGGATTTGTGCCGGGCCGGAGGCATCAGCGAATGCCGTCGGATCGCCGCCTTGGCGGACCTGCACGGAGTGCTGTTTTCTCCGCACATCAGCACGGGCACGGCGCTCTACTGGGCTGCTTCAGTGCACCTGGCGGCACATCTTCCGAACGCCGTGATCATGGAGGGCGGCACCTTGCTGGAACGCCCGTTCGGCAATGGAATCCTACGCGAGCCGTTGGAAGCTCGGCCGGGCGCCGCGATGGTGCCCGAACGTGCGGGAATCGGAGCCGAGTTCAACGAAGAGGCCCTGGCGGCCTACCGGGTAGCCTGAAGATGGCGGGGCTCATTCCGAATATCCGCTGGCGCATCGCGGCGCTGTTGTTCGCCGCCACTGTCATCAACTACATCGACCGCCAGACGCTGTCGGTGCTGGCATCGGAGATCACTTCCGATCTGGGCCTCTCCGACATTGAGTATTCGCAGGTCGTGCAGGCCTTCCTGCTCTGCTACGCCGGGATGTACATAGTCTGGGGCCGAATCATCGACCGCTGGGGCACGCGAGCGGCGCTCGCCATGTCGATGGTTTGGTGGTCGCTTGCGAACGCCGCGCACGCCCTGACGCGCAACGCCCTCGGCCTGGGAATCTGCCGAGCGCTGCTGGGCATGGGGGAGTCGGGCAACTTCCTGGCGGCCGAAAAGGCCATTTCGGAGTGGTTTCCCCCCAAGGAGCGCGGCTTCGCGAACGGTCTGGTCAACGCCGCTGCTTCCACCGGCGCGATCTTGGCACCGCCCCTGATCGTGCTGATCTTCACGCTCTGGGGCTGGCGCGTCGCGTTCGTGGTCACGGGCCTGGTGGGGTTTGTGTGGCTGGCGTTTTGGCTGCGGTGGTACTGGATCCCGAGCCGACACCCGCGGGTCACGCAGGAGGAGCGATCGCTGCTGGAATCGAGCGAGAGCGCGCGCGGGAGAGCCCGCATCCGTTGGACCGCGCTGTTCGGCTTCCGGCAGACTTGGGCGCTGTTCGCCGCCCGACTGCTGGCCGACCCCGTCTGGTGGTTCTACTTGTTCTGGCTGCCCAAGTATCTCAGCGACGAACGCGGCTTCAGCATCGTGGCGATCGGCCTGACCACCTGGGTGCCATTCCTGACAGCCGATCTCGGGGCCCTTGCCGGCGGGTGGTCATCCGGGAGGCTGATCAAGCGCGGGACGGCGCCGGTTCGAGCCCGCAAATGGGTCATGCTGCCGGCCGCCGCGGTCATGCCGCTGAGCTTGATCGTGCCCGCCAGCGATTCCGCGGCGGTAGCTGTTGCGGCAATCTGCATGGTCACGTTCGCGCACATGGCTTGGAAGACGAACCTGATGACCATGACCAACGACATCTATCCCACAGCGGTCGTCGGCTCGGCCGCCGGCATCGTGGGCCTGGGCAGCTCCCTCGGCGGTGTGATCTTCACAGGCATCACAGGTTTCGTCGTGGAGAACTACTCCTACGGGATGATATTTTTCGTAATGGGATTCCTGCATCCAATCGCACTGGCAGTCCTGCATGTCCTGACTCCGCATGGAATCGATGAAGAGGCCTCCGAATGAGCGCAACGCGAGATCGTACAGTGCGTGCCGCGGCGAACGGATCGCAGCCGAACGGGTTGCAGCCGGCGCCGCGCCAGAGAATCTCCGATTACGTCTACGACGAGGTGCTCAAAGCGATCCTCAACGATCGCTTCCGGCCGGGCGAACGCCTCTCCATCCCAGATCTTGCGAACGAGATGGACGTGAGCCAGATGCCGGTGCGTCAAGCTATTGACCGGCTCGCCGAGGACGGCTTGGTCGAAGTCCGCCCGCGCAGCGGGACGTTCGTTGCGGAACCGGAGGAACGCGATGTCGCGGACACTTTCGACCTGAGGCGGGCGCTCGACGGCTTGGCGGCCGAAACGGCAGTGCTGCATGTGACCGACAAGGACATTAGCTACCTCGAGGCAACGGTCGACCGCATGGACGAATACGCGGCGAGGGGAAACGCCGGCATGCAGGATCACGACCGGCTGAATTGGGAGTTCCACCTATTCATCGTGCGGCTGGCTGGCAACGAAAAGCTGTATGAGATGTACGAGCAGTTGAACGCTCACTTGAAGATCGCGGGTATCCACGTTTCTAACCACGACTGGGCGGACCGGGTTCCGCTAGCCCAGCAGGAGCACCGCGAGATGGTCCGAGCCCTGGCACGGCGCGACGCCAGTTCCCTCGCAACCGTGCTGGCCACGCACGTCGAGAGGGCCAAGAACGCCCTGATCTCCGATATCCGTGCCGTGCAGTCGCGCTCGGCGGATACTACCACAGCGACCTAGGACGATCTCCATGCAAGCATCATTCAGCGGTGTATTTCCGATCCTCGCCACGCCGTTCACGGATGACGGCCAGATCGACGTGGCGAGCCAGTTGCGCCTCGTGGACCACCTGCTGGAGCAGGGTGTGCATGGCCTGGGAGCATTTGGCAACGCCGGCGAAGGCTACGCGCTACTGGCCGACGAGAAGTCGGCCCTGCTGAACGAGGTCATGCGCCATGTGGACGGGCGCGTCCCCGTGATCGTCGGCGTAGGGGCGACTGGGACGGCCGCGGCCGTGCAAGCCTGCCAGCAAGCGGAAGCGCAGGGCGCGACGGGCTTGATGGTGCTGCCTCCGTTCTATGTCAAGCCGGATGCCGACAGCTTGCGCTTCTTTTATTCCTCGATCAGCGAGGCGGTCAGCATCCCGATCATGGTGCAAGATGCCCCCCTGCTCTCCCAGGTGGCCATGCCGCCTCCGCTGTTGGCGCGGATGGCTAAGGAGATCAAGCACGTCCAGTATGTCAAGGTCGAAGCGCCGCCGACCGCGCCCAAGATCAGCCGAACCATGGAGTGCTCCAACGGCGCGCTCACCCTGTTCGGCGGCCTCAACGGTCAGTTCATGATCGAGGAGTGGCAGCGCGGGTCGCGGGGCATCATGCCCGCCAGTGACATGGCTGCCGTATATGTGGCGATCTGGGACGCGATGGAGGACGGCGATATGGCGCTCGCGTGGGACGCGTTCAGCCGAGCGCTGCCGCTCATCCGCTACGAGCTCCAGCCGGGTCTGGGCGTATCGGCCATCAAGCACAACCTCGTATCCGAGCGCGTCATCCGGTCCGCCTTCGTGCGGCACCCGGGACGCTCGCTCGACGCGGCGGGCTTGCGCGAACTGGAGCAGCTCCGCTCACTCGTCTGGCCCGTCTGATTCCATGGCGGTGGATCGCATCGCGTCGGTCGAGACATTCTCCATCCGGCTGCCGCGCGACTCGGCGGCGGTCCGGGGAACGGCCGGCTCGCCTACCGCGCTGCAACCGGGGAGCTTCGACTATCGCTGGTCCGAAGCGTACGCGACGCTCTACTCGGTCAACTTCGAAGCCGCACTCGTCAAGCTCACGGCCGAGTCCGGGCGCGTCGGCTGGGGCGAAGCGCAGGCGCCGCTGGCACCCGACGTGGCCTGTCTGATCACCGAGCAGCTCTTGCGTCCCGCCATCGAGGGCCAAGCCTTCGAGTTGTCCGCCGACGGGGTGGAAGCGCTACGGGAGCGCATGTATGCCGGCATGCGGGTGCGCGGCCAGACTGGCGGCTTCATGCTCGACGCGATCGCTGGCGTCGACATAGCCCTGTGGGACTTGGTGGGTCGCGCTGCCGGACGCCCGGTCTGCGAGCTGCTGGGCAACGCCGCCGCCGAGGCCACCATTCCGGCCTACCTGTCAGGGCTCAGCGGGGAGACCACCGACGCCCGTGTTGCCCAGGCGGAGGACGCATGGGGCCGGGGCTTTCGCACGTTCAAGCTCTTCCTGGATCGCAACCCCGAGGACATGGTCGGGCTGGTGACGGCGCTGCGGGAACGTTTCGGCCCGGCAATTCGCATCGCGGTCGACGCACTCTGGCACCTTGACCCGGGCACGGCCAGAGTTTTCGGGCGCGCACTCGACGAGCTGCACGCGCTATGGCTCGAGTGCCCGCTCCCCCCGGAAATGCTGCACGCTCATGCCCGACTCGCCGCGGAGATCAAGACACCGATCGCTTTGGGCGAGAGCTATCGATCACGCCACGAGCTGGAGCCGTTCCTTGAGCAAGGCTGTGTCGGCTGGCTCCAGCCCGACCTCGGCCGCTGCGGCATCACGGAGGCGGTTGCGATCGCGCGCCACGTCGCCAGGGAGTATCCGAACGTGCAGGTCGTGCCCCACATCAGCATTGCGCTGGGGCCGCAGATCGCCGCTGCGCTGCATTTCTCGGCCGCGATGCCGGCCGTTCCCATGGCCGAGTACAATCCCTCGGTGTTCTCGGTTGCCAATCAATTCCTGGCCGAGCCGCTCGCCCTCGTCGGCCACCACTACCAAGTGCCGCGATCTCCGGGACTCGGCATCGAGATCGACGAAGGGGCGGTCCGGGCTGTGGCACAGCGGCCCGTGCTCCGACCGGTCGGACGCGACTGATACCGGCCGCTGGCGACTGCGGCGAGTCCTTGGCTATGCCAGTAGCCCGTGCTGGACGCTACCGCTCACATCCGTCAGGCGGAAGTCCCGCCCCATGAACCTGTACGTGAACTTCTCGTGGTCGAAGCCCATCAGGTGCAGGATGGTCGCCTGCAGGTCATGCACATGGACCGGATCTGCCGTGATGTTGAGGCACAACTCGTCGGTTGCGCCGTGCACGTAGCCTGGCTTGACCCCGCCTCCCGCCATCCACATCGAGTAGGCCGTCGGCTGGTGGTCGCGCCCGGCGTTGGCCGCCTCCTCGGGCTTGCGGATCTCGACCATCGGCGTGCGCCCGAACTCCCCGCCCCACACGACCAGGGTCTCGTCCAGCAGGCCGCGGCGCTTGAGGTCCTTGAGGAGAGCGGCGGTCGGCTGGTCCGTTTCTTGCATGCGCTTGGGCAGCTTCTGGTTGAGGTACGTGTGGTCGTCCCAGGAAGCGTCCATCATCAGCACGGTGCGGACGCCGCGCTCGACCAGCCGGCGCGCCAGCAAGCAGTTCGTCGCATACTGGCGGCGATGCTCGTTGTCGCTCTCGATGCCGTACATCGCGATCGTCTCCGGGGACTCGTCCGAGAGGTCTACCAGATCCGGGGCTTCGGACTGCATCCTGAAGGCGAGTTCGTAGGCACTGATGCGCGAGGCGATCTCCTCGTCCCCGGTCCGCTCGTAGCGCATGCGATTCATGTCGTTGACAAAGCCGATCGTCCCGCGCTGGATTTCCGCCGTCACGCCGGGAGGGTTGGTGAGGTAGAGAATCGGATCGCCTTGATTGCGGAACAGCGTGCCCTGATAGTGGGACGGCATGAATCCCGAAGAGAAGTTCGTCGTGCCTCCGGAAGTGCCCTTGCCCGAGGTCAAGACGACGAAACCGGGCAGGTTCTCCGTTTCGCTGCCCAAGCCGTAGAGCAGCCACGACCCTAAGGTCGGGCGGCCAGGTATCGTCGCACCCGTGAACAGCAGGAGCTGGCCCGGGTGGTGGTTGAAGGCGTCTCCGTGCATCGAGCGGATGAGGCAGATGTCGTCCGCCACCGAGCCGAGGTGCGGCACGAGCTCGGAAAGTTCCATGCCAGACCGGCCGCGCGGCTCGAACTTGTACCGGCTGGCCATCACCTTGGCGGTGGGCTTGATGAAGGCGAGAGTGAGATCCTTCGTGATCGATTCCGGCAGCGACTGGCCGTCCCAGCGCTGCAACGCAGGCTTGGGGTCGAAGAGTTCGTACTGGCTCGGGCCGCCCTCCATGAACATGAAGATGACGTTCTTCGCCTTCGGCGCGAAGTGCGGGGCCCGCGGAGCCAGGGGACCGGCCGCGGTCAGGCCATCAGCCGCCAAGAGTTCGGCCAGCGCGGCGATGCCGACTCCGCCGGCTGCGCTACGCAGGAAATCGCGGCGTTGCAGCGTCGCCGCAATGGGCTGTTTCGCCTTCACAGCGGTTCCATTCTACATGTCCCGGCCAACGCTCAAGCCGGGCTCGGCCATGCCGAGCGCGCAGCGCAACGTCGCTCAGCCGCTGGGATAGTCCGCTCCCGCGTCGCTTCGCGCGCAAGACGCGTCCCATTCCAGCAGGTAGCGCTTCATCTGGGCCGCCACCTCAGGCAGTTCCCTGGCCAAGTCGTGCCGCTCCCCAGGGTCCAGGGCGATGTCGAACAGCATGTCCTCGCCGCTTCGCTCTTCGTCCAGAAAGCTCAGCAGCTTGTAACGGTCTCCGACCAGCGCGTGGTCCGGCGAGCCAAGGCGGGCGCCCTGGCCGCGCTCTCCTCCGTCAGGACACTGAAACGCGATCGGACGCCCCCGCTGGTCCATGTCGCCGTCGATCAAGGGGAGCAGGCTCACCCCATCGATCGGGCGCCCGTCTTCCGGAGCGTCTAGCCCGAGCGCCGCGGCGATGGTGGGAAAGTAGTCGCAGGTGGACGCGGGCATGTCCGAGACACGCCCGGGCTCGACGTGCCGCGGCCACTCGAGAATGCCCGGAACCCGCACACCGCCCTCGAACAAGCTGCGCTTGCGGCCGCGCAACCCGCCGCTCGAGCCCCGATCGGTGCTGCTATGGGACGTGCGCCCTTCCGGGCCGTTGTCGCTGCAGTACCAGAGCATCGTGTCGTCCGCAGCGCCCAGCGCCCGGAGTTCTGAGCGGAGCCTGCCGACCTGCTCGTCGAGCGCGGTGATACAGCCGTAGTAGTGCTGCTCGCCTTCGCTGAATCCCGCATACATCTCCCTGTGCCGCGGTCCCGCCACTACCGGGCGATGGGGGGCATGGAACCAGATCACGGCGAAGAACGGAGTCTGCGCTGCGACCGCCTGCTGAATGAACGGAACGGCCCGGTCCATGATGACGCGCGAATCGTCTCCGGACAGGTTTTCGGTGGCGTACTCTCCTTCCCCCGTCCAGTATTTCGACGCAAACGCCTGATTCTCCATGGGATCCCAGGTCGGCATCTGCACCTCAGCGGAAAACGACTGGTCGAATCCGTGTTCCCACGGCGGAGCGTAGTGCTCGGGTCGGCGCCCGCCCCGCCGGCCGTCCTCTTGGTCGTTGGTCAGGGTGCCCAGATGCCACTTGCCGAAGTGCCCGGTGGTGTAGCCTTGGGCCTTCAGCAATTCCGCCAACGTGACCTCTCCGTCCCGGATGTGGCCAGCATTGGCCGTGGGCACGCCGTAGCGATAAGGATGCCTGCCCGTCAGCGCACTGCCCCTGGTGGGCGAGCAGACCGGCGCACCGGAGTAAAAGCGGTCGAAACGGAGCCCGGCCCGGCTCATTGCGTCGAGATGTGGCGTCTTGAGGTACGGGTGGCCGTTGTAGCCGGTGTCGCCCCAGCCTTGGTCGTCCGCCATGCAAAGGATAATGTTCGGTGCCTTCGCGCCGGCGTCGCGGCGCTCGCCGCCTCCACAGGCGGCGAGCGGGCCGAACGCTATCGAGCCGAGCAAGAAGTTGCGCCTGGTTGAGTCCGTCATGTGTTCTCATGTCCTACCGGCAGCAGCCCCGCTGCCGGAGAGACAACTGTAATTCTATTCGCTGAAGCAATACAGCTTGCTGGCCGTGCGGACGTACAAGCAGTCGCTTCCGATGGCGGGCGTGGCGTAGACCTCTTCTCCCAGGTCGTTGGTTCGCAGCACGGTCCAATCCGAACCGGCCTCCACCACGACCGCCTTGCCGGTCTCGCTGAGCATGTAGATCTTGCCATCACCCGCAACGGGCGAGGCGTAGTAGGAGTCGATCGCGTCGGACAGCCGCCCCTGCTTGAGCACGGCCCCGGAACCTGGGTCGAGCGCGGTCACGATCCCTCCGTTGCGGACCAAGTAGAGAATGTTCTCGTACAGGAGCGGGGACGCCACGTCGGGCAGAGACTTTTGGAATCGCCACAAGCGATGGGACCCTGTGACGTTGCCGCGGCCGCCGAGCCGGATGGCCATGCAAGAGTTCTCAGACACGCGCCGGGCGCGATAGTGCGCCCAGTCGCGCGCGTTGAGCATCCCGTTCTTGTTCCGATCGTGCATCGCCCAGTTGTCCGGCAGCCAATTCGCGGGGATCTCCTCCTTGTCCAGCTCGGCGTCACCGTTGGCGTCGAAGCGCTCGCTCATTTCCGCGAACGGCGGCAGTTCCAAGCGCACGGCCGGCTCGCCGCCAGGAGCCCAGCCGTTGAAGAAGAGCCGATCGCCGGCCAACACCGGAACGGACTTCACCTGGTAGGTCAGGCCGTCGACGCGCCAGAGCTCGCGGCCGTCCGGGGCGTAGCCGGTCATGCGGTACGAGCCCGGCACGATGATTTCTAGGCCGCCCGCGCCCCAGTCGTAAACGGCCGGCGTCGAAAAACTATGCACGAAATCGGGACGCTCCCGCCTCCAGAGGATCTCGCCGTTGGCCGGATCGACGGCAATGACGTACGCCTCCAGATCCTGGTCGCAGACCATGATCAGCTTGCCGTCGGCCAAGATCGGCGAAGCCGCCATGCCGTGATAGTTGGTGAACGGTCCCAGAGGCAGAGCCCACAGCTGGTCCCCATCAGGGCCGTAAGCGAGCATTCCGTAGCCGCCGAAGAAGACATAGACGTTCGTGCCATCCGTGACAGGCGTAGACGAAGCCTCGTGGTTGAGGCGGTTCATCCTCTCCACACGCCGTGACGGGGCCGCGCGCCGCCACAGCTCCCTGCCAGTCGCGCGGTCGAAGGCGAGCGTCAGCAAATGGCCGTCTTCGGCCGCCGTGAGGTAGAGCCGATCCCCGGACAAGACCGCAGAGGACTTGCCCGGCGGAACGGTGACCTCCCATTGGGAGTTAGTACCGGGTCCGAAGACAACAGGCAAGCGGCCGGTCTCGGCAACGCCGCTGCCGTTGGGGCCGCGGAACCTGGCCCAATCAGAGGCCTGTACGACGCTCGCACCGAGGAGTGCGGCCAGCAGCAGCTTGGCAATCTGCATGGATAAAGGGTACGAGACTTGCTTTACCCAGTCGCGCCCTTGGAGAATCAGAGTCGAGAAATCGACCAGTCGCGATCCACTTCCTTCTCACGGGTGTGCTCGTGATCCGCATCCCATGGCGAACGAAGGAAGTCCCTATCGGCGCTTGGCCTGGAGTCTCCTCGCCCGGCGATTTGCTCGGATGCCAAACGTGCCCGATTCTGGATCGCAACGACCCGGCTGAGGACATCTGTTGGGATCGGAATGCGTTGTTCTTGGATTTGCGGCCATCTGCGCCTGAACTGCTCAGTTGTCGCGTATCGAAACCGGAGCACAGTGTCTTCAGCGTCAGAGATGCCCCTCAAGACTTCATCCCTCTCAAACACATCCTTGTATCGCCCCTCGAGACGGTCCAGATTCTCGGTGAAGGCGTCTGCCCTCCGGACCTGATCGTCTCGTAGCTTGTCGCCATAACGCTCCATGAGGAACGCGAGATCGAAGACATCGCGACCTTCGATCCGACTGCCAGTGGCGGCCATCTTCTGATCGAACAGCACCGGAATCTTGTAGGTTCGGATTCCGTTGATGACCTCGGTGTTACCCGCTTCCGGCGGGGTCTTGTGCCGAACATTGACCTTGAAGAACCGTTCCTTCCTTCCAGCAAGCGTTGGATAGCGCGCAAGAAAACGCTGGCGGCCTCGCCGGTCCACTCGGCTTGCAGGTTCAAGGTTAACCCCCATGGATCGTGCGGTACTGTCGATGCGATCTCTGAGCTCAACTGGCCGATTCGTATCGAAGTCCAAGTCAGTCGAGTGGCGGCTGAGACCTCGAGTGAAGGCGAGCGCCGTGCCTCCCTTCAGAACCATATCAAAGTCCTGGATCTGCACCAGGAAGGCCCACATCAAACGCTCGTGAAGCTCTTGGTCCAGAGTCAATCGTAGTCCGCGCCGTACACTACCGTCTGCAGCCATTCGTCGTATGCCTCCTTGAGACGTCCAGGAATCTGTCCACGCATTGGCTTCAAGTAGTCTCCGACTAGAATGTCGAAGTCCTCTTCTGACCAAAGCCATTCATCGATCTGGTGGGCGGGGAAAGTCTCGGCCGACCACGACCAGTTCTGGAGCCTGTCCATAGCCATGTCAGTGATTGCCCGGTAGTGGTTGGCCACCCATACCGGGCCCCGATACGGTTTGATGCCCCAGTCCGCGATCTGACGCCCCATGTCCCGCACACCGCGAGACCCGAGCGTTGGCGTGGTGTCTACCAAACCATTCGGGCCTGCGAGCGGGGCGTATGAACGTTCGGGGTAGCCGAAGAAGCTCACATCGAAGTGCCAATCCCCAGTCAACTCGCCCGGAAGACGGAGATTGAGGGCGCGCTTGAAGGAGATGTAGGAGGTTGGGCTTGTTGCGGGGATGAGGATCGGGTACCTTGTGTCGGGCAGCCTAGGCTCGGACCGGGCACGAAGCCACTCCAAGAAGTCGTTCCAGCGTTCGTCCGAGAGGCCCAAAACCCTAGGAAGTTGGACGAGATCCCCTTTATTCCGGGCAAAGTCCCACGCGATCTTCTTCAGGTCCTCGTTCGAGACGGATTCGGGAACCCTCAAGCCGCTCTCATTTTCGCCCATTGTTCGACTCTCCTACTAAAAGCATAGCATAGGAATGAGAGTCCAGCACTTGCGCTTAGAGAATCCTGACAGCTAGGAAGTTCCGGGAAATAAGCGCTTCCTGAGCAACCAGACTCTTGTCCGGCACCTGCGGCGTACCCGTTCATTTGGTCGGCATCGGCGAAGCCGAGCTCGTGAGAATCAACGACGCTAGCTCCTACCCTAGCTTGCCAACTCGCTCGCTGTCCGCGCGCACACCTGCCGCTATCGTCCGCCCATGGCCGGCGCCGCCACGCTTGTGCCTCCCGAAGCCCGTGCATCCACCGCACAGGTCGACGAGTGTCCCTACTCGGACGGCCGGATCCTGATGGATGCCGGCCCCCACGCCAATGCGACCGTGGCCATGCGCAACCAGCTACAGACTCGCTTCGAGGGTTCCCCGGACGTCTGCGTTGCAGGGAGCCTGGGCGTGTTCCACAGGCAAGGCGACAAGGAGGCGGTGGTGGCGCCCGACGTGTTCGTCGCGCCGGGCGTCGAGAACAGGGAGCGCATGTCGTGCAAGATCTGGGAGGAGGGCGGGGTGGTCCCGGCCTTCGTGGTCGAGATGGCCTCGCCCTCGACGAGCAGCCGGGATGGGACGAGCAAGCGGACGATAGACGAGCGGATCGGAGTGCGTGAATTCCGGGCAAGCCGCCGGGCGTCCAGGCGCTTGAAGGGATCCCTGACCACCCGGAAAACCCGTGGCATTCCGTCCGGTCAAGCTCCGGAAATCGGCCGGCCCGACCGACACTACGCGTTCGTCACGACCCATGCCACCGGCGGGTCAATCGCAATCATCTCGTCGCCTTGCCATTCCGGCGTCTGAGAATCTCAAACCAATCGCGGAGCGTTCCGGGTACGATGATCTCGTTGGCCCTAACACACTCTAGGATCGTCTTGCTCGCACTGATCAGCGCTGTCGGACTCGCGCCGCTCGCGACCGCCACAGCCTCCGATCAGGTCCTGGTCGACCAATACTGCGTCGCGTGCCATGACGACGGTGCACGGACAGCGGGCGTTTCGCTGCAAGGGCTCGATCCCGCCCAGCCTGATCTGGATCCAGCGCTGTGGGAGAGGGTCTTGCGCAAGGTAGGGTCGGGCGAGATGCCACCAGCAGGCATGCCCGCCCCAGAACAGTCCGAGCGCTCGGAGTTCGTCGCCCGATTGGAGCAAGCACTGGACGAGGCCGCCCGCACGAATCCCGATCCAGGTCGTCCGCCGGCACACCGGCTAAACCGGGCCGAGTACTCCAACGCGGTTCGCGACCTGCTGCACCTAGACCTCGATCTCACGACGATGCTGCCCGGTGACGATTCCGGCTACGGGTTCGACAACATCGCGGACGTGCTGACTCTGTCGCCGGCTCTGCTGGACCGCTACATGTTCGCTGCCCGCCACGTGAGCCGACTGGCCGTGGGCACGGGAGTCTCCAAGCCGCAGAAGGACATCTTCGTGCGGGATCGCGAGACCGGCTTCCGCTATGCCGGCCATGCTCCTTCTTCAAGGCTCGACCTGCCGCTGCGCTCCAGCCGCGGCACCGCCGTGCGGTACTACTTCCCTCTCACAGGCGAGTACGTCGTCTCCGCGGCCTTGGACCAAGGGGACAGCCGGACGAGCTACGAGCACTACCAGACCCGCCTGACAGTGCAGGCCGGGATGCGCACGCTGGCGCTCGCATTCCTGGGCGAATCCTCGCGCGCGGAGCGCACTGCGCCCGCCGGGAGAAGCGAGCCGGCAAGGCCACATCCTCCCTTTGACATCCGCTTGGACGGCAGGCGTCTGGAGCTGCTGCAGCTGCCCGATGCAACCCAGCCTTTCAAACTCCGCTGGATCTCCATCGAAGGCCCGTTCGAGCCGCAAGGACCCGGCGATACCGCCAGCCGCCGCAAGATCTTCAGCTGCCGGCCCCAGAGCGCGGAAGAGGCACGACCGTGCGCCCAGAAAATCATCTCGAGGCTGGCGCGCCAAGCCTACCGGCGGCCGGTCGACAGGCAAGACGTGGCGGCCCTGATGGCGATGTACGAGCTCGGGCAGGCGGAAGGGGGGTTCGAATCCGGCATCGAGCGGGCCATCCGAGCGCTGCTCGTCTCCCCCAGCTTCCTGTTCCGCCTCGAATCCGACCCCGAAGACACGGCACCGGGCAAGCCCTTCCGGATCAGCGACACCGCTCTGGCCTCGCGGCTCTCGTTCTTCCTGTGGAGCAGCCTGCCCGACGAGGAGCTCCTCGCGGCCGCCGAGCAGGGCCGCTTGCGCGACGAGCGCGAGCTGGAGCGGCAGGTCCGGCGAATGCTGGCCGACCAGCGGGCAAGCGCGCTGGTGGAGAACTTCGCCGGGCAATGGCTGGAGTTGCGCAAGGTAGCGAAAGTCAAGCCCGACGAGATCCTGTTTCCGGAATTCGACGCGGACCTGCGCTCTGCCATGCGGCGTGAGACCGAACTGTTCTTCGCGGACATCCTGAAGCGCAATCGAAGCGCGTTCGAACTGCTCGACGCCGACTACACGTTCCTGAACGAGAGGCTGGCCGCACACTATGGCCTCACCGGCGTGCGGGGCCCACAGTTCCGCCGGGTCGGCCTAACGGACGCGCGGCGCGGAGGACTGCTCGGACAAGCCAGCGTGCTGGCCGTCACTTCCTACCCGAACCGCACCTCTGTGGTGATCCGCGGCAAGTGGGTCTTGGAAAACCTCTTCGGCATGCCCCCGCCCCCGCCCCCGCCGGACATTCCCGAGCTCGAAGAGGCAGCTCCGGAGGGCGAGCACCTCACCCTGCGGGAACTGATGACGCTGCACAGCCAGAGCCCGACCTGTGCCAGCTGTCACGTCAGGATGGACCCGATCGGTTTCGCCTTGGAGAATTTCGACGCGATCGGACGCTGGCGCGACAAGGACGGCGAAGTGCCGATCGACGCCTCGGGCGAACTTCCAGGCGGCGTCCGGTTCAACGGTCCCGGGGAGCTAAAACGGGTGTTCGCGACGGTGTTGAAGGACGCTTTCGCGAGAACTGTTGTAGAAAAACTGCTCACCTACGCCCTAGGAAGGGGCTTGGAGTATTACGATAGGCCTATAGTGCGAGCAGTCGCCCGCGAGGGGGAAGCGTCTAGCTATCGCTTCGCCGACCTCATCGTGGCGGTGACTAAGAGCATGCCGTTCCAGATGCGCAGGAGGGCTGAATGACATTCGCGACCAACAAATCGCTATCGCGCCGCACGGTGCTGCGTGGCTTGGGAGCGACCGTGGCCCTGCCCTTCATGGACGCGATGGTGCCGGCGCACGGCGCATCCCGCATCGCCGCGAGCGCGCCCGCACTGCGCATGGGCTTCGTCTACGTGCCGAACGGCATCATGGACCTCAAGGGCGAGTGGACACCCAAGGGCGAGGGTCGGGACTTTGAGTTCAGCCAGATCACCGCGGGGCTGGAGCCGTTCCGCCAGCACGTAAACGTGCTCAGCGGGCTGGCCCAGCTCAACGGCCGGGCCGGGCCGGACGGCGCCGGCGACCACGCCCGGGCGGGCGCGACCTTCCTCACGGGAGCGCGCCCGATCAAGACAGAGGGCGTCGGCATTCGGGCCGGCGTTTCCGCGGACCAGATCGCCGCCCGCGCGCTGGGCGAGCACACGCAGATCGCCTCTCTGGAGACCGGCATCGAGGAGCAGAGCGTGGCCGGCGGCTGCGATTCCGGCTATAGCTGCGCCTACACCAACACGCTCTCCTGGCGGACGCCCACGACGCCCAACCCGGTCGAAGACAACCCCAGGCGGCTGTTCGAGCGACTGTTCGGCGATGGCGAGAGCACTGACCCTGCCGAGCGGCTCTCCAAGCTGCGCGAGCAGCGCACGATCTTGGACTTCGTCCGCGAAGACCTGGCGCGCTTGCGGGCCGATCTTGGCGCGGACGACCGGCGCAAGCTCGAGGAGTACGTCGAAGCCATCCGCGACCTGGAGCGGCGGATCGAGCGGGCGGAGGCACAGAGCGGCCAAAAACTCCCAACCTTCCACCGGCCGGGCGGTGTCCCGGACGGCTTCGACGAGCACGCCAAGCTGATGATCGACTTGCAGGTGCTGGCCTTCCAAGCCGACCTGACGCGCGTGTCGTCCTTCATGATGGGGCGCGAGGGCACTTGGCGCAGCTATCCGAGCATCGGCGTGCCGGACGCGCACCATGCCGTCACGCACCACTCGCATGATGCGGAAAAGATCTCTAAGGTCATCTTGATCAACAAGCACCACGTCAAGACGTTCGGCTACATGCTGGACAAGATGCGGTCGATCCAAGACGGCGACGGCAGCC
>JAJDZN010000053.1 GCA_022824585.1 Bryobacterales bacterium | reverse complement strand
GGGAATCTTCACCAGGAAATAGCGCTGGAAACATCAGTAGAATCAGGACTATGCCTGTTTTCTGGCAAGCACTAGCTAACACGAATCGATCAGCCGTGCTTGATCGCTCGGCTTCCTGTAGAAACATGATCTATTCCGATTCACTTACGCGGTGACAGGCTGATCCGATGGGTTCGGAACAAGTGGCAGACCACCTTCCATCGTCGAAGTCAGCCGCAGGTCAGCTTGGCGTATTCCTCGATCATTAGCCGGCAGATTTTGCCTGGCTTGTAGGTGTGCTGGCCGATTACTGACACCGGCGTGACCTCGGCTGCAGTGCCGGTCACGAAGACTTCCTCCGCCCGACTGATTTCGTCGGGCATGATCACTTCCTCAATTACCTCGATTCCATTTGCCTTGGCGATCCCGATAGCCGTGCGACGGGTAATTCCATCCAGAAAGCAGTCCGGCACCGGTGTGTGAATGACGCCATCCCGCACAAAAAAGATATTGGCGCCCGTGGTCTCCGCAACTCGCCCGCGATGATCAAGCATCAGAGCGTCGTCGTAACCGTCACGCTCGGCGGCGTGCTTGGCAAGCGTGCACGTCATGTAGAGGCCGGCGGCCTTTGTATTGACGGGCGCGGTCTCGGGGGACGGACGCCGCCAGTCGGCAAGCGCCAGGCGGATCCCCTTCAAGCGAGCTTCCGGGGAGAAATAGGACGGCCACTCCCAAGCAGCGACTGCGATATGGATGGTGTTGCGTTGGGCTGAAATCCCCATCATTTCGCTGCCGCGCCAAACCACCGGCCGGACGTACCCATCGACGATTCCGTTGGCCTCAAGCACAGCGTGCCGAGCCTGGCTGAGTTCCTCCCCAGAGCAGGGGAACTCCATCCCTAGTGTGGTGGCGGAGTGGATCAAGCGATCCGTGTGCTCCTGTTCCTTAAAGATTTTCCCGCCGTAAGCCCGCTCGCCTTCGAACACGGAACTGGCGTAATGCAAAGCGTGGCTCAGCACGTGAAGCTGCGCTTCACCCCAAGGCAGCAGTTTGCCGTCAAGCCAGAGCTGTCCGGGCAGTCGGCCATAATCTTCAATCATGGGAGGTGCCCCGCAGGAATCACTGGTACCGTTCCGGAAAGGACCGCATCGTAGTACCTTACCGCTAGAAACG
This sequence comes from Bryobacterales bacterium, assembly GCA_022824585.1. Taxonomy (GTDB): domain Bacteria; phylum Acidobacteriota; class Terriglobia; order Bryobacterales; family UBA6623; genus VXMF01. The sequence continues at coordinate 15,437 of JAJDZN010000053.1, read as the reverse complement.
TCAACATGGCTGACGCATTTATGTCGGACTTCGCTACACGTGCAATCGCAGAACGCCTTTTCTTCGGCTACCGCGCATTTACCGGCGATGCGGACCGCGTCCTGGCTAGTCGCGGCCTAGGGCGGGCGCACCATAGAGCGCTCTATTTCATTGAGCGTGCCGGAAGCATTCCCGTGCACGAGTTGCTAGCGACACTAGGAATCACCAAGCAGGCTCTGACCAGGGTCCTGCGCGAACTCATGGAGGCAAGACTGGTCGAACGGCGGCGGGATCCGACCGACGGACGAAGGGGCATTCTGACCCTAACCAACGCTGGCCGCGCTCTTGAGTTGTCCTTGCTTCATGCGCAAAAAGCGCGAATTGAATCTGCCTTGCAGGACGCTGGCCCAAGCGGCAGTGCAGCGGTCCATGCGTTTCTCGAAGCGCTCATGGAGCCGGATGATCGGGAACGGATTGGAACTTCGCTGTGAGCAGCTCACCGCATGCCAGAACTCGATCGCTCGATGCCAGGCTGCTTGTCGTTGACGATGATTCTCGGCTGAGAAATCTCTTGCAGCGGTATCTTTCCGGGCAAGGGTATCTCGTTGATGTCGCTCGAGATGCCGGCGAAGCAAAGGAACGCCTGACGGGAATAGCCTATGACCTGATCGTGCTTGACGTAAGCATGCCGGGCGAAGATGGCCTCACCTTTGCGCGTTCGCTGCGCGCGATGGGCAACGTGCCAATCCTGTTTCTGACAGCACGGAAAGAAACCAGGCACCGAATAGAGGGGCTGGAAGCGGGAGCGGACGACTACATGGGGAAGCCGTTCGATCCGCATGAGCTTTCGTTACGTGTCGCAAGCCTCCTGCGCCGCGTCAAGTCGGACGCCCCTCCGGGATGGGTGCATTTCGGTGAGTACCGATTTGACCTTGAACGCCGTCGCCTTTGGAATCGTTCGGGACCGGTCATGCTCACCGCGCGCGAGGGTGAAGTGCTGGTGCATTTGGCCAGGGCCCTCGGCAAGCCAGTTCGGCGCGACAAACTGGGGCACGAGAGCTCACTTGGGGAGCGGAGCGTCGACGTTTGTATTAACCGTCTCCGCCGGAAACTTGGGGAGGACGCCCGTTCAGCTCGTCACATCATCTCGATTCGCGGCACTGGTTATGCGCTTCGCGCGAGCCCCTGATGAAGCTCCTGCCGTTTGAGCGGCCCAGTTTGGAAGTACGGCGCGTACTGCCACGAGGGTTCTTTGGACGGGCCCTCGTCATCGTTGCCGTGCCCTTGGTACTCCTGCAACTGCTCCTCGCGGCAATCTTCTACGAAGAACACTGGGAGGAAGTGGGGCGCCAGCTCGCTTACCAGTTTGCCAATCAGCTCAATTCGATCAGCAAACAGATCGCCAATGCCCCCGATCAGGCGGACGCGGTCATCAGCCAAAGTCAAGAAGCTTTCAATATCCGCCTTCACTACGAACCCGGCGAAACTTTGGACGCGGGTCGCCTGCACCCGGCCGACAGCTATCTGGACTATGCGCTGGAACGGATGCTCGGCAGAAGATTGGATTATTCATACCGGTATGACACCCGATCGCATGATGACACGGTGGAAGTGCAAGTGGAGCTGCCTTCAGGTGTCCTGACTGTCGTCGCTCCAATCGAACATGTGTCGAGTTCCACGACCAATATCTTTATCTCGCTGATGATCATGAGTTCGGTTCTCGCGTTCGTGCTGGCCGTCTATTTCTTGCGGCAACAGGTCCTCCCGCTTCGCGCCGTCGCCAGAGCAGCTGAACGCTTCGGTCGCGGAGATACTCACGCCCCGCTTGTTGTTAGAGGTGCCACGGAGGTCCGGAGAGTGGCACAGGAATTTCTGACGATGCGGGACCGGATCCAGGCTCAAATCGAACAACGCACCGAGTTTCTTGCGGGCGTAAGCCACGACTTGCGGACCCTCGTCACGCGGCTTCGTCTACAGCTGGAACTGTTGGGTGATACTGACGACCGGAACAGCATGAAAGCCGATCTCGACGAAATGGAATTCATGATTGAATCCTATCTCGCGTTTGCGCAGGGAGAAGGGGAGGAGGCCCCTGACAACGTTGACCTCGGTGAACTGCTGCGAAACGTTGTCGTGCGACTGGACGATGGTTCCGGCCGCATCGAACTCAGTCGATGCGAGCCGGTACGCGCACGTGTTCGCGCAGGAGCAGTCCGTCGGGCCATTACAAATCTCGTGGAAAACGCGTTGCGGCAAGGGCATCGGCTGGAAGTCAGCCTGACGCAACAGAGGGACGGTGCCCATATCGTGATTGATGACGACGGGCCGGGAATTCGTGCCGAACAACGTGAAGAAGCCTTCAAACCGTTCCGGCAACTCGATAATGGGGGAATGTCCGGAGGCACGGGCCTCGGGCTTACGATCGCCCGGGATATTGCACGAAGTCATGGCGGGGAGATCGAGCTAGCTGACTCGCCGGCAGGGGGATTGCGCGCCCTGTTCCGTATTCCGCTGTAACCGCGTCAACGCCGGTGGTCTTGGCGATGTACCGATGAACACGCCCGCGCATCTGCTCATGGGACTCGCAGCCTGCGGTCGGCCCGGCATGAAGTCCAGAAACGCCGCAGCTTTCGCCGGCGCCTTTCTTCCCGATGCCACCATCATTGCCATGGTTCTTTGGCAAGGGTGGGTGATGGGTCGAACAGGCCAGCAAATCTTTGGGATCGACTATTTCACGGAATTTTGGCAAGAGATCTTTGCGGTCTCGAACTCCATCCCGATTTTCCTGGCGTTCGCGGCCCTTGGGCTCCTGACAAGACACCGATGGGCCATTGCGTTCGCGGGCGCCGCGATCTTGCATGTGCTCACGGACATACCACTCCATGCAGGCGACGGTCATCCGCCATTCTGGCCATTCTCCGATTGGACATACCTGAGTCCGTTCTCCTACTGGGATGTTCGTTACGGAGCTGCCGTCCTCGCTCCCGCTGAATTTCTTCTTTGCACCGGGCTCCTCATTTGGCTCTGGAGGAGCTACCAGGGCGTCTTGGCTCGCGTGACCATTGGGGCCTGTTTGGCCATCGAAGCACTGTTCGTATTCGCCGCTGAGGCTGTCTATGGGATGTGAGCAACTGTCTTCGGAGATGGGCACGAGCGAGGATACGAATGCCGCCGCCGCCGAAAGAGGGCGTGTTCAGACACCCCTTATATGCGCATAATGATGATTATGACAACCTTTAAGTGTTCTGAGAATATATCCTTACCTATTTATTATAATTGATGTTTCAGTGATTGCATTATCCATTACGTGCCAACCGTGAAGATCCCGGCGAAGACGGCATGGGCGAACTGACAGAGGCATTCGCCTTGCGGATCTGGTGTTGATGTGATACCGCTGGATGCTGTCAATTACGTGCGAGGAACAAACTCCAGCTAATTCTTCGCTCCCTCGATGGCGCACCTTGCATGACCGCAACGAGGCCAAGTCGGCATAAACCCTTATTTCCATAAGGCGGGACAAACCATGTCAGACGCACAGACAGGCAAATCACTGAACATTGGAATCATCGCACTGTGCCTCGCTCTCTTCATGATGTTGGCCGGCAAAGCAACAGCCGAAGACAGCCCAATCAAGGTGGGCGGTGCCATGGGGCTGAACTGGATATACGGCGACTACACTGACGACCGCGGCGACAACATTGGAGCCATGCGTCTAGAGGTATTCCGCATCGACGCCGACCTCAAATACAACAACGTTACCGGTCGGGTTGAGTACCGGTACTACAATGAGCCAAGCTACGACTACAGCATGATGCACACTGCTTGGCTGGGATACAGTTCTGACGGACTAGGTACCGTGCGAGCCGGAATTGTCCGTGCTCCCTTTGGCCCCGGAAACTACGGAATATCGTCGAGCTGGTTCTTTGATCAGCATTACTACGTTGGCCTCATTGACGACATGGACCTAGGAGTCAGATGGACAAAGTCCATTGGCGACCTCACGGTTGATGTCGCCTATTTTCTCGAGGACGAAGGGCACTGGGACGGGAACAGCGTCGACAGTGCCCGTTACAGCTACGATCCCGTGCTTTGGACCGAAAGCGTGGGCCCAGATGGCCAAATCGACTGGGGCGGAGCCCCTGAACACGGTTTCACTGAGGATGGCCAGATCAATCTGCGCGCCGAATATACGATCGATGGATTCGGGGATATCGGGGCCTCCGTCCAGTACGGAAGGCTAAAGGGGCGAAATGTTGGCAGCAACAGTGCCGACCATTTCGCGGCTTCCGTACACGGGGCTACTACATTCGGCAATATCAAGGTGGCCTCTCAGTTGTCGTATTACGAATACGACATCCCCAACACCCCCCCATGGGGAACGGCCGATCTTATACCCATGGGCGCTTTCAACTTTGCCTGGCCCGTCGCCTCCGAGGCATGGATTCCGTCTATATCTCTCCAGTACCAAGGGATCGATACGTCCGGCTTTGAAGAGCTTCACAGCGTGACGCCATATCTTGAATGGAGCTCAATTGTGAAGCAACAGGACGATTTCAACGATAGCTCCTTGTTGACCTTGGGAGCCGTGTGGAGTTGGGCTGGTTGGTACGTTTACACCGACCTTGCTTTCTCCGATGGCAACTATTTCGTCGGGAACGAAGGCGATGGTTACGTTTCCGCGAGTTTCGATGACGTCGGCGATTTCGGCGCCAATGGTAATGACAAGTGGAATACGAGATTCAATGTGAACATTCGCCACTACTTCAATTTGTATAAGTGACTGGTGTCTGGGGCAGCGCACACGACTTGGCTCTTGGAGGAAGTTTCGCTCTCTGTTCGCTTCCTCGCCCGCGAGGGTGCTGCAGAGCGGGGCTGGGCAAGTATTGAGAGAATCTTCATTGACCCGGCTGCAGCTTGCCGGGCTATGGAAACTAAGGCTGGAGATCGTTAGCGGACTTGGACCACCACGTTCGGAAGATACCCCGCACGTTCCAGCCTCTGGACGAACACGTCCGCTTCCCGGGCAGATGCGAATGGTCCGAAGCGCACCCGGTGCCACTGCTGATTCCTGCTTACGTGGATGTCTGGATCACCAAACTGCGATAGTTTCCACGCGAGCCTCTGGGCGTTGTCTGGGAGTCGAAAAGCGCCTACCTGGACGTATACGCGACCCGTCCTGACCGGCATCACGGGTTCATGTGCTCCCTGCTCCTGCTGCAGCGGCTCGGTCAGGAGATGCGGGCCACTATCCAGCAGTTCAAGGCGTACCGGGGCCACCCCGACTTTTTCGACGCCTAGCAACTGGGCTGAGCGGCGAGAGAGATCAATGATGCGGTCGCCAACGAACGGTCCCCGGTCATTGACCCTCACCACGAGCTGGCGACCGTTGTCAAGGTTGGTAACCCGCACCTTACTGGGCAACGGCAAGGTCTTATGCGCGGCAGTCAGCGCGTACTGATCAAAAATCTCGCCGTTCGCTGTCAGTTTTCCGTGAAACTTTGGTCCGTACCACGAGGCCAGCCCCTCTGCTTGATAGTTCGGCTGAACCCTGGGCGTGTACCTGCGACCTGCAACGGTATAGGGCGCTCCGACCTTGTAGATTCCGCCGCTGCTCGAGACTTGCGGCGCGCGCTGCGGCACTTCCAGTGGTGCCACCACCGGTGCAGGCTTGCTGCACGCCGACACCAACGTCGCCGCGCACACGAACATCGTGAAAACCGTTGCCAGATGCATCTCAGAGCCCCCGGGCAATTCGATCCGAGAGAATTCCCACGGCGGTCGCATAGAAGCTCGACCGGTTGTACGTCAGCGTAACCCGGAAGTTCTCGTATACGAGGAAGGCATCCCCGTCCGGGTAATCCGGGGCCACCACGGATGCAGCCAGGGCCCGGGTAGGAAGGTCGGTTCCGTCGACTCGCCGAACCCCCAGTTCCTGCCACTCGGGAATCGTGCGCGTGACGTCAAGGCCAATCAAATCCGGATCAAAGGCAGGAGGAAGTTTGACCCCCCTGCCCCACGTGATGTCATCCCGCCAGCCGTGACGCTTGAGGTAATGGGCGATGGAGGCGAAAACATCGGCTTCCGTCGTCCAGATGTCCCGCTGCCCGTCGCCATCGTAGTCCTGGGCAAAGTTGCTGAAGCTCGTTGGCATGAATTGGCTTTGTCCCATGGCGCCTGCCCATGAACCGAGCATGGAAGCTGGTTCCATGCGTTCCCGTTCCATGATGCTGAGTGCTTCCAAGAGCTCGCCCCGAAAGAAATCCTGACGTCGGCCGTCGAAGGCAAGTGTTGCCAGTGCACCCAATACCGGAAACCCGCCGGTAATTTTCCCGTAATGGGTCTCGATGCCCCAAATTGCCAAAATGAAACGCGGCTGAACTCCGTATGTCTCGCCGACCTGCGTCAGGAGGCTTCGGTAGCGCCGGCCCATTTCGCGCCCTCGGTCGACACGCTCGTCACTGATCACCCGATTGAGATACCAATCCAGGGTCACGTCCCTTTTCCATTGCTTGCGGTCGAGTTCCAGCACACGCGGCAGTGGGCCCTCCAGATCTCGGAGGGCAGCGTCCAACGCCGATCGCCCGACCCCGTTGGCCAGTGCCTCGGCGCGCACGCCGTCGAGCCAGTCAGCAAAAGGCTCCGCCGCGACGTGGCCAGTCAAGAGGAATGCCGCGGCAACCGCGGACAGCGCGAACTTCATGACTCGTGCCCGATCAACACACCTGGATTGAGAATTCCGGCCGGGTCCAGTTCCTTCTTCGTCGCCGCGAGTGCACGTCCGAAGAGTGCCGGACGCTGCTTCGTGTACCACGGCATGTGATCGCGCCCCACCGCATGATGATGGGTGATCGTCCCGCCCGCCGCCAGCAACGCTTCGCTGGCCGCTGCCTTGATCGCTCGCCAAGCCTGGATGGCACCACCTTTCGGCGCGTGCGCATGGAACGTGAAGTACGGTGCGGGACCGTCGGCATAGACATGCGTGAACCGGCACGTGACATGTCCCGGCGCACCGGTTACCCGAAGAATTGCGTCTCCAATGCTGTCTGTGACCGCGCGGTGAAATTCTGGAAACCGGTCCCATGTGATCGCAGTTTCGACCGCATCCACGATAAAACCATGGGCAATCAACGTCTCGCGAACGAAGGGCGCACCTATGAAGGCTTCTCGCCAGGTACCTGCCGCGCCACTTCGGTTGGGAGCATCCCCGCTGCTCTCATCGGAGATCCCACCGAATTCGGCGGTGCACCGGAGTGCTTCTTCCATCCACGCATCAACCCGATGGTTCGCGTTCTCAAATCCCAGAACCAGCAGATGGCGGCTGCCATCACCGACGCCTGTAAGTTGCGCTTCTCCCGCGTCGACCACGCGGCAGTTCGCCGGCCACAACCCGGCCTGAACCACTCCCTGCGCAGCGTTGGCCGCGTCCAGGAACTGTTCAAACCACACGGCGGCGCTTCGTCGATAGGCCGGCCGGGGCACCACGCGCATCCACGCAGATGTAATGACGCCAAGTGTCCCCTCCGATCCAGCGAAGAGGCGATCGGGGCTGGGCCCTGCTCCCGAACCCGGCAAGCGACGGGTTTCCAACGTTCCGCGCGGGGATACGACCCGAAGTGATTCGACGGAATCCTCGATGTGGGTCTGCAGTGTCGCAAAATGGCCGCCGGATCTGGTCGCGATCCAGCCTCCCAGGGTCGAGAACTCGAAAGACTGCGGAAAGTGCCGAAGGGTCAGGCCATGCGGCTTGAGCTGTCGTTCCAACACGGGTCCGAGCGCGCCTGCTTCGATACGGGCAGCACGGGCCGCGACATCCACGTCGGTCACGCGGTTGAGTTTCCGCAAGTCCATGCTGACTGTGCCGGCGAACGTTTCGCCTACGGTCGGTTCCACTCCTCCGACCACGCTCGATCCTCCACCAAAGGGGATGACTGCCACATTGGCGTCGGAGGCCCAGTCCAGAACGGCAACCACATCGCGCTCGTTTCTCGGCCACATGACGAGATCCGGGGCACATTCGAAGTCGTGGTCAAACGCCCGGATATAGTCAGGGAATGACTTCCCATACGTGTGCGCGGCCCGGTCATGCGTATCTGTGGACGCGATGCTGACAAGAACAGGCGGCGCTTGAATTCGCGGATCAGGCAGCCTGACGCGATCAAGCGCGGGCCACCTCATCTCCGTTCCGGGACTGACTCCGGTGAGCTCGGATACTCTTGCAACCGTGGTCGCGGCTTGTCCGGCCTCCGGAATTTGATCCTCATACCCCCAGCCCCAGAACTTGTAGCGGCGCTCAGACATCCTGCTGCTCCTAGACTCCGAAGCGGATTGGACACACCCGAGAAATGCGTTCTCTGAACGTATTGGCGCCGCGAAAGGCCCCTTTAGTATGGAAACCGCCGCCGGCAAGTGAAGACGCGCAGCTGGCAGTTACCGGTCCAGCACCGCGGCCCGCAAGACTGCAAGCCATCGGACGATAGCGGAGAGGATCGCGATGAAAACCACCTGGAGTACCTTAACGCTGCCGGAGCGCGAAGCTCACTTCAATCCTCGTATCGCGGTTCCAACTGCAGACACCTACCTCGAAAATGCGGCAGAAGCCGCGGCGGCGGCCCGCGAACGGCTTGCCAGCAGTTCACACTTCGACGTGCGATACGGCTCCGGGACCAAGCAGACTCTCGACGTCCTCAAGGGCCCGTCCAGTGACCAGGGCGCCCCGCTGGTGCTGTTTATTCACGGCGGTTACTGGCGCGCCCTCGACAAGGACGATCACACGCATCTGGCGCTCCCCTTCGTCGATGCCGGTGCTGTGTTTCTCAACCTCAACTACGACCTTTGCCCGGATGTGACCGTGAGCACAATCGCCAATGAAATACGTGCGGGTTTGATCTGGGCGGCCCAGCATGCCGACGGCTATGGCGGCGACCCCAACCGGATCTTCCTGTACGGCCATTCGGCAGGCGCCCACCTCGCTAGCATGATGATGACGGAAACATTTTCGCCGGAAGCACTGCGCCCGGAACAGGTCCGGGGTGTGTTCGCGATTTCCGGGATTTACGAACCCGAAGTTGCGCGCACGCTACCGATCAACGAAGAAATCGGCCTGGATGCTGCCGAAGCTGCCCGGAACAATGTGCTGCAGCGCACTCCGCATCACACCTGGCCCACCCTGGTCGCCGCCGGCGAAGCCGAACCAGCCGGCTGGGTGGAACAATCACGCGCTTTCGAGGCGCGTCTCCGCGACCACGAAATCCCTGTCGAATTCGTCACCGCAGAGGACTGCAACCATTTCAGCTTTCTCGAAATTCTCTCCGATTCAAACCACCCCCTGGTTACCAGAATGCTGCAAAGGCTCGACGTTTAGCGGCAAGCGCCTCGACCTGAGTACGGCCACCGCGATTCATGCGGAGATTCAATCGTCGAGCATGCTCCTGAGCATCCAAGCTGTTTTTTCGTGAACCTCCATGCGCTGGGTCAGCAGATCGGCAGTAGGTTCATCGCCACCCTGGTCCGCGACGGGAAATGCCTCGCGCGCGGTGCGTGCAACGGTTTCATGCCCGGCCAGCAAGTTCGCAATCATGTCCTCGGCTGCTGGCACCCCTTCTTCTTCCGGGATCGCGGTCAGTCCGGCGTAGCTGGCGTAAGAACCCGGCGCCGGATGGCCCAGCGCCCGGATTCGCTCCACGACTTGATCCACGGCGAGCGCAAGCTCGTTGTATTGCTGTTCGAACATCAAATGGAGCGTGTTGAACATGGGCCCTTTGACGTTCCAGTGGTAGTTGTGCGTCTTGAGATAGAGCGTGTAGCTGTCGGCAAGCACGCGTGAAAGGCCATCGGCAATGGCTTTCCGGTCTGATTCCGAGATACCGATATCGATGACGTAGGCTGGTTTGTTCGTGGGCATGTTGAATCGTCTCCAACGCACGAGCGGTGGCAAGCGCAGCGTGCTGAGCATTGTTTGTAATCATTTCAAACTAAGTAGGTACGAAAGGCAGAAAGTTCAATTGTCGGCGCTGCCTACCCGGTAAATGTCATGCCGTTCGGGTCTTGCCTAGCTGACTCGATGGAAGCCGCAGGTCTTCGTATCCGTAAACGTCCCGGGCGTGTCACGGCGTGGCAGGTCGCTACAACCAACACACTCCTGAATTCCACGAGCCGTTCCCATACACAGCGGAGGTACGGCGACAGAAGATGCAGGATTGATCACCCGTCTTCCGGCGAGGAATGTCTGGCTAGGCAATCCTGTTTCTCAGGGCCAACCTGCTGTTCAAACCTGTCTGAACAAGCAGCCAGAATTCTGAGGATGATCCATGAGTGATGTCGTTGGAGGAAAGCGCTCCGCCACACTGTGCGGGCCGCACATTCCCAACGTAAACGAACGTCGTGTGTGGGAGGACTCCCTGTGGGTCACAGTTCGGCTTTCGCCCTACTCGTTTTCCCGCCCGCACAACGGAGCCGTGCCAATGCGCGGTGCCGTGATATTGACGGGTCAATGAAGCGGTCAACACCGACACTTCTCGCTGCCCTGCTGCGCTGGTCGCCTGAGTGACGGGCTCGTGCTAATTTCACTTATGCCAATGCACAACGTCTTGCCCGGAAAGCGGATATTGGAGGAAGACCGAACGTCGACCTTTCGATATAAGTCCCAAAATTTTCGCCCTACATTCTAGAATTGACCATGTTGGCACGTACGCCCTCTGGTTTGCGGGCGAGCCCGCGCACTACTGCAAGGAACCCCTACCATGAACACCAAGCTCGTCTCTTGTAGCTCCATCTTGCTGCTTGCCCTCACGGTCGGGTTGGCGGGCTGCCAGTCCGGTGGTCCGAAGCAGGAGTTCGGTACGCTGGCGGGCGCCATCGCTGGCGGTCTCGCTGGATCGCAGATTGGCGACGGCGATGGGAGGCTTGTCGCTGTCGGAGTCGGCACACTCATTGGCGCAGCGCTAGGCGGAGAGATTGGCGCCAGTCTCGACAAGGCCGACCAGCTCTATGCGGAACGGACAGCTCAGAACGCGCTCGAGCACTCCCCGAGCGGTGCAGCCGTTGCTTGGTCAAATCCGGATTCCGGAAACTCAGGCACGGTTACTCCCCGGCCTGCCGTACTTGTCGGTGATACCTACTGCCGTGAGTTTGTCCAGGAAATCGTTATTGGCGGTGAGCTTCACACCGGCGTAGGCCGGGCCTGCCGGAACCCTGACGGAACCTGGCAAATTCAGCCGATGTAGGCACTGGCGCCTGCGTCGGGTCCATGACCCGACGCAGGCGCGCGAACAGCCTGTTGCGCGTCGTCCCTCACTGGGATGCTTCGAGGAAGCAATTACGGGGCTGATGCCGCGGGTCCCAAGGCACGATGCCGGATGCGCCAGTGGAACCACTGACGGAACTGGAGTTCGAACTGCAATTCGTCGGCGTTCGTAGTCGAGCGCGGTTTCGCTTCAGCAGCCCCTGATGCGACACGGCGCTCTCAATAAACATTTACGATAGAACCGTAACATATTGTCACAGTATCATGTTTATAACCCATCAGAGAAAGAACTACGCTGATCTGCTGATCCATCTTGAAGCGCTTTTTTTGCCGTCGTGCTCAATCTGCAGTCCTATCTCGTTGGCGCGAAGCGAGACTTCCGCGCGCACCTGACCATGACTCCCTGGGGTGTGCTAGGCGGAGACTTCTGTCCGCACGATCGGCTGAAGGTTCTGCCCGATGAACTCTGCCATCCGTCCAAGTACCGTCTCTGGATGATCGCGGTGCGGCGCATGGCGACAATCCGCGAGCACGCAAGTCTCCACTGGGCCTGAGCACCGCTCCACGATGCGATCCACCTGCAGCAAGGTTCCGTACTCATCGTCGGTCCCCTGGACCACGAGCACCGGACACCGCACGTTCGGCAGATACTCCTCAATGCTCCAGCTTCGAAACGCCGGATCCAGCCAGACGCGATTCCAGCCAAAGAAGGTTTTGGCTCCATCAGCATGGTGCCGTGCGATCCGCTCCGCCAGGGTAGAGTTCATGTAGGCCTTGGCCGCATCCTCGATGCTGGTGATTGTGAGATCCTCAACAACGACGTGGGGAGCCTCGAGGATCACGGAACGCACGGGCCAATCCGCCGCAGCTGCATGAATCAGCGCAATAGAGGCCCCGTCACTGTGTCCTACCAAGATCACATCATCGAGGGCCAGCTCGCTGCGTAGTTCGGGCAGACTCACGAGCGCTTCATCGTGCATGTAGGTCACGTCGCGCTCACCCTCGAGGACATCCGAGGCACCGTGGCCGTATCGCGAATAGACCAACCCGGGAAGTCCGGCTGCCCCTGCCAACTGAGCTGGAAAGTCTCGCCAAAGCGCTGCTGATCCAAGACCCTCATGCAGAAAGATCAGGACCGGCTCACGGTCCCTGCGTTCTCGGGTCCAGAAGTATTCGAGACGATGGCCTGCCGCCACAACGTGCTGTACAACATGGTCGAACCGAGCTGACACGATAAGTACTGCTCCGGCTCGCGCTGTCCGTCGTCGGACGAGCATACTGACGGCCAGCCGACAGCGCGGAACCGCATCCACGAACGGATAAGCAGGCATCAATGGACGACCAAGCCTCGACAGCACCTCAACATCCGATCATCACCTTCGAAGCGCAGCCGGATGGCTACAAGCACTGGCGGATGGAAATTGACGGCCGGATTGCCACGTTGACGCTGGATGTCGACGAGAAAGCAGGAATTCGAACCGGGTACGAGTTGAAACTCAACTCCTACGACCTCGGCGTCGACATCGAGCTGCACGATGCCGTGCAGCGCCTCCGATTCGAACATCCGGAGGTGGGGGCCGTCGTCATCACGTCCGCGAAGGACCGTGTGTTCTCTGCAGGTGCAAATATCCCGATGCTGGCCGCGGCCAAGCATGCGGACAAAGTGAATTTCTGCAAATTCACCAACGAAACCAGGAATGCGATCGAAGAAGCGACCTCGCTATCCGGCCAAGCTTACGTCTGCATGATCAATGGTACCGCAGCAGGCGGCGGCTACGAACTGGCACTGGCCTGCGAGGACATCGTGCTGGTCGACGACGGGTCCAGCGCGGTGTCCCTGCCCGAGGTGCCGTTGCTCGCCGTGTTGCCCGGTACCGGCGGCCTCACCCGCATCGTCGACAAGCGGCGGGTGCGGCGCGATCGCGCCGATTTCTTTTGCACCACCGGTGAAGGCCTGCGGGGACAGCGCGCGCTGAGGTGGAAGCTCGTGGATGCCTTGGCGCCACGTACAAGACTTGCCGAGGTCGCCCGCACCCGGGCTGAATCCATGGCCGCGAACTCCGATCGCCCAATCAGCGACGAAGGAATGCAGTTGACGCAACTCGACCGCGTGATCTCTTCAGAGGAAGTCAGATATCCCAACCTGGCCGTTGCCATCGATCGAACCGCAAGGACCGCCACTTTTCTGCTTCAGGGACCCGACAGCCCACCTCCTGGCAGTCCGGAAGAGATGATGGCCTGTGGCGACCGTTTCTGGGCGCTGGCCGTTGCGCGCGAACTGGATGATGCTGTTCTCCATCTGCGATTTAACGAACCCGACATCGGTACCTGGGTTTTTCGGACTACAGGCGAAGTACCCCTTGTTGCCGCCCATGACGATTTCTTGCTGGAGAATTCCCAGCATTGGCTTGTTCGCGAAATTACGCTCTTTCTGCGCAGGACACTGAAGCGGATCGATGTTTCGTCACGCTCCCTGATTGCATTGATCGAGCCTGGTTCTTGTTTTTCCGGCACGCTCCTGGAATTGGCTCTCGCAGCAGACCGGTCCTTTATGCTCACGGGAACTTTCGAAGGCTCCAATTTGCCGCCTGCAGTGATTCGTCCCACCCGCATGAATTTCGGGCCACTCCCCATGTGTACCGGGTTAAGTCGACTCGAGACGCGTTTCTTGGGTGACGCGGCCGCGCTGGAGGTTCTTCAGGAGCACGTCGGCCGTGATCTGATCGCGGAAGAGGCGGAGGAACTGGGGTTGGTGACGTTTGCACCGGATGACATCGACTGGACGGACGAGGTTCGGCTGGCCATAGAGGAACGCGCAGCGTTCTCGCCCGACGCCCTCACCGGCATGGAGGCCAGTCTCCGCTTTCCGGGCCCAGAAACCGTCGAAAGCAAGATTTTTGCCCGTTTGAGCGCCTGGCAGAACTGGATCTTTCAGCGTCCGAACGCCGTTGGCAGTGGCGGAGCCCTGGAACTCTACGGATCGGGGAAGCAACCCGATTTTGATCGCGGCCGGGTCTGAAATCATGCAGGCGAACTACAACGAAACCATTCCGAACAACGTCGATCTGGGGGATGATCGCCGGCTGCTGCGCGCGCTTGAAAGGTGGCAGCCTGCCTACCTTCAGTGGTGGAACGAGATGGGACCCGCCGAATCAAGCAAATTTCGTGTCTACCTGCGGACGGCTATCAGTGTGGATTCGGACGGCTGGGCTCATTTCGACCATGTCCGCATGCCGGATTACCGCTGGGGGATCTTCCTCGCGCGGCCGGAAGCGAACCGTGTGATCGGATTCGGGGACCACAAGGGCTTGCCCGCCTGGACCGAGGTTCCCGGGGAGTACCGCACGGAACTGCGTCGCCTGATCGTGACCCAGGGCGACACTGAGCCGGCTTCGGTCGAGCAGCAGCGGCAACTCGGCCGCACGGCCCCATCGCTGTACGACTTGCGCAACCTTTACCAAGTGAATGTTGAAGAAGGCCGACACCTCTGGGCGATGGTGTACCTGCTCCACGCCCATTTTGGCCGTGACGGCCGGGAGGAAGCGGAAGCCCTGCTCGAGCGCCACGCCGGAGATCCCGACAGACCTCGAATTCTGCAGGCATTCAACGAGCGGACAGACGATTGGCTCTCGTTCTTCATGTTCACGTACTTCCAGGACCGTGACGGCAAGTTCCAGCTGGCGGCTCTCTCGGAATCGGGGTTCGACCCCCTTTCACGAACGTGTCGTTTCATGCTCACCGAGGAAGCCCATCACATGTTCGTCGGTGAAACCGGTCTCATGCGGGTGGTGCAGCGTACCTGCGAGCTGATGCGCGAGTTTGACACCGATGACGTTCGCGCGGTGGGCGGTGTGCCCTTGCCGATGCTTCAGAAGTGGATCAACTTCCACTATTCGATTTGCCTGGACTTGTTTGGCTCTGAACGGTCAACCAATGCAGCCAATTACTTCGGGATGGGCCTGAAGGGTCGCTATCAGGAGGACAAACGGGACGACGACCATCGGCTTGTTGATACGCAGCTTGAGATTCCGAGAGTGAGCGCAGGCGGGATCGAAACCCAGATCATTTCGGCGCGGGCAGGCATGAACCTGATGCTGCGGCGCGATTTCACGCTTGACAGCCAACGCGGTCTGGATCGCTTCAACAAGGTCATTGGCGCGCACGACATCGATTTTGAACTCACGTTGCCTGATGAGAAGTTCAACCGGTCAATCGG
>JAJDZN010000046.1 GCA_022824585.1 Bryobacterales bacterium | reverse complement strand
TGAAGTCGAGATCCTCTGTGACGACCAGAAGACGCATCGTCCCCGACTTCAAGAGTGCACGGAACACGTCACGAGACATGCGGTCACGTTCAATCTCGATCTGTCGGCGCATTGCTTCGAGGATGAAGACGTGATTGGCCGCCACGCGTCTGGCCGGGTAACGCTCGAGCAGCGCCTCAAAGGTACGACGAGCCAGATCGCGTCCCCGCCATGGATTGGGAACTAAGTCCAAGAGGTGGCTGGCTGCGAAATAGTAGTCAACCGGATCGTGACCGTTCCCCAGATTGACATCACCAGAGGCATCGATGTTTCCCGGACCATCGCCGTTCGCGACTCCCGTTTCAGGAACGGGGACTCCCCCGGTCAGGTTTGCCCGTAGCCGGACATCTCCTTCGCTCCTCTCCCCCAACGCCAGATTGACGAGTCCAGAGAGGTCGATGTCGTCCCAAGGCACCCGTGAAAGAATGTCTGCCTCGTAATGGACCAGCCGCCATCCCTCCACATCCCGGATCATGAAGGCGGGAAGGACGAGATCGCGCGCAGCCGCCCGATACCGTGCCCGTTGTCGGGTCGTCAGCTTCGCCGTTGGACGGGCCGGGCCGCCGTCGGCAACAACTCGCCCTTCAAGACCCTGCAACCCTTCGAGTCCGAAGCCCTTCCTAACCTCCTCAAGTAGTTCGCGGCCCCGGCGGCTGAAGCAGAAGACATAGCTCTCGTCAAGCCAAGGCACTCCTGTCTTCCGTGCGTAGGGCTGCCGAAGGATCCGGCCCACAAGCTGGGTGAGCCCGGTCTTTGACATGGGGTTGGTGAGGATCGTCAGGATGTATGCAAATGGGCAGTCCCAGCCCTCTTGCAGGGCCTGTTTGGTAATGATGAACCGGACCGGGCAGTCGCGGGACATCAGGCCGCCGATGTCGTCCACGTCCTTGAGCTCGTCGGCCGCGCTCGTCTTGACTGCGATGTGCTCTCGGCCGACTCCCGCGTGTTGGAGCAGGTAGTCGCGCACGTCGTCTGTGTGAACGTATCCGGGCTTTCGCTGCTGCTTTCCTGTTCGTTCAACTTGGATGACGCAGATGGGCCGGATGTAGGCCCCCGACTCGGCTTCTTGCTGCCGCGCTTCAGTTTCGAGGCGTTCGCGGTGGTCGACTGCCGCCAGCAACGCGTCGCGCCAGTCACCAGTCGCCTTGTTGCTGATGTGCAGATCGAGCTTGATCATTTCCTCGGCGTGGAGATCGCGGCCCGAGATCTCCACCAAGACGTTCGCTCCCTTGGGTGGGGTGGCCGAAAGCTCAACGATCATGCACGGGTTGAAGTCTTCGAGCGTCGCCTTCGCATTGACGCTGTACGCCTTGTGGCCCTCGTCGAGGATGATTAGCGGACGGAGAAGGCGCACGGTGTTCCCCAATGAGCTCTTGACGTGTCGGCCCCAGAGCCCCGCAGTTTGCTCAAAAGTGTCCAGATTGGGGGTCCCGTCAAGCAGTCTGGCGTGCGAGGCGGGATCGTCGTCGGGCGGGAAGAACCGGTCGAAGCCGCCGCTGTCGCGGAACATTCTGAGCGTTTCCTTCGTCTGCCGGTTTGCGGACGGCAGCATTAGCAGGAGGATGCAGAGGTTCTCCTCGACGTCTCGCGGACCAAATCCCGCCGTCTTCTCGAATATGCGCGTGCGCTGACCCGAAGATAGATCGAGTTGCTGCCGATAGGGGTGGTCGCGGTCCTTGAGTGCATTCAGCGTCTGGTTGTAGATCTGTGTTGTGGGCACGATCCAGAGGACCAAGCCACGCTGACTCTTCCGGAAGTGCGCGCCAACAAGATCGATCACTCGGGTAGCGATCAGCGTCTTGCCGCCGCCGGTCGGGACCTTCAGGCAAAAGGCCGGTAGGTGCTCGCCGAGCCCATTGGAGCGAGGGACGTACGATTGGCCAGCGATGGTCTTGCGCCACGCCTTTTCGACCCAATCCGATCCCCAGTTCGGATTGTGCTGTCGCGCCTCCTCGTCCTCAGCCTGCCATCTCGCCAACTCTGCAAGGAAGCGGCGGACAGTCTCCAGCGTCCGCTTTTGGTACTCCTTCAGGATCACAATTCCAGCCTCTCGATCGCTTCGTAGATCTGGAACGGCAGCTGCTGGAAGTCGATCCGGTACTTGTGAAGGAACTCGCGATCAAGGTACTTCGTGGGGGAGAAGACGAGCTTTCTGCGACTTCCGGTGGGCAGTGCGCGGGCCACTGGGAGCGTAAGCGCGAGGTTCTTGAGCTTGTCGACATCCGGTTCATAGAGGAGGAATACATCATGGGACGCGGTACGCCCGATGAGTCCGCTTTCCCGGTTCGTCTCGACGGGGTCGAATTCCTGCCCGGTCGCGGTGAAGAATATATAGGCGGCGAGCTTCTCCCACGGCGGCAGGCTAGAGCCGTCGAGAAGGGACTCTTGGCGCATTGGGCGTCCAAGTTCGAAATAGCTGAAAGTGCCTCCTAGGCCGGCTTTGAGCGCATCGTCCTTGGCGTTCGGTACACCCTTGATGACGCGCCGCACCCGCTCTGCGGTGATGGTATCTGCATAGTCTTCGCACTCGACAAGGATGAACCGGCGGTTGCCGCCATCTTCGTGATTCTGCGCAAGAACGGCGTGGGCGGTGGTGCCGGACCCGGCGAAGGAATCAAGGATGATCGAGTCGGGGTCGGTGGCGATTTGAAGTATTCGGCGAACGAGCCTAGTTGGCTTTACGGTATTGAATACGTCTTCGGATCGCTCGAAGTCGAGCGTGGACACCAGTTCCTTCTTTGCCTCCTGGGTGTTGCCGACATCTTTGTGAAACCAGAGAGTTTGCGGGACCACCCCTTCCTTCACCTCCGCGAGAAACCGCTTGAGGCGGGGCATGCTGTCTCCGTTTCCGCCCCACCAAATGCGACCATCTGCATCCAACTTGGCGAACTTCTCAGGAGATACCCGAAAATAGTTGCCAACCGAAGGCTTGAACTTCTTTCCAGAAGGGCTAGTGACCTCATAGGTCCCTCGACTGTAGAAGTTCCGCGCCGTCATGTCACTTGACGACCATGGCCCACGCGGGTCATCGTCGGGGTTCCTATACCGGTCGATTGCTCGCTCTCCGCGCTCGAGCAGATTTGGTGCCCACTGGTCAATGCGTCGCGCATAGACAAGGACGAAATCGTGATCTTCCGAGAAGTACTTCGCAGTATTCTTGGGAGCAAAGACCTTCTGCCAGACTGCGGTTGCCACAAAGTTCTCTTCCCCGAACACTTCGTCCATCAGACACCGCAGATGATGCACCTCGTTGTCGTCGATGGACACGACGATCAACCCATCCTGTCTTAGTAGTTCCCGCAGTAGCTTCAGGCGCGGCATCATCATGCAGCACCACTTGTCGTGCCTGGTCAGATCGTCGCGATCCACGACGCGGCCCAGCCAGTCACGCATAAGGGGTGAATTCACATTGTCGTTGTAGGCCCAGCCCTCGTTGCCGGTGTTGTAGGGCGGATCGATGTAAATGCACTTCACCTTGCCGTGATATGTCGGCAGCAGAGACTTCAAAGCGGCCAGGTTGTCGCCGTGGACTATGAGGTTGTCGCGAACGCTTGCCTTCGGGCTCAAACCCTTCTCGCGGACCGGCAGGAGCTCGTGGAAGGGCACCGCTAGGTGATGGTTCTCGACAAAGACTTTCCCCTTGAATTCGAGCCTCGGCAAGCAGCCCCACTCTAGCATGTACGGGGTGCGTCAGGCCCCTCTCTCTATTCGGCCAGTCACCATTGGACCGGTGCTCAATCCTTAACAGAATGTGAGTCCCATCTCACCGTCACATAGGTCGAGAGGCAATCCTACACAGGCGATGCTCGTCCCGCGACGCCCCTGCCGGACCAGCCTCCATTCGGGCAGGCGGAACTATCGTAGAGCCACTCTCCCTCGATCCTCCTCCCAGCACTGCCATCGCGCCGCCGACACGGTGCCGAACCCACACTGGCGTGTGCGCTTCCGAACAAGGCGTGCATGATATGGCGTTGGCCAGAGCATCGAGACGACCTAGCGATTTTGCGGTTTCTTTCGCGAGATCGACGCAACTGTCCACGAACTTCCGGACCACGGGCACTCTCGCTGCAGGCGCGGTCTGCAGAATTCTTCGAGGAGTACTTGTGCACACTAATTGGCGTCGAATTCCTCGACTTGGGGTATTCCAGACGACAACGCCACAGCCGACGCACCGATTAGTCGGAACTTCACCTCGGGATCAAGGCGTATTTTCCCTATAACTTCTTGAGTACAGGGGGTTTCGCCGGCTCAGGGTCGGCCCTTAGCCTGTCACCGTTATGGAAACATTTTGTGCGGATCGATGCCGAGCAGATCGAAGGCCCGGCGCTGCAGCGGAGTGGGCTTGGTGGCGATCGTGATGGCGGCCTGCTCCGGGCTCGGCAGGCGCACCCGGTTCAGCACCAGATTGGCCAAATCCCCCAGCAGCGTCGCGAAGCTGTGCGCCGGAAAGCCCTCCGCGGTCAGCTTGGTACGGGCTTTCTGCCGGGCGCGCTCGGAAACCTCGGCTGCTGCGACCGGCGTGTCGCGCTGGGCCCGTGCCGCCGCCGGGTCGTCGTCCTGGAACAGCAGCGGCGCCAGCCGCTGGCGCATGTGCCATTCCACGTAGTAGGCCAGCATGCACAAGAAGACGTGGCCGCGCACGTGGTCCGCGCTGTAGACGTACAGCGGCCGGACCCGCAGATGATCCTTGCTCGTGCGGAAGGCCCGTTCCACGCCCTGCAGGCTCTTGTAGGCCTCCACCGCGGCCTCCGCCCCCAGGGCCTCCTGCTCCAAGCTCGTGCGCACGATGTAGATCCCGTCCAGCTGCGCCTCGGCCGCGATCTGCTCCTGCTTGCGCGACCAGCGCAGGGCCTTGGCTTTCACGGTGATCTCGAAATGCTTGCCCACCTTCTTGCGGTTCAGCTCGCGGCCCAGGCGGCGGTTGATCGCATCCCGCCCGCGTAACGGCTTGCGCTTGCTGCGCACCAAGGCCGCGATCCCCTCCAGGATCTGCTCGGTGGCCTGCAGCAGTTGCTCGCGCTTGCGCGCCCGCTCGGCCCGCAGGCGCGGGTTCAGGCACACCAGCAGGCGCTCGCCGGGGAAGTCCGGGCTGCGGATCTCGGCCACCTGGTCCGGCACCAGCTCGCCGGGCCGCAACGGGGCTTGGACCGCGTCGGGGTCTTGCCCGGCGGAGGGCTTGGGGCGCTTGAGCAGCGTGCGCACGGAGTCGTTCTTCAGGGCCGAGATCCAGTCCAGCCCAGCCGGCTCGAGATCCTCGCGCAGGCGCGCCGTGGTGAGCATGCCGCGGTCGCCCACCAGCGCGATGCGGTCGATGCCGAAGCGCTGGCGGATGCGCCGCACTTGGGATCCCACCGTGGTCGGATCGGCGGTGTTGCCGGCGAACACCTCCACCGCCAGCGGGCAGCCGTCGGCGGCGCACAGCAGCCCGAACACGATCTGCTGCTTGCCGCGCTTGCCGTCGCGGTTGTAGCCGAAGGCGGCCAGCGGGCAGAGCCGTCCCTCCAGATAGGAAGAGCTCACGTCGTACAGGATCAGCGTGGCGTCCTGCAGGTGGCGGTTGGCGAGGCTGGTCTCGATCCAGCGCTGGCGCGCCAGCAGCCAGTCGAGCATGGCGAGCAGTTCGTTGCCGGAGACGGGCCCGAGGCCGAGCAGGGTGCCGAGGCTGGAGTCGGCGGTGGCGGGCGAGAGTCGGCGGGCGGTGGCGAGCTTGGAGTCGGGGGCGAGCAGGCGCGCCACGACGGCGGCCAGGGCGAGGTCGCGCGAGCGGCTGGGGCTGCGGTGCAGGATGCGCTCGAGGCCGAGCGAGCGGCAGGTGCCGAGCACGGCGGCGACATGGCCGTGGGCCCAGGAGCGTTCGACGTGGAAAAGTTCGGTGGGGTCTTGGACAGCGAGGCCGCCTTTGAGGACGGTGCGGAAGACGGCGACGACGTCGGGTGGGAGCTTGGAGAGGTTGGCGAGGGTTTGCTTGCGGATGCGCTTGCCATCGCGCCAGGCGCGGCGGAGCAGGATGGCGGGTTTGCCGGCTTGGTTGGGGACGGATTCGATGTGGAAGGACACGGCAGAGTTATGGGAACACTAGAGGGAGTGTAACAGGCCGACAAGCACATTGCAACAGGAAAGAGAGAAAATGTTGCAGCGGAAAATATTATGGGAACAGAAATCCAGCTAATGGGGCCTCAGAACGGGGCCAAGCCTTTCAATTTCAAGCGGTTATCGTCAATCCGCCCACGTGAAGTTCCGATTAGTTGGGAATCGACAGTGCGGGCCGGCCCGCACTAGTTGAGTTTGAGTACAAGCGACGCCATGATGAGAACATCATCAACCAAGATCTGGACTGCCTCGCTTGGCTGGATAATCATCCGGTAGACTCACGCGAGTTCGTGCGGGAGAAACTTGGTGGTGCTCGCGTGACGGAAATCGACTTTGCGAGACTGCGCCTGATATGCATCGCCGGTGAGGTCCTAGATCAGGATGAGGTTGCTGTGGCCAGTAGCCGCCGACCCATTGAACCGTTGCACTACAGACGACGTCACGGTGATTCCCATATGATGCAGGAGTGGGTCTACGGTGGCGACGGAAGGCACAGGCTATTCTTTTTGCGAGTACTGGGACAAGGCTAGCGACGAGACCCGGACTCTGTTCCATGAGCTGGAGGCACAGGTGAAGTCCTTCGGGAACGTTTGGCTGGACGTTCGCAAGAATCAATTCTCATTCAAGTACATGGGGGCAACTGGCAGCAGAGTGCCAGTAGTTGCTCACGTTTATTTGCGGACTAGCAGTGTTGGCCTTGGCGTATCTGTCCTCGAGAGACACGTAAGCGAAATTCCCCTAGAACACGGTTTCACTCATCTCTTTGACCAAGATCGGTACCGCGGGTTCACCATCCTCAATCGG
>JAJDZN010000058.1 GCA_022824585.1 Bryobacterales bacterium | reverse complement strand
TGCCCGAGGCGGTCGTCCGGCAACGATTCCATTCAGGATGGAGCAATTTTGAACTTATCTATCGAGATCTGGTTGACGAATGGATCATCTACGATAATTCCGGGAGCTCCCCGGTCCTGCTCAAGGAGGGAAGGAACCTATGAAACCGCGGAAGCCAGCAAACGAGAAACTACCTGAGCACACCCGCGACCCGGACTTTGTCGGTGCCGAGGCGGCGCTACGCAGAGCCGCCGAACGCGCCCGCCGCCGGGCCGCAGCATGCGGCAACGATATCGCCATATTTCAGGACGGCAAGGTCGTGTGGGTCAAACCGTACGGCGATAAAGAGTCATAGCAGCGCTAGCGCCACGCTGCGCCAACCATGCAGCCAAGGCACCCATGTCAGCTGTGTGCGGTCACTGGCCACCGGCAGGATTCCCGCCGGTGATATCATGAGTTAACAGTCCGCTAGGCCGGCGTAGCTCAGTTGGTAGAGCATCTGATTTGTAATCAGACGGTCGGGGGTTCGAATCCTCTCGCCGGCTCCAATCGTGCGGTCGCGGGCGTGGCGGGAGTAACTCAATGGTAGAGTCACAGCCTTCCAAGCTGTTGGTTGCGGGTTCGATTCCCGTCTCCCGCTCCAGCGCTCGTGAAGCCGGATAGTGCCGATAAGCCGACGTAGCTCAGCCGGTAGAGCGCGTCCTTGGTAAGGACGAGGTCACGGGTTCAAGTCCCGTCGTCGGCTCCAGTCTCTGACTAGCCTTCACACAGCGCGGCGAGTTCGTCCCGCGCGAATCCGGCCACCACGGTCCCGCCCTGCACGCTTAGCGGCCGCTTGATCAGGTTCGGGTTCTTCGACATCAGCTCCAGCGCCTGCTCGCGTCCGGGCGGATTGGCCTTCATGCCCAGCTCCCGGTACAGCACGTTGCGCGTGTTGAGGAAGCCAAGGTGATCGCGATCCCCGATCAGGGCATCTAGATCGGCGACGCTGAGACCCTTGCCAAGATTGACCAAGTCCAGCTCGGCGCCACGCTCGACCAGGAAACTCCTAGCCTTGCGACAGCTGGTTCAACTTGGCTTGTGATAGAAGAGCACGCGGGCCATACGGGCAATTGTATCGCGCTAACCTAACCTAACGTGCGCTGGTTCCTGCGCAAGAAAGTGCCGCCGATCGAGCGGATGCTGCTGATCGAGAGCGGCCCGCGCTCCGACGCGCTCGACCTGATCCCCCAGCTGCGCGCATCGGTGTGCGGAGCGGCCCCGCTGGACTTGTTCACCTGCCTGCCCGACGACCCCGACGGGCTAGGAGCGTCCGCCCGGCGCTGGCGCTCGTTCAACGCCGCCACCCACGCCGAACGCTGGCGAATGCTGCTGGAGATGCGGCGGCAGCGACACGCCGCGGCGACGGTGCTGTGCAGCAACAGCCCCCTGCTCGCGCTGTGGAAGGTTGCCCTGATACTGTTGCTGCCCGCCAAGATCCTGATCGTGGACAAGGAGCAGGGCCGGTTCTGGCTGGACATCGCCCACTGGCGCCAAGCTGCGCGCCTGGCCGTGTCGCGCAGCGGCGTGCGCAATCCCGAGTTCCTGCGAGCGGTCGCGAACGTGGCGTTCCTGCCGATCGGGCTGTGCATACTGCTCGCATTCGCGGCCAAGGTGCATCTTGCCAAGCTCATGCGATCCACGCGCGGCGATGAGTCGGACGACGCCGCTGCCTGAGCGCGCAAGCGGGCTACCATGATCCTATGCGCGTATTCTCGCCCGCGCTGCTGGCCGCGGGCCTCTTGCTCGCATCCCCGCTCGAGGCATACGTAGGCCCGGGCGCCGGCTTTGCGTTCGTCGGCTCGCTGTTCAGCCTGATCGTTGCCTTCGTGTCCGGGGCGCTGGCCTTCCTGATCCTGCCTTTCCGCATGGCATGGCGGGCACTGCGCGGCGGCCAGGGCTATCGCAAGGCCAAGATCCGCAAGCTCATCTTCCTGGGCCTCGACGGGCTCGAGCCCGACCTGGTCGAGCGCCTGCTGGGCGAGGGCAAGCTGCCCAATCTGGCCAAGCTGCGCGAGCAGGGCCGCTACAGCCGGCTCCGCACGACCTACCCCGCCCTCTCACCAGTGGCGTGGTCCACGTTCGCCACCGGAGCGAATCCCGGCAAGCACAACCTGTTCGACTTCCTCAACCGCAACCTCCGCACGTACCTGCCGGAGCTGTCCTCTTCCCGGGTCCGCCAACCGTCGCGCGTCTGGAAGATTGGCCGCTGGCGAATTCCGCTGAGCAAGCCTGCGGTGGACATGCGCCGCAAGAGCAGGCCGTTCTGGGCCCTGCTGGGTGACCACCTCGTGGGCTCTACGGTACTGCGGGTGCCGATCACCTTCCCGCCGGAGCCGTTCCAAGGCCGCCTGCTCTCGGCCATGTGCGCGCCCGATCTGCTCGGCACACAGGGAAGCTTCCAAGTTTTCACCACCGGGCCGGCCGGCGCCGAGTTCGAAGAGGGCGGAGCGTGCTATCCGCTGCGAAGGGAGGGCGGTGCCTACACGGGCGAAGTGCGCGGGCCGGAGAACAGCGTGCGCGAGGGTGCCGGGGACCTGCGCATTCCCTTCCGCTTGCTCCTCGGGGATAAACAGGCCGGCGGCCACCTGGAGATCGGCGACAAGCGCCACGAACTGGCCCTCGGACGCTTCACGCCGTGGGTGCGCCTGACCTTTCGAGCGGGCCTGGGCATCAAGGTTAGCGGCATCGCCCAGTTCCGCCTGGCGCAAGTCGAACCCAACGTGCGCCTGTACCTTTCGCCGATCGCGATCGATCCAGAGAAGCCGGCCCTGCCGATCTCCCACCCGTCGTTCTACGCGCCCTACCTGGCCAAGCTGCTCGGCGACTATTCAACGCTCGGTCTTGCCGAGGACACCTGGGCGCTCAACGAGCGCGTGGTGGACGAGGATGCATTCCTCGAGCAGGCCGAACAGATTTGCGGCGAGCGCGAGGCGATGTTCGAATCCGCCCTCGAACGCACCAACAAGGGTGTGGTGGCCTGCGTGTTCGACACCCCCGACCGCGTCCAGCACATGTTCTACCGCTACCTTGAGCCGGACCATCCAGCCCACGCCGCCAACGGCAACTCGTTCGAGCGCTACAAGGGCACCATCGAAGACCTGTACGCGCGCATGGACGGAATCGTGGGCAAGACCATGCGGCACGTCGACGACAACACGGTCATCTTCGTGCTTTCCGACCACGGCTTCAAGTCATTCCAGCGGGGCGTCAACCTCAATGCGTGGCTCGAGCAAGAGGGCTATCTGACCGAGCGGGAAGGCTCCCGCGACGACGGCTACCTGCGCGGGATAGACTGGGGCCGGACCAAGGCGTACAGCTTCGGCCTGGCCGGGATCTATCTAAACATCGAGGGCCGCGAGAGCAGCGGCATCGTGCCGCGGTCCGAGGCAACGGCGCTGTGCCGGGAGATCGCCGGCAAGCTCACGGGCCTGCGCGACGAGGACCGCGATGCCGTCGCCGTGCATCGCGCCTATCCCAAGAACTCCATCTACAGCGGCCCGTACGTGGAAGCGGCGCCGGACGTAGTCGTGGGCTACAGCCCGGGCTACCGCAGCTCGTGGGGAGTCGCGCTGGGCAAGGTTGCCGGGCCGGTCTTCGAGGACAACCTCAAGGCTTGGAGCGGCGACCACTGCGTGGACCCGCCCCTGATCCCCGGGGTGGTGTTCTGCAACCGGGACTTCGAGGCCGCCGACCCCGGCATCGAAGACATGGCACCGACCGCGCTGAGGCTGTTCGGCTTCGAGCCGCCGGCGCACATGGACGGGAGTGACCTAGCCGTCAGTACAGGCTAGCGGGGTATTTCCGGGTTCGCAGAGCAGCATGAAGCAGCCTCTCTCGCTGGTCGCCACAGGACGACGTGACGGATGGCTAGACCCAACTCCCACAACACGGATTATGGGTTCCCAAGCGGTTGCCAAGGCCATGTCGAATCGGTAAGTCCTTTGTGCCAAGTCACTTGGCACCAGAACGCGGCGGCTTCCAACGGGCGCTCCGGCGACGAATTTGCCCACGAAAAACATGTTCTGGTGACTAGGCCTGTGCCGCTCCAGCGGTCAGCAGCTCCGCCGGCGGGGCCGGGTGCGGCTTCACCCCCAGCAGTTTGAACGCCCGCTGCTGCAACGGCGTCAGCGCCCTCACCACCGCCGCCCGCTGCTCCGGCGCCGCCGCCAACTCCCGGAATGACCACCCGCTGATGTGAAACACCTCAGGTCGCCAGCACCGAAACGGGCTCCGGCGTGGGCGCTGAAGTGGGAGCGGCAATCAGCTGGTAACCGAGCTCCTTAGCGGTTGTTTGCAGGTGGGCCAAGGTGCGCTGGCGATAGCGCTCCTC
>JAJDZN010000005.1 GCA_022824585.1 Bryobacterales bacterium | reverse complement strand
TCGCTTCTCCAGAGTCGCTCGTTGCCCCTCTCCACCGTTGGAAGGGCGTAAGCACTAACCAAATCACACACCATCAACCCCAACAACTAATCGTCCGTGAAAGCGGGGCAGGTCCAGGTGGCCGTCCGACACGCACAGGCTGGAACCGCCGCCGAGCGTCGCGACTTCGTGCAGAACGTCTCTGGATACCTCCGCAGCGCCCTGGAAACTGCTCGCCGGCAATCAGGCGATGACGGGTCGACCGACGACAGCGTGGAGATCGACCTTGACCGAGTATTCAGCGACGAAGGGTTGAGCGAGCGGGTCAAGGGTATCGGGCTATGGGAGGAAAAGCCGCTTCCCTGGATTCAGCGTGCCGCCGAGCCTTGGCTACCTCCGGAGGCTGTCGGGCTTCGCATCGGTGACCAGGTCGTGCAGCTCTCTGAGAAGGAACTGGCCGCCCTGCACGAGCGGATCAAGACCGCGATTGAACGGGGCACCGCCACAGTCCAAGTGCGAGATGGCGTCAAGATTCCGGCGAATGCAGATGCCCTCAAGGCTGTCGAAAAACTCCAACGAGGATTGAACACGGAAGAGCCCGGCAAGGGCGTCGAACCGGAATCCGGCAAGGCCGCCGACGAGGACAGGGACGGTAGGGAAGGCGACGACCAGGTGCTCCTCGTCATCGACAACCTTGAGACCATCGAGTTCCGACGGGAGCGCAGACAGCGCGCGTCAGGGATCGATGATGCCACTCCGGCCTTGCGCACGCGTCTTCTACCGCACCAGGAGAAGGCGCTGACGTGGCTTCGCCACCATTGGGATGCCGGAAGTTGGGGCGCCCTTCTCGCAGACGACATGGGGCTCGGCAAGACGCTTGCGGCACTGGCGTTCCTTTCCAGCCTACAGACCTATGCCCGGGAGCAAGGGTTGACGCCCAGGCCGATGCTGGTTGTGGCTCCAACCGGACTGCTGCGCAATTGGCAGGACGAACATTCCAAGCATATGTCGGGTGTGGGTCTTGGGATCGCCCTGGAGGCCCACGGCAATACCCTCCGATCGCTGAAGAGGCCCACGCCGTTCAGGCGCGGAGGCGAGTTGACGCTCGGCCAGCCTCTGTTAGACATCACCGCCCTCAATAGCGCCGGCTGGGTGCTGACGACCTATGAGACGCTCCGCGACTATCAACACAGTTTTGGGCGCGTTCGCTGGCGAGCGGGAGTGTTTGATGAAGCCCAGAAGATCAAGAATCCGGGCATTCGCGTCACCGAGGCGGCGCTGGCAATGGACATCGACTTCGCCCTGCTCATGACTGGCACTCCCGTGGAGAATCGTCCGGCAGATATCTGGTCGATTCTTGACCGCGCGGAGCCGGGGAGCTTCGGCACTCTGAAGGATTTCAGCTCCCGCTACGAGCAGGACACAGGTGAAGCCTCGACTTTGGTGGAACTGCATCGGGCTCTGACTGAGCCAACAGCGCCGACGGCTCCAGCGCTGATGTTGCGACGCCTCAAGGAAGACCACATTCCGCATCTGCCTGGGAAGCATCTACATCGACGGGTCATCGATATGCCACGACGTCAGGCAAACGAGTACGCCAAGGTGGTGCTCGGGAGCAGAACGAAACAGAGTGTGCTTCAGGCCCTTCACCGTCTGCGCAGTATCTCGCTGCATCCGTTGGCACCGGGAGAGGTAGGCCTCGATCAGTACATCCGGGAATCGGCACGGCTGTCCGAGACGTT
This sequence comes from Bryobacterales bacterium, assembly GCA_022824585.1. Classification (GTDB taxonomy): domain Bacteria; phylum Acidobacteriota; class Terriglobia; order Bryobacterales; family UBA6623; genus VXMF01. Next base: position 860 of record JAJDZN010000005.1, on the reverse strand, counting down.
CACGATTCTGGAGGAGATTGCGGAGCAGGGCGAAAAAGCCCTTCTCTTCGTCGAATCCCGCGAGATGCAGAACTTCCTGATCGTCGCGCTTCGGCGTCGGTTTCCACTTTCGGATGATGTACTCGTGATCAACGGCGCAGTGTCGGGTGGCACGCGCAAGGCCCGTGTGGACGTCTTCCAGAGCCGACGGGGCTTCGACGTCATGATTCTGTCACCGCGTGCGGGTGGTGTCGGCCTGACCCTGACTGCCGCCAACCACGTGATTCATTTATCGCGCTGGTGGAATCCGGCCGTAGAGGATCAGTGCACCGATCGGGTTTTCCGTATTGGACAACGGCAAACAGTACACGTGTACCTTCCTCTTGCGAGGCACCCCCGCTTCGGCGAGTACAGTTTCGACCTGAAGCTGGACAGCCTCATGGACCGCAAGCGCGAGATGAACCGACAGGTCCTAGCTCCCGCAGCGGCGACTGGTGGAGACGTGCAAGAGCTGTACAGGAGCACGATGACCGAGGTGTCGCGCGAGTAGATGACAGGGGGCTGAACCAGCCCAAGCACGCTGCTCGGAATCGCGTCCCTCTTCAGCAGCAACCCGTAGTCGTCGTCGATCGAGATGAGCCCGCGGTCGAACATCCAGTGGAAGGTGGAGCTCAGGGCCACGCCGTTCCGAAGGCTGTCCGGCCCGTTGGCCTTCACGGGCTGGATGTGCGCGGCCTGGGCCTCGGCCCTCCCGCCGCCGTTGATGATCCTGAGGCCGCTCATCGCGCAGGTGTTGTCGTAGGCCCTCTTGATCCCCGTGGCGAACACGCGGTCGCGGAAGGGTCTGCGCGAGACCCACTCGACGATCGGCCGGTCCACCA
>JAJDZN010000337.1 GCA_022824585.1 Bryobacterales bacterium | reverse complement strand
GCATTCGATCTGCTCGGCATCGATCCGAAACAAGATGTTTCCATAACCGTGACAGGCTGAGAGCCGCCCTAGGGCCGGAGAAACCCCATGCACTCAAGGGGTTATGGGGAAAATGCGGCTTGAACCCGCAGTGAAGTTCCGATTAGTTCTCAGAACGGGTCTCGAGCCCGCCTTGCACGTCCCGAAGCAGTGTCGGCAGGACTCGCCCGCCTCACGCCCATTGAAGGTGCCCGCAAGAACTCGTCGCTAGCCGGATGGAGGGCAGTCTGCTGCAGAACCGCGCGCCCGAGTCGTTGCCCGCAGCATCCCGGCAGCAGCTGAGGTTCGACCACCGGCGCTGCGAGCGGCTCGGTAATGACCGACAGTTGCAGGATCCCGGAGGTTCACCCCCCAGGCACAAGACTCTCGGAAGCAGAGCGCCGACCAGCAGATGCCCGCCATCCAATCCGCCACCACCACGCAGATCTCAATGTGGACCTGCGCCGTCGCACCCTCCCTTGACTGACAACCTTCTCCCGCGCCTCTCATCGGGGCAGATCGACAATCATCTCCGTGAATTCACCCGTCACGCTATCGACCCTGATTTCCCCCCCATGCTCCCGGACGATGTCGTTCGACAACGCCAAGCCAAGGCCCGTGCCTTTGTCCGCGTCCTTGGTTGTAAAGAACGGATTGAAGATCTTGTCCCGGATTTCATCTGGGATCCCGCTACCATTGTCGCGAATGGAGATTCTGACGCAATCCCGCATGTCCTCCGTTCGAACCCATAGAGTTGGGGTGTACGATGCGTCGGTTGCCCGCCGCTTCTCGTCGGTCGCGTGACAGGCGTTTGTCACCATGTTCAAGACAACTCGCCCGAGAGCTTGCGGAACGCATTCGATCTCTCCCACATTCTCATCGAAGGTCTGCTCGAACTGGACTTGAAAGTTCGGGTCGTTTGCACGCGCATTCTTGTAGGCCAGTGCCGCATTCTGCTTGACAAGACTGTTGATATCCGCGAAGAGCCGGTCGCTGGATTCGCGACCCATCCGCAGCATGTCATGAACGATTCGATTTGCGCGGTTACCGTGCTCGAGGATGGACTCGAGACTCGCGGTAAGGTCCTGACAGACAATCCGAACCTGGTCAAGCTGTTCAGCATTCATCGGCTTGCTCGCCATGGTCAACAGCTCCTGCAGCTCCTGGAGGAGCTCTTCCGACACTTCTGCGAAGTTCTTGACAAAGTTCAGCGGATTCTTGATCTCATGGGCTACCCCCGCGATAAGCTCCCCGAGCGCGGCCAGCTTCTCGCGCATTATGATCTGGTCTTGGGCTTTACGCAGGTCAGCGAGCACCGATTCAAGCTCGGCATTCTTGGACTGCAGGTCGGCGGCCAACTTCTCGACTAGATTCAAGCGCTGCACCTCGAGGGCGTACCGCCGGAACACCTCAAGAGCAGCAGCCATGTCCGCGACTTCATCGTGGCCCGTGATCGCAACCGCGCCTTCCAGGTCGCCGCTAGCCATGTACCGCATGCGGGATGACAGCACGTTCAAGCGTCGAATGAGGTATCGCCCCACGAAGAGCCACGCGATCAACAAGGCGCCTACTACGCTGGTGAGGCTCAAAGCGAGCAGCACGTTCCGCCCGGTGCGAATCGCGTTCGTCGTCGGGCCGCGGGCGACCTGCGTGTTGGTGCGGAATCCTTCGACTAAGATCTCGACCTCGGAGACGAGTTCGTTCGCGATCTCGCGGTTCCGCGCGAGCAATTCACCCTGGCGCTGGGCAACTGCGAGTTCACGCGCGCGAAAGTCGAAAACGCCGTTCTCACCGGCACCTAGACGAGCTAGGCGCTCAAAGAGTGGAGCGGCTTCCGTGTCGAACCCCTCCATGCCGAGCGCCGCCAGACTGCGCCCGAGCTGTCTGGAAGTGTCCGCGTAGCGCTCGGCCAACTGTTCAAGCAAGTCTGGATCCGAGATAGAAAATGCGCTTGCTAGCAGCTGACTTCCGATGGCAACACCTTCTCTGAGTTCGCTAAGTTGGCGGCATCGGTCAACCTCGCCGTCTGCGCAAAACTGGCTGTCGATCACCGCCTCGAGAACCATCGCCAGCCTATCGTCCACAACCTTCAACTCTTCGCGCAGCGTGGCACCGACTTCGGAAAGTTCCAGCCGTCGAGCTACCAGCTCCCCGATCAATTCGATGTTGGAGGTCATTGTGCGCCCCCATACTCGAACACGGCGAACTCCTTCGCTCTCGCCCCTACGCCGAGCCAGCGCCGCGAGACTGGCCTCGAATCTGGTGCGGACCACTTCGCTGTCTGCTTGCACGGCTTCGAACTCTGCCGGAGACTGGGATAGCATCAGACGCGGGGCAGAGTCTGCGAGCGCACTAACGCGCTGGGCGACCCCAAACGCGGCCACCATGTCCGACATGCTCCCTTCGTTGAACTGCTCCTGCGCCTCACCGATACGACCGACTATGATCCAAGCGACGACACTAGCCGCCATTGTCAGCGCCACGGCGCCGGCCAGACCCGCGTACAATTGCGCCGCAATGCTCTTGCGGACCCACAAAAAGCCCCGCCGCAGGATGGTCATGGTTTGGTTCTGGACTTGGGTCCCAGAGCAGAATTGTAGCGGCAAATGTTGCCGCCACCTCGATCCGAGCCTTGGTTCTTAGCTTCTTCAAGGCCGTACTTTGCGCCACCGAGCCTTCCGCAAGACGCGTAACCGCGGATAGGCCGACTGCGTTGAGCATGGCTCTGCCTCGGAGAACAGGCCTACGGCTTACGCGTCCCGCCGCTTGATCAAGGTCGCCGAATTCCTGCCATACGCCCGGACGTCATGCACGAGGCGATCACCCGGCCTCCATCCCGCGGCCCTTTCGTGGAGTATCCAACTGCGTCCGAGGCGCGTTCCCAATAAGTGCTTTGAACGCTCATGAATCGTCAGAGAGTTCAATCGCGAGGGACAGCCCCAAGCACCCGATAGCGAAGTCCCCGCGAAGCCCGCCGGCACCCGTCCTTGATGACCTCACCGGCCAACTCGTCCAAAGCGAGCTATCCCTCAAAGACAGACAGTTTCGAAGCTCGTCCAAGAGTCATGGGCCGCCTCATCTCGCGCGACCGCATCACTGGCAGCCCCTCACCAGTACGCGGTCTCCAGCCCGATTTCAACGCCATTCCTGAAATGTAGAGGCCACGATTCGTGAGGAATCGTCGATGAAAGAAGTTGGGAGCTCGCAAGGCTGTCGCTGCCGAGTATTGAAAGGTCGTGCCCCCAAGGTCGGTCACACCCGCGGGCGGCCTATGTCGCGGCGATAGTGCGCTCCTCTGAATTGAATTGATTCGACAGCGGCGTATGCGCGGTCCACGGCGCTAGCGAGGTTCTTTCCCTGTGCCGTGACCCCAATTACGCGACCGCCGATCGTCACGGGCTTGCCGCCGGACAGCTTCGTTCCGGCATGGAAGACCTTAACGTTGCGCTGCTCTGCTCTTCGGATTCCTTCAATCTCGAATCCCGTTGAGTACGGTCCGGGGTATCCGTCCGATGCCATGACGACACAAGCGCTTGATTTGGCTACTGTTCTGACCAGCGACAGGTCCATGGACCGCTGCGCAGTACCGGCGATCAGTTGCGCAAAGCCCCCCGCCAGACGGTAAAGCAGCGCCTGGGCCTCAGGGTCGCCGAGCTGAACTCTGAACTCGAGCGCCTTGGGCCCGGAAGGGGTCATCATCAATTCGCTCACCAAGAACCCGGTAAATGGCGTCCCTTGGCGAATCATCGTAGACAAAGCTGGCTCTACGATGAGGTCAAGAATCGTGCCGTAGTCCGAACTGTCGAGTATGGAGTCGTCAGAGTAAGCCCCCATGCCGGCGGTCCTAGGCCCTTGGGAACCGTCGTGAGCATGCCTTTGAGTGCGTATTGGCGGGAATAAGCAGTAGCTCTCGCCATCGCTGAGTACTGTGAACAGCAGCTTCTCGCCTTCGGTGTACTCCTCGACGACTATCCTCTTGTCGGCCTCGCCTGCCTCATCGCCCCCCAGCATCCGCGTCGCTTCCGATTGTGCGGTGGTCGCGTCACGGGCGATGACGACATCGTCTTGGCCAGTCGATCTGTCAGCCTTAAGGACAACTGGGTATCCGAAGTTGCCCAGAGTGTTGTGGATATCCTCGATGCGCTCCAGCACGGCGAATTCCAAGGTTGGAATGCCGTGGCGGACCATGAATTCCTTCGCGAACACGCGGCTTGAACCGAGCCGCGCGGACTCCTTGGCCGGCCCCACGATCGGAATGCCCTTCGACCTGAACTCGTCCACAACCCCCGCGAGAATTGCCTCTGAAGGTCCGACCACCGCGCAATCCACATTGAAAAGGTCGGCAACAGCAGACATCTCGCTGACTCTCGATATGTTTCCCGGGATGCAGAGGGCGTCGTCGACCGCACCGGCATTCCCCGGAACGCAGAATACGCTATTCGTGCTGGAATCGGCCGCGAGGCGCCATGCGATCGCATGGGCTCTGCCATCGCCCCCGATCACCAATATCTTCATCTAAAGCGACTTCTGCCTCAATTGCCTAGCCAATTGACTGACAGAATAACAGAGGGTGGCCGCCCGGTTCAGGCTGCGAGCCGGGACTCTTCAATGTTCGGCCGAGACAGGCCTTCAGGTCCCCAAACTCTCGTCCATCGACGTTTCCTCCCCAATTGTGGCCTCTACATTGCGGGGATGGCCTCGAAATCGGACCACGACCGGATTCTGGTGAGTTACTTCCGGTGGTCCGGTGGTGCGAGATGAGGCGGCCCAAGACCCCGATAGTAAGGACAGCGCCTGAGCAGCCAGGGGCGCCCGACGTAGCAGGATGTAGGTGCCGACGGGAGAAGACGCACAACCGCCTTGGAGTCCTCCGAGCCCCGCGTAGAGTCTACGCTGACAAGGACTAGGGTGGAGTGTTGCCAACAGATCTCGGCGAGGCTCGTCTCGAGAGCGCCTCACCATCGTCAACTTTCTGCGCACGTCCCCGAACACCACAGCGGCACGGGCAGGTTGGCGGCGCGGTCCTTGTGGCCGTCACCCGCTGATGAGCTAGCGAGTGGATTGCCCCGGCGTAGTCAATCGCAAGACCATTCGGTAGGGATGTGCGTAACGACATGTCGGGCTTGCGTCGGCGTCTCCAACGAGAGCGCTCGTCTTTGCGAGACGAGCCGATGCGCCGGACGTGCCTGCCCCTTCACGCTCCGTTGCACAGAATGTGCGTTCCGAGAGCGAGAGTTCGAGGTCTGGGGCCGAGCAACCCACGCGCTCGGACCGGCTGGTTAAGCCCCATCGCGACGCGGGCGAAGGGGCTCATTCGGCAAGGGCTTGCGGCATGTGACGACGCTGGGCTGAACTGGGTCTCGCTGGCCGGATTGCAGGCCAGCGCACTCAAGCCGCGGGTGCCACGGGAATCGGGTCGTTCCGAATTGTGCGTCCCGAGGATCAACTGGGGCCGCGGAAGACCGTGGAAGCAATCTTCGCAATGACCGAGCGACTACGATTGCATGTGGCCGAGGGCCCTATGCGGAGACAGCAAAGCTGGGCAACCCAATCCCGAACGGGCGAAGTCGCCGAGCGGCCATTGCGGTGTTTCGTGGGCGCGGATGGCGCTCAAGTTGCCATCGTGCGCTCTAACTGCTCAGCGACGTCCGTTGAAGAACTCCCTCAATTGCCTTTGAAGCAATCCAATCGAGCCTAAGACCGCTACCAAGTTGGGAACGGCCATCATGGCGTTCATCGTGTCGGAGATTCCCCAGAGCGCCTCCAGCCTTCCGAATGATCCGACAAGCACGGCGGCCACCCACGCGCTGCGGTAAGGCATCGTGCTTCCGGCACCGAACAGGTACATGAAGCCGGTCTCCCCGTAGAATGCCCAGCCGATGATCGTACTGAAGCCGAACAGGCAGATCGCGAGCGTCACGATCTGGCCGCCCCACTCTCCCGGAAGCCCTCGTGAGAACGCTTCACTAGTCAGAACGGCACCAGTGCTCCCGGATGTCCAAGCGCCCGTAGCGAGAACGGTGAACGCCGTGAGGTTGCAGACGACAATTGTGTCGACGAATACACCAATGATGCCATAGGACGCTTGGCGCACCGGATGGTCTGTTATGGCGGCGGCATGCACTATCGGCGAGCTGCCCATGCCCGCCTCGTTGGAGAACAGGCCCCGCGCCACACCAGTCTGCATCATGCCACGAACCGTAGAACCGGCGAAACCTCCGATGGCCGCGTGACCGCTAAAGGCCGACTTCAACATCTCGGCGATCACGCTCCCCATTGTGTCGAAGTTTGTGACAAGCACGGTGAGGGCGCAAGCCACGTAGAGCCCGCACATTATAGGCACCAATATCGACGCAACCGAGGCGATGCGCCGAATGCCACCCACTACGACGAGCGCCGTGAGCGTGGTGAGCAGACCTCCGGAGAGCCAAGGGGAAATGCCGTACGAAGCAGACAGGGCCGCCACCACGGTATTGGCCTGCGTCATGTTCCCAATCCCGAAGGCGGCGAACGCACAGCACGTTGCGAAAAGAGAGCCCAGCCACTTCATGCCGAATCGCTCTGCAAGCACGTACATCGCCCCGCCCCGCATTACGCCGCCCTCGCTCAGATCGACGCGCACGAACTTGTTGTGCACCCACTTGGCCCCGCCGCGCATCGGAGTTCCACCCTGCTGCTGCCGGTACTCGGTCGCGACCGCGATCTCCGCAAACTTCGTAGCCATGCCGACGACGCCGGAGACGAGCATCCAGAAGACCGCTCCCGGCCCTCCTGTGGCGATGGCAATGGAAACTCCAGCAATGTTGCCTACGCCAACAGTCGCTGACAGCGATGTAGCGAGAGCCTCGAACGGTCGAATAGTGCCTTTGCCGCGAAGGCTCCGACCGGCTCGGAGGACCTGACGGACGGCAAAGGAGAACCGGTGAAACTGAACGCCCTTGGTCGCGACAGTCAGGATCACGCCGGAGCCAATCAGCAGAATCATCATGAAGGGTCCCCAAACAAGTGCGTTAAGGGACTCGTTGAGTCGGAATAGCCAGTCCATAGCCTCGCGCTCCTGACGTGCGGGTTATTCCAGTTATTCTGGCAGGTTTCTTGGCACCGGTCGTCAATCCAGCGTGGTATTTCTATGAACTATCGTCATCCGAGCCTTCGACACAGCAATACAGAAGATGTCGGCGCTACCGCCCGAGGAACAGGACCGGATTGCGCGGCGGCTTCTCGGCGAGATTCAGGATGAGGAACGCTGGACTCAAGCGTTCTCGAGTTCCCAAGGCACCCTGAGCCGGCTGGCCAATGAGGCCCGCGCTGATACCAAAGCTGGCAGAGCGACGCAACTCGATCTCGACAAACCGACAAACTGTGAAATCGAGTGCTGCCCCGCTCCTGGGCTGCGAGGCGAGGCGGTGTAGGCTGTGCCCCTCCTGCCCGGTCCGATAGTTGTCAGGCCGCAGAGCACCTGCATCCAGTCGCCCATGTTCCGATCTAGCGCCGGTGATAGTCGACTACTCCCATACGACACGCATCACCATCCCCGAAGTCTGAAGACGATGCGCCAGTTTGCGGACACCGCGATCGCGGAGAAGCCTCTGCGGTCGTCGGCCGGCCGATGGGCACCGATCCCCTCCGCAAGTCCTCGAGTCCTCGGTGTGAGAGGCACCCCCAGAGCGTTATGGTGATAGTGGCAGACTTGATGCTGGCGCCGTTGTACCGAGGCACGGAATTCACCAGCAGGAGGGGGAACATGGCCAAGACGGTAACCCTGCGGTTGGACGAGGACGCATACGACGAGTTGCAGGAGGCCGCGGCGGCCCGGCAGAGACCGCTGGCAACCTTCATTGTGCGGCCGCTGCTCTGGCACGGATGAGAGAGGAAAAGTCCGTCGATGACGAGGAAATGGCCGAGATCTTGGGCAACGACGCGCTGCTCCGTGGGCTGGAGGCCGGTTCGCAACAGGCTCGCCAGCGGCGGGGCGACTTCGTTGCATGACTACCGGATCTTCGAGACCAAGCAATTCGGCAAGGACCTATTAGTTAATTGCCGGTGCTGCTCACGCAGAGATTGCCGCAGGCCGCGGCGATCGGCCTACCCGCAGCTGCGTGAGCACCCGCATTTCGGGCCGCACATTCGCAAGCTGAAGGGCTCCGCGTCGAAAACGTGGAGATGATTCCGGGCTGCCGATTCCGTTTAGTGTCCGCGCTTCGTGGTAGACTGAGGCTCGCTTGGCGCACGAGAACGCCGAGAACGGGAAAAGGAGGGCCACCATGGCATCAATGATTGAGAGGCGTTTGCTGGCAATAGTTCTCCAACAGATCAACACACTCGCAGAGTCGTCCGTGACGGCGGACAATCTCGATCACGACGCGGACTTGACCAGCTTGGGCCTGAACTCGATGGCGGCAATAGCGATCCTGAAGAGGATCAACGTCGAGTTCGGCATCGACATCACGCCTGAACAGGCACAGGAACTCAGGACCCTTCGGAGCCTCGTCGATCACATCCAAGCCCGTGCCAGCTAACATTGGCCAGATCGCAGACCGCAGTTCCGACCATGGGTCAGTTGCAAGCGTCGGATCCCGGATAGCGACGTACTTGCGCTCCGTACCTACACCGAAATCAGGATGGTCCCGCCGTGGCGGGTCACTCAATCGGACTAATTGAGCTTCCGTGACGGTTGAGAGGCCTGAGAAGTCTTGGAACATCCAAGCGCCCTTAGCCATGCTCGAGGTTCCAACGGCCGGAGGGACGCCTATCATCGTTCGACGTCACGGAAATCCGGATGGTCCGCGGCTTTTCTTGAGTCATGGCAATGGACTTGCGGTCGATATGTACTATCCCTTCTGGTCACTACTGTGCGATCAGTTTGATCTCATCGTATACGACATACGCAACCACGGATGGAATCCAGTTACGGATCTGGAAATGCACAATATTGCGGTGTTTGTCGACGATGGTGAGAAAGTATTTGACGCAGTTTCTCAGAGGTTTGGGCCAAAATCTACGATTGGTGTTTTCCATTCCCTGTCAGCCTTGATCGCTCTCATTCAGGCAGCAAATTCTGGAGAGTTTTCCGCACTATTCTTGCTCGACCCACCGATTGCCAAGCCGGGTGTATCCGAACAAGATCTGGAATCGATTGGGGATCGTCTGGCCGCTATGACGAGAATCCGTCAGTACACATTTGACAGCCGGGAACAGTTTTTAGAAATCCTTGACTATGTGCCCCTCTATTCCGGGTTCGTTCCCGGAGCGAAGGAGCTAGCATCCAAGGCCTTACTCCGTCCTTCCACATCCGGCACGGGATACGAACTTCGCTGTCCGCCAGAGTACGAAGCCCAAGTCTTGGACTACGTGATCGCATGGTCGGCAGCCGTAGATTTCGAAGAGATTCACTGTCCTACCAAAGTTATCGGAGCTGATCCGACCATTCGCAGCGCCTTTCTACCGTCGTTGGATCTTGCAGAGATTGTCCAAATCGATTACGATTTCGTGCCCGATGCTGCTCACTTAGTTCAGCTTGAACGCCCCAAAGAGTGCGCAGAATTCCTGAGAGAGTTCATTGAGACAAGCGGTGTTCTGGCCAAGTGATTCTCCTTGCGCAAAGGTAACGGCTCAGCGTCGGCGCGAGCAGGCTGTGGTGCCGCAGGGTGTCAAGACGGCTGACATCCTCGTGGCCTAGCGCGAGCCCGTACTGAAGCTGGGGCCTAGGCCGGAATGGGCATCCTCGCAGCTGGGGGATTCCGGTGGTCGGTGCGGCAATCGGCGAAGCGCCCGGTTCAGGCCGAGGGCGCGGTCGGCGGATCGCTGGAGGAGCGCCCCGGCGGCAGCGGAAATGCGGTCCCCGTCCAAGCCGGCGATCACTTTGCGACGACCGGTCTTGGAGAGATCGATCACGGCACAGCATGTTGCTATGAGGAGCTCAATTCGGTAAGCTCAGAGTTCGTTACATCGGTGGGTGGACACAGGACCTTGTGCCGGGCGCAACTACCTGTTTCACATTGGGTTAGAGCCAGCCTCCGCCTAGGCTTCGGGTCCGACTCTCTAGGATTTCGGTAACTACTCACGCCTCGGTTGGTGTCGAGACGTGAGTTGGTGTCGGGCCATAGTCTTGTTCGAGCGTGGCGACAGCGTTGTCGGCGAGCGCGATTTGAATAGCGACCAGAGGATTGTAGCCGAGCGCTTGCATGGACTGC
>JAJDZN010000317.1 GCA_022824585.1 Bryobacterales bacterium | reverse complement strand
GCCGGCGGTGGTGCCGGCGGAGGCGCCGTCGCGGTGGGCTCGGAGCCGCCGCAGCCGGCCAGGCCGAGCGCCAGCAGCATCAGAGCCAGGAGGCCGAAGCCCCAACTCGATCGATTGCGATTCGTCATGATTCTCCCTTATTTCCTTCTCCACTGCACCCCGCCAGAAGGATCGCTCCTCTGACGGATTGCCAACCGAGGCCCGCTAGGAACCCCACATAGCAAGTTCTAGCACATCATGCCACCCGCCCGCAACACGTGTCAAGGGCGTCGGCAGAATATTTTCGGTGGGCCTGCACGCAGGCCACTCCTTGCTGTGGCGTTCGAATCCAACCTCCACGCCTAGACTAGCACATCCGCCGCTGATCATGCCACGAGGACCTAGCGATCGCACGCAGTTAACGCAGAGGGTCGGGTTCGTGTAGGACGAGAGAGTGCGGATTTGGCGCCGCATGCTCAAGCCGGAGACGGTGCGATGGCTGCAATGGGCGTTGCAGCGGGGCGGATTCTCGCGCGCGGGTTTCGGGCCGCGAGTTGTGCGAGAGGGCCGGGTGGCGCAACCCGCGCGGGAAACTGTGCGCGGCCTCGGCGCGCAAGGCCCTGCCGCGCTTGGCGAAGCAGTTGGGGCTGGCTTTGCCACCGATCCAAGTGAGGGTGCCAAGCTGCCGCCAGCGGGGGCGAGGGCCTAGACCGGTCCAGTTTGCCGGCAGCCCGCGGCAACTGGGAGAGGTGTGGCTGGAACAAGCCCAGACGCCCGCCCAGCGGCGGCTGTGCGCGGATCTGTTGCGGGCCGGGCATCCGCTGGGCGCGGGGCGGGCCCAGGGCTGTCGGGTGCAGTATCTGCTGGCGAGTCGTCTGGGGCCTGTGGGAGCACTCAGTTTCGTGGCGGCCCTGCCGCGGCTGGGGCCGCGGGACGGGCATCTGGGTTGGGGCGTTCCTACGGGCGCTCGTCGTGCTCTCTTGCCGCCAGAATCCGAAGCGCGTGTAATCCGTGGTCCCCACGGCTGCGAACACCTTGTACTCCCGCTCGCCTCTTTTATGTTGCAAACTGTCCGGGTGCTGACCTCGTACCTTCTATCCCCGCTGTCGTAGACGCGGTAGTTCCCTTCATGCTCGCGTGCGGGCGTCGCGGGGTCGTCGGCCGTGCCGGTATCGTAGTGGTCGAAGATCCCGGTCCCGTCCGGATCGAGGGCATCCTCCAGCTTGGCGTTGCTGGACAGCGCGTCTAAGGCGCGGTTGATCGGGTCAATGACGTCCGCTTCGGAATCCAGGTCGGCGTAGCCTTCGTTTAGCTTCACCGGAGTCTGTCCGCCGAAGAGGTTGCACTGCACCGCGTCCTACACCCTCTGCCAAGTGAGCAGCTCGGCCGCTTGCGTGTCGGCCGAATTGAGGCCCTGCAGGGTGGACAGCAGGTCTCGCTCCTTCGTAAGTGTCGCGACAACACCATCGACCCACTTCGGGCCGTCGATCGCTTTGTGCGCGCCACCCAGCGACGCCAGCTCTGCTAGGTCAAACTTGGCGGTGTGTTGAACGTTCGTGTCGTCGTCGGTAGCGGTCATGCCCTTGTTGTCCGGCAGCGCGACGTAGGTCATGTCGGTGCCGGATCGCTATCGGCGTCGACCCAGCCGAAGTGCCGCCCTCTGACCGTGAGCATTCCGTCCGTGATCGACGCGCTGCTGTCGTTGGGATCCACGTTAGCCACCATCGAGAACAGCTGCGCGGTCGCCGCCGAGCCGTCGTCCCCGGACCGTGCCGGCCGGGCCGTGTCCGCGACGTGCATCACGCCGAAGCCGCCCGTCAGATAGCCCGAGCCGCCCGCCGTTCCGACAGACCACGTGCCGTTCGCCTCGATCCCCGCGCCAGCGCCCTAGCCCAGCAGGATGCCCGCGAAGGTGTTTGTGATGTTGTTGACGGGCGGCAGCAGCCCCGAGTTTGTGGCGTAGAGCACCGAGGCGTTGGCGCCCGTGGTGTTGCTCCACGTGGCGTTCCTCAGCAGAGTCGCGTCGTCCAGCACGATCCGGTCCACATCAGCGAAGTTGTGCTGCCAAGCAAGCCCGCCCGAGTAGCTGGCGATTCCCGTCAGCGAGACCGCGTCCGCGGTCCGCACGGTCTGCTGCATCGTCGAGTACGAGAACGCCCCGTATACCTCCGTGTCCGCGCTGCCCTCGGCATTCTCGGACTTCTTTCGCGGTGCCGTGCCGTGGCGCGTGCTGCCGGTCATGCCCATTGTCGCGTCGGCGCTCCACATCACGCGGTTGAACGCGTCGGAAGCCGCGCCGGAGCCGAGCGCCTGGCTTTCGAACTCCCCGCCGCCGCCCCCGGCCGTCGCCGCCACGAAGGCGGCCCCGCTCGACAGCGCGTTGAGGATGTCGTCGATGTCGTCGAGGATGTCCTCCTTCCGGGGGGCGGTCGTCCTGACGGCTGAAGTGGGATCGGTCTGAGCATCGCTGTCAGTGCCGAAGACGGTGTCCAGCGCCATCTCGGGCTTGATCCACTGGCTTTCGAGAATCGTTTCCAAGCCGGCCGGCTTGCTGTCTACGGCGAGCGGGGCGGCCATGTCGGCCCGGTCATTTTCGATGCTCTTCACGGCCTCGGCGACGAAGTTCTTGCCCTCGTCGCCCGCCATCCCGCTGCCGGGCAGGTCTGCCATCGAGAACATGCCTGGCCCGACTCGCCATCGCCGGTCGCGACAAGGTGCGTCCTCAACTCGTTCCCCAGCGTGTCGGGATCGTTAGCGCTCAGTCTCGGAATGCCCAGGCCATTGGTCACGGAGTGGTCGGTGTCGGGGTCGATGGCCGCGTCGGAGCGGGCACCCATCAGTGCCCCGCCTTGCATCCAGAAGGAGTACCAAGCACCGCAGAGATCGCCCTTTGCGTGCCTCAAGCGAACATCTCCGCAACAGCCGCCAGCCGACCAGTCCAAGCTTCGGCGATGGCAATCGGGCTACCCCTTGGCGAGTGCGTCCGGATGTATCGCAGCAACGACTGCGGCCATTCACGCGCTGTCCATCTTGGTCCGCCTTGACACCTCCCGGCTCATCTTCTCGTCGCTGCCCTACGTGAGAATTTTAAGTTGCCGGTCCGGTCCGTTCGGTACTCGGCCATGGTCCCTGTCGATTCCTGCTGAACCCGCTCGACACAAGTGCTGCCACAGCGGCCAAGCAGCCTGCTGTTCACCCGCGGTTCGCCTAGATCAATGGGCCGCCATTGCCGGTTGCGTCGTTGAGGACGCAGCCAGCGAAGGCCTCTCCCTTGAGCTCGAAGCCTCTGGACTTGTGGCCATTCGCGTGAGAACGCCGGAGTGCTCGCCCGGACGTACCTTGACCGTCCGCGGTTCGAACCACTGCGACGCCAACGGTAGGACTAGATTCCCCAAACTGTGATCGGACTCCCGTCCGGCTCCGGATCCTTGCGGTACAACCGCTGCTCCCATGGCACGCCCGGGCGCAAGTCGAAAATCACCAAATGCCCGGATTCCGACCCGACGCGGTCCATGTATGTGGCCGTCTGTTCCAGACCCTCCCGGATCAGGCGATCCAAGCCAGTCTTCGCCGTCCGCACTTTGCACTCGATGACATATTTGCGGACGCACACTTGGCCGTCCGGCTTGACCTGGCGCCATTCAATCAGCAGGTCGGTCCGCCCGCGGCCCACCGCGTACTCGGGCCCGATCCGCCCTCCGCTGTTCACGACCCGCTGCAGGTAGGAATGCAGCACCAGTTGTGGCCCCGCCTCGGCGTGCCCGTAGCGCTCCACCCAAGACTCGGCATGCTCACGGAAGTAGCCTTGGAAGGCGCTCAGCAGCCCGTAAATGTCCAAGCTACCGTCCTCCTTGACGTACCAAGCTGGATCGACCGACCCGGCCATGGTCGCCTCCAAGGGTAGGGTCAGCTCACGCGGGATGACTCCAGCGTAGATCGGATTCGCCATACGCACCGGATAATCGGGCGCTACCAGCCCAAGGTCGCGCACGTATTCCAAGTCGCGCAGCGCCCACGAGTCCTTGCTTGACCCGGCCAGCATTGGCAGCACCACCCGTCGCACCCGCTCTTCGCTGAGCGTTTGGGCGAGATGGTCGAGGTGTGTGACCCGTCTGAGAATGAGTGATTCCCTGGCTTCGTCGATGGAGTCGACATGGATGGGCCGCGACCGGTCGTGACCGTTCTCGGAACGGAAGCAGGCCTCGTAGGCTAGGGCATTGACCAACCACGGCTGGCCGCAAGTGCGGCTGGCCGCAAGTGAGCGCCCAGATGCGTTCGACGGCACCGTCCTCGAAAGCTTGGCCGCGCTCACCAGTGTGCTGGGCCAGCAACTCCCGCACCTGGCCCTTCGAGAAATCGCCGAGGCGCAGCGACTCGGCCTTGATATTGAAGGCGCTGCTGCCCTTGACGTGCGTACCTTCCCGGCTGGAATAGATTTGATAGTCGCGCACGTCCCGGACCCCGCACAGGATTACGCTCTGCGGGAAATAGTGCGGGCGGCGATCATAATTTGCACGCAGCTGGCGTAGGACTGATATTAGTGTGTCCCCGATTAGCGTGTCGATCTCGTCGATCAGCAGCACGAGCGGCTCTGGACTCGCGGCGGACCAGCGAACCAGCACTTCTCCAAGCACCCCTTCGGGACCCTCATTCTGCATGTAGGCCGCCCGCACCCTGTCCACAAAGTCGTCGTGCAGGATATCGCGCGACCTAGAAGCCAACTGTCCAAGCAACACTTGCATCGCTCGGGCAGTATCCTCTCCAGCCGCCTGCCCGCCCTCGACATTCACGTACAGGCAGCGGTACTCGCCCTCTGCATTGAGCCGGTCTTGGAGGGCCAGTAAGATTGAAGTCTTGCCCGTTTGGCGCGGCGCGTACAGCACAAAGTACTTCTTGCGGGCGATCAGGGTGAGGATCTCTGCAAGGTTGACTCGGCTCAGCGGATCAATGCAGTAGTGCTCCGCCGGATTCACTGGGCCTTCCTTGTTGAAGTAACGCACAGCGACTCCAGTTTGGCATGCGTCGGCCGAGCCTTAGCCGTCGCTCCGTCACGTCCGGATAAGCCGTAGCAACGACCGCACGATTCACGCACTGTCCATCTTGGTCGGCATTGACACCTCCCAGTTCGTCCCCTTGTCGCTGCCCCTTGGCGGGAATCCTGAGTTGCCGGTCCGGTCGGTTCGGCAGTCGGCCATGGTCCGTGTCAATTCTTGCTGAACCCGCTCGGCACAACTGCTGCCACAACGGCCTAGCAAGCTGCGGCCCACCCGAAGTTCGCCTAAATCAATAGGTCGCCGTTACCGGTAGCATCGTTGAGGACGCAGCCAACGAGGGCCTCTTCCTGGAGCTCTAAGTCCCTGGACCTGTGACCATTCGCGTGAGAGTGCCGGAGTGCTCGCCCGGACGTACCTTGACCGTCCGCGGCTCAAGCCATCGTGACGCCAACGGTAGGGCTAGACCCCCCAAACCGTGATCGGACTCCCGGCAATCTTCCCAAGCCGGGCCCAGCAGCAGGCGAGTCCTACCGTTTCCTGCACAGTGGCAAGGTGGCCGCGGAGGACATCCTGCACCCGCACCGGGAGGAATTGCTGGAGGGCTGCCGGCTGCACGGGACGGTGCTGCTGTTGCAGGATTCGACCACGCTGAACAACACCGCCTTGGGAGCCAGCACGTCTGGGCGGGGGGCGCCGCAGGAACGCTGCTCGCGCGCGGGGGTGGGGGATGTTCGTGCACGCGGCGGCGGGTTTCACCGCAGGCCGCCGGCCGCTGGCGGTGAGCGGGCCGGAGACATGGGCGCGGCCGCAGGCCGAGCCGGAGGAGGAGCCAGAAAAGGAAAGCCGACGCTGGTTCCGGGGGTTTGCCCGAGGCCGGGAACTGGGGCGGCCGAGCCCGCAGGCACTGTTGGTGGTGGGAGACCGCGAGAGTGACATGTACGCGCTGTTTCAGGAGCAGGCCGAGCACGCGGGGGAGGCGGCGCTGTTGGTGGGGGCGAACGCGGGCCGGGAACGTCAGGTGCAGGCCGAGTGTCCGTTGCTGGGGGGCACGTGGGTGCGGGCGGTGGAGGCGCACCTGGACTCGTCCAGCCGGTGCTGCGGGAGCGTCTGGTGGCGATCGACTCGCAGGGGCCAAGCGGGTGCGAGCGGGGGGACGGCGCGGACGGAGGTGCACATCTCACGGGTGGAGTTGCTGACGCCGGAGGAACACAAGGAGGGCAGGCCGTCGCCGGTGTGGCTGGTACGGGTGCTGGAGTTGGAGCCGCCTGCGGGGCAGGCGGCGCTGAAGTGGCTGCTGGTGTCCAGCGAGGGGGCAGCGACGGCGGATTGGGCCGAGCGGATCGTGGGCTGGCACGAGCAGCGCTAAGCGATCGAGGAGTATTTCCGGCTGCTGAAAACCGGGACGCGGATCGAGGACCGGCGGCTACGGGAGGCGGACGCGGTGGTGAAGTGCTCGGCGTTCGACGCGATCACGGCGTGGCAGGTGTTCAGCCTTGCACGGCTTGCGCGGGACGCCCGCAGACGCCGGCGGAGGACTTGCTAACGCAGGACGAGCGGGCGATGATCGGGGCGTTTGTCGAGCGCCGTCAACTGCGACCGGCGGCCGAGCGCGGCCAACCGTTCGGAACAGACTCCGCCGTCGGGTGGTGCTGCTGGCCCGCATAGTGGGCTGGCGGCCCAGCAACCAGCAGCCCCTATCCAGGCAACGAGTTGCTCTGGAGGGCTGAGGTGCGTTTGCAGACGATGGTGCTCGGGATGAGAACGCTGCGTGGCCCTTGACCGGCTTTGCCCGGGAGTACACCTTAAATTCACCGACCAGTTGTCTAAAGAGATCGGAGCACCTCGCCCAGCTAGGCGGCCATAGAGTTACTCAGCGTTATAATCCCCTACTATATAGACCGAAACCCAACTGGGTGGGCCGTATAGGTCGCAAGATGCCAACGAACCTGAAACAGCAGCCATCCGCGGGCACGCATCGCAACCAAGTCGTGACGCCAAGTCGCCGCGGTTCCCGAGCGGACGCCGATTCTCCTTCCAGTGCGGGGCGCGCTGTAACCCCGACTTCCGAGCGGATCATCAAGGTGACCTCGGTGAAGCGCCGGAAAGCCATGGAGGTGCTGGCAAATCGCTAGCCGGCATTACCGCGTCACCTGGGCCGATGCGATTCGCGGCCATGAGGAAGCACTTCGACATGGCGGCGCTCCAGGGATCGTAAGTGAACATGCGATTCAGTCCGCACTCGCTCGCCCGTACCACGGCTATCACCCCCGTATCCACCAGAAGGCGGCCGCGCTGGTGCTCTCGCCAGCACAGGAGATTGTCTCCAATGCCTGCGAATCTATGAACTAATTTCATAATGGCAGCGAGCTCAACTAGGAGCAACTCGCTTCTGTACAGGGCCTGTAACTACTCACGCCTCGGTTGGTGTCGAGGCGTGAGTTGGTGTCGGGCCATAGTGTTGTTCGAGCATGGCGACAGCGTTGCCGGCGAGCGCGATTTGAATGGCGACCAGAGGATTGTAGCCGAGCGCTTCCATGGACTGC
>JAJDZN010000249.1 GCA_022824585.1 Bryobacterales bacterium | reverse complement strand
CGAGGACGTGGACTGGTTCAACGGCGGGCTGTTCAAGGACGATGCCGCCCTGCCGATGAACAAGTTCCAGATCGAGACGACACTGGGGGGCTCCGCACTGGATTGGTCCAGCATCGATCCCTCGATCCTGGGCACGCTGTTCGAGCGTGGCCTCGACCCGGACAAGCGCTCGCAACTGGGGGCGCACTACACGGACCGGGACAAGATCATGCGGATCATCGATCCGCTGATCGTGCGCCCGCTGCTGGCCGAGTGGGCGGCCGTGAAAGCGCGGATTGCCGACAGTTTGGGAGCTTCCGGGAATTCGCAGGCTGCCGCGAAGCGGCAACGGCGGCGGGCTGAGAAAGCGCTCGGCGCGTTTCTTGAACGGCTGCGCAACTTCACCGTGCTCGACCCGGCCTGCGGCTCGGGGAACTTCCTCTATCTCGCGCTGCACGCCCTACATGATCTGGAGCACCAAGTCTCGGTGGAGGCCGAGGCACTGGGTCTTCACCGCGGCTTCCCTGCGGTCGGCCCCGCCAACGTCAAGGGAATTGAATTGAACGCCTACGCGGCCGAACTGGCGCGGGTGTCGGTGTGGATCGGCGAGATCCAGTGGATGCGCAGGAACGGGTTTCCAGGCTCGCGCGAGCCGATTCTCGACCCGTTGGACACGATCGAGTGCAGCGACGCGATCCTTACATCGGGCGGCACCGAACCAGACTGGCCCGAGGCGGACGTGGTGATCGGCAATCCGCCGTTCCTAGGCGGCAAGCTTCTGATCTCGCACTTGGGCGAGGACTACGTGTCGCGAATGTTCGCGACCTACGCTGGACGCGTGCCGGCGGAAGCCGATCTCGTCTGCTACTGGTTCGAGAAGGCAGGCCGGCAGATCGCATTGGGCAAGGCCGAACGTGCCGGGCTGGTCGCGACCAATTCCATCCGGGGTGGAGCAAACCGCCGTGCGCTACAGGCGGCGACACACGAGCGGCGCATCTTCGAGGCATGGAGTGACGAGCCCTGGGTGGTCGACGGGGCGGCTGTGCGGGTGTCGTTGGTCTGCTTCTCGCGAACTGACGACGAGTCTGTGTCCGGGGTTTGGCTCGACGGCGAGCCGGTGGATGAGATCCACGCCGATCTCACGGCGAGGCGCGGCGGGGCCGGGGTCGATCTAACCGGTGTCCGGCGTCTGGCGGAGAACTCCGGGGCGGCGTTCATGGGCGACACGAAGGGCGGTCCGTTCGACGTTTCGGGCGATCAAGCGCGCGAGTGGCTCGGGCTGCCAGCAAACCCGAACGGCCGGACCAACGCCGATGTGCTGAGGCCGTGGGTGAACGGCATGGACCTCACCCGGAGGCCGACGGGTAAGTGGATCGTCGACTTCGGTTGGACGATGTCAGCCGCGGAAGCAGCGCTGTACGAGGAACCGTTCCGGTGGGTGCAGGAGCGGGTCTACCCGATGCGCGAGCAGAACCGTCGCGAATCGTATCGCGCGTACTGGTGGCGGCACGTCGAGCCGAGACAGGGGATGTGGGCCGCACTCGATGGCCTGCCGCGCTACATCGGGACGCCTCGTGTCGCCAAGCACCGCCTGTTCGTCTGGCTGGATGCCGGCGTCTGTCCCGACTCGGCGACCATCGCCATCGCTCGCGACGACGACACGATGTTCGGGATCCTGCACAGCCGCTTCCACGAGATCTGGTCGCTCCGGCTCGGGACCTGGCTCGGCAAGGGCAACGATCCGCGCTACACGCCGACCACGACATTCGAAACGTTCCCGTTCCCGCCCGGCCTGACGCCGGACGTGCCTAGCGCGAATTGCGCTGACGATCCGCGGGCCATGCCTGTGGCCCACGAAGCCCGAAGGTTGGTCGAGATGCGGGACCGCTGGCTCAACCCGCCGGAGTGGGTCGAGTGGGTGGACGAGCCGGTGCCCGGCTACCCGAAGCGGCCGGTTCCGCGCAACGAGGACGCCGCAAAGGCTCTCAAGAAGCGGACGCTGACGAACCTGTACAACGCCCGGCCGCAGTGGCTCGTCGATGCGCATCAGGCCCTTGACGCGGCTGTGGTTGCCGCGTACGGCTGGCCGGCCGACATCGCCGACGACGAGGCCTTGCGCGAGTTGCTGGCGCTCAATGCCGAGAGGGCATGAGGCCAGCACGCCGTCCCTTGGAATGGCTCGGACCGAGTGCTGTGATCCGCGTCGATGAGGGCCGGGGCGATACGGCCGACGAAGTAGCGACCACGAGGCTGGTCAGTCAAGGAGGTCATGCTCCTGCCTCGTGTTTACGCCGACGCACGAGCTCCCGAGGAAAACCGACTGAACACGAACATCAGCAGGTTTGAACCATGAGGTACCTGTGGCAGGTGCTGCAGGAAAGCGCGGGAAGGCGGCACTGCCTTCAAGGCACTTGGCACGAACCGTCAGTCGTCAGAACTTGAAGGCGGTTGATTCACACTCGCTGTTCACAAGGGTGTGGGTTCCTACGTCAATTCAGGCTGGCCGGTCGGCCAGCCCGCAGTGACCCCTATTTCGTCACCTTCGCTACGCTCGAAGGATGGCGAAGATCACCTCATTGACGCAAGACCTGTGTCGGTTCATGCTGCGCAACCGGACGTCGGAAGATCGACTCCTTGGCGAGTTGAGGCGAGAGACGAAGGAAGAGATTGGCGCACTCGCCGGAATGATGATCTCGGAAGAACAAGGCTTGTTCCTGCGCATGCTGGTGGCGGCCGTCGGTGCCAAGCAAGTCGTTGAGGTCGGGACGTTCACGGGTTACAGCGCCGCGTGCATGGCAGCCGCATTGCCGACCGATGGAAAGCTGCTGTGTTGCGACGTGAGCGACGAATGGACGTCCATCGGAAGACGCTATTGGAGGCGAAGCGGTCTGGCCGACCGCATTGAGCTTCGAATCGCTCCTGCCTTGGACACCTTGCGTGCGATCCCCCGCGAGCCGCCCGTCGACTTTGCGTTCGTTGACGCCGACAAGGACAACTACGTCGCCTATTTCGAGGCGCTGCTGCCCAAGCTGAGAACCAACGGACTGCTCGCCTTTGACAATGTGATGTGGCACAACTGGATGATGGACGCCGCCAACCAAGACGCCGAGACCATCGGAATCCGCGAGTTCAACGACCACATACTTGGCGATCCAAGGATCGAAACGGTCATGCTGCACGTCGGCGACGGCCTGACGCTCATCCGCAAGCTCTGAGCGCAGAGGCGGGCCACCCCGGAGAGGCCGATTAGAGCGTCGGCTAGCCGATCTCGAGCAAACTCTCGCGGACGCGCTCCTCGGGCACTCTGATGCCCAGTCCCGGAGTTTCCGGCACCTTGACATGCACGCCGTCCATCTCGATGTCTTCGGCGAAGAGATCCGCCAGGAACTGCGGGCCGTTCAATTCGGGCGGCAGCAGCAGGTCCAGTGTCGAGTACAGGTGAACCGACGCCATTAGGCTGACGCCGGCGTCGGTCAGCCCGCTGCCGAGCAGGCCCAAGCCGTGGGCCTCGGAGACAACCGCGCTCTTCGCGCAGTTGGTGACGCCTCCGCTCTTGGAGACCTTGAGCACGACGAGATCTGCGACGCGCATCTCGGCGGCCCTCGCAACGTCGAACGACGAAAAGCAGCCCTCGTCGATCGCTACCGGGAACGGGCTCCTCTCCCGCGCCCGACGCAGGCCCATCCAGTCCTCGCTGCGCACCGGCTGCTCGAAGCACCGAACTTGGGCGAATTCCGAGAGCGCGGCGAGGAACCGCTCCAAATGGACCGGCTGGTAGGATTGATTGGCATCGAGCCAAACGTCGATGTCCGGCCGTGCCAGCAAGATAGCCCGCAACCGTTCAATGTCTCCATCCGCATCGCCGGAGACCTTGACCTTGAAGCACTTGCAGGCCGGCCAGCGGGAAACCTCGTCTGCCATAGCGCTCGGCGAGTCGATGCTGACGGCGTAGCAGAGTTCGACACTGTCACGGAGCTTGCCGCCCAAGAGCCGATGCAGCGGCACGCCCGCGACTTGCCCAGCCAAGTCCAGAAACGCGATTTCAAGCGCGCTCTTGGCGAATGGGGCCCCGTTGCTGACGGCAGGCCGAATCGTCGCGTCCATGCGCTGCTTGAGCGCGTTCCACTCGAACGGCCTGCGTCCGAGCGCCAGCGGCACCAAGTGGTGGCGGAGCGTCCCCACAACCGCTTGGATGGTCTCGTAGGACCAGGCCGGGATCGTGTTGGTCATGCCCCAGCCAACATGCCCGTCCTCGGTCTCCGCCCGGACCATGACGTATTGTCCGGGCTTGCCGGTGTCACCGACAGTGCCGACTCCGATCTTGAAAACCGAGCGGAACGGAATCCCGACGGGAAACACGTCAACCTTGCGGATCACCGAGCCCTTGTCGGTGGCGGCCGAGGGCAGGGAGGTCGCGGCGAGAGATCCAAGCCCGGCTCCGGTCAGCAATTGCGTAAAGTGGCGGCGATTCGATGACATGGCACTAGCTTGCCGAGGAACATCGGCTGCCCCGGCGCTATGAGGATTGTACTGCGGCCCGGGCCGCAGTTCGGCGAGCCGGAACCTGTTCCGCCCCGGTTCGATCAGCCTGATAGATTTTGTGTCAAACGATCTGCCGCCAGGGTTGACAGCCAGACGTGACTCGAAGAAGTTAACGCAAACCGATTGAGCCGCGCGCCGGTTGCGCCTACAATGTTCGGCGGAACGTGCCCGGGAGGGTCTTGCCGGGCGAAGGTTCACGTGACTGGGAGGTCAAATCCATGCGAAACATACTCATCGCCCTCTTGCTGACGGCAGCTACTGCCTTCGGCCAGTCCACTGCCGGAGAAATCGCGGGCACTGTAACGGACCCAACCGGTGCTGCTGTCCCGGGCGTTCAAATCACTTTTCTCAACGAGAACACCGGCGAGGTGAAGACCGCCGAGACTGGCGCGACCGGAGACTACCTCGCAACACAGATGCAGGTCGGCAGCTACATGGCGTCCGTGCAGTCTGATGGCTTCCGGACCGTCGAACGGCCGGGCATAGCCCTGTCGGCTCTGCAGAGCTTGCGAGTGGACTTCGTGTTGGAACTGGGACAGGTCACCGAGACCGTGACGATCACGAGTCAGGCGCCTCAGGTCGATACGCGCTCGACGCAGATCGGCATGACAGTCGACGACCGCCGGATCAAGGACCTGCCACTCAACGGTCGCAACCCGCTCGACCTAGTTCGGCTCGTGCCTGGAGTGCAGAGGGTCAGCACGACCATCCGCCCGTCCTTCGGCCAGCAAAACATGAACATCAATGGCGGACGCCACTTCTCGGTCAACTACCTGCTGGACGGTGGTTCGATGAGCTACTTCCATCGCGGCCAGGGCCTGATCTTGCCCCCGCCCGACGCGGTCCAAGAGTTCCGCGTCTCCACCACAGGCGTCACTGCCGAGCACGGCCGCGGCTTCAGCGTGATCAGTGCGGTCACGCGCTCGGGCACCAATCAGTTCCACGGCAGCGTGTGGCACTTCCTCCGCAACGACGCGCTCGATGCCCGCAACTTCTTCTCGCGCACCGTGCCCAAGCTGCGCTTCAACCAGTTCGGCGGCACGCTCGGCGGCCCGGTCATCAAGGACAAGTCCTTCTTCCAATTCACCTACCAAGGCCAACGCATCCGCGAGGACCGGCTGCGTGCGGCCTTCCCGGCCACGCGTGACGAGCGAGCTGGCATCTTTACCGGGGCTAGCCCGATCAAGAACGCCGACACGGGCGACCCCTTCCCGAACAATATCGTCCCCGCAAACCTTCTAGACCCGGTGGCGCAGTTCATGCTGGACGGATGGGTGCCGTTTCCAGAGGAACACCGCGGCGATGGCAGCTTCGTCACCCAAGTCAGCCAACCCAGTGACGATAACCAGTACCTGACGCGCGTCGACCACAACATCACCGACCGCAACAAGATCAACTTCCGGCTGTTCTACGACCACAACCAAGGCGCCGACCCGCTGCGCAACGCCGACTTCATCAACTACGGCCCGAACCCGCGTTTCAACCGCATGCAGACTTACACGCTGGAAGACACACACCTGATCACCCCCACGTTGGTGAACACGATCCGCTTGACCTACACCCGCTTCAATTACCAAGAGAGCATCCCGTTCGACGACGACCTGGCGGACTTCGGCGCGACGCATTTCAACCATGCCGGCGGTGTAGTCAAGAGTCGGCCGCTGGTGCAGATCACGAACCGCTTCCGGCTCGGCCCCGGACGTCACCGCCAGCGTCTCTCCCAGAACTACGCCCTGTCTTGGAACATGAGCCTGCTCAAGGGCAACCACAACATGAAGTGGGGGCTGGACACCCAGCGAAACCAGTTCCTGTATCGCGACAACCGAGCCACGGGCAGCGAGTGGCAGTTCACTGGCAATCGCACCGGCCTGCCAATGGCAGACTTCGTCACCGGCAAGGCCCGTCGCATCCGCCAAGCTTCGCCGATCGAGTTCGACCACCGCTACATCCAATCGGGGATCTTCTTCCAAGACAGCTTCAAGGTCCACCGCAATGTCACGATGACCTTGGGCGTCCGGAACGAATTCTTCCCGCGCTGGGAAGAGCAGCAGAACCAGCAGACCGCGCTTGTGCCCGGGGCGCAGTCCTCGTTCATCGGCGATGCACCGTCCGGATTGATCTGGCTCTCGGACGCAGACTTCCCATACCAAGACGCGCTAATGAATATCGCGCCGCGCTTCGGCGTCGCGTGGGACCTGTTCGGTGATGGCAGGACGTCGCTGCGCACCAGCTATGGCATCTCGTACGATCCGTTGACGGCGGAGATGGCAGGCGGCGTGCAGGCGCTGCAACCTTTCGGCGCTTCTGTCGACATCAACCAGCCCGCCGCTCTATCGGCGCCGTTCCTCGGGCACTTCAATCCGTTCCCGTTCGTGTTCAACCCGAACGATCCCAACTTCGTCTTCCCGGTCACGATCCCCAAGGGATTCGCGCCGGGACTGCGCAATCCGTACATGCAGACCTACAACCTGACGATCCAGCAACAGGTCTCGGACAACATGATGGTGGAGGTCGCCTACGTGGGCAACGTGGGGCGCAACCTGACCTACAACCGCCAGCAGAACATGGCCGTCTTCGGCGAAGGCGCGACCGCCCGCAACACGGACGCCAGGCGCATCCACCAAGGGTTCGGGAGCATCGGCCAGCTCAACAGCGGAGCCTCGTCGGTGTACAACAGCCTGCAGATCCAAGTGCAGCGGCGTTTCAGCCGAGGCCTGACGTTCCAAATGGCCTACACCTATGGGCGGGCGATTGACGAAGTGCTGACCAGTTCGGCCTTCGCCACGGTGACGCAAAACGGCCTGCAGGATCCCAACAACCGCTCCGCCGAGCGCGGGCGCGGGGACTTCGACATCCAACAGCGCATGGTCAGTTCGTTCCTGTACGAGATCCCAGGGCCGAAGGCCACGGCGCTGCGGCACGTGCTCGGCGGCTGGGAGCTGGGTTCCATCTTCACTCTTCAAGAAGGCAGCCCGTTCCATGTGGACGCAGGCAGAGACCGCTCGCTTACCAACGTCCGCCATGATCGCTCGCAGATCGTCGGCAATCCTCACCTGCCATCGGACAGGTCGCGTG
Source organism: Bryobacterales bacterium (assembly GCA_022824585.1). Lineage (GTDB taxonomy): Bacteria > Acidobacteriota > Terriglobia > Bryobacterales > UBA6623 > VXMF01. The sequence goes on along the minus strand of JAJDZN010000249.1, from coordinate 48,725 downwards.
GCGAGAAAATCGCCCAATGGTTCAACCCGGAAGCGTTCGCGCTGGCTGCTGTGGGCTCCTACGGCAACTCAGGCCGCAACAACCTGCAAGGGCCGGGCCTGATCAACTTGGACATCTCGCTCCGCAAGCGCTTCCAGATTACTGAGGGCCATTCCGTCGACTTCCGAGTCGACTTCTTCAACCTGCCGAATCATCCGAACTTCGGCACTCCCCGCAGAGGCAGCGCTACGGACCGTCGCTTGGGACGCATTACCGGGGCACGTGCCGGGCGCATCGGACAGTTCTCGCTCAAGTACTCGTTCTAACGCGAGTCCTATTCGAGGGTCGGCCACCGACCTGGTCCGCGCTAGAGGAGCGCGGGCCGCGCAAGCCGGACTAGCGGCAGTCGAGACTGCCGCTGCCGGCTAGCCCGCTGGAGGTCGCGGCCGCTAGAACGAACCCGCCGGGAGGGCCTTCCATCCGTCGCGGTCGATCTGGATGTGCCGGACCTGCCCCCGCTCGCCGATGGAGTCCTGCACCTGTCCGTTGACCACTAGTGTGATCGCTCCTGCGTTGCCGGCAGTGAACTGCATACGCTCTTGCGCTCGGAACGTGCGCAGGTTGCCGGCTTGCAGGATCGCCTCTTGAGGCCGGCCTCCGTCCACGATCGCTCTCACCCAGACCTCGCCAGATGCGCGCAGCTGGATAGCCAGCGTCGCAGCGGGGCCGGGCAGCGCAGGCTCGGAAGTTCGGGCCACAGACGCGCTGCCCGGTGTTGCACGCTGGGCAACCAGCGTTCCGGGCGCTGCCGCGACTTCGGCATCCGCCTCAGTGGCCCTTGGACTCTCCACTCCGACCCCCTCCGGCGGAGTTGCGGTCACAACCGTCTCTGAGTGCCCGACATACCACCATCCCAAGCCTCCGGTAAGCATCAGGATGCCTGCAACGACTGCGTTCGCCCGGTTGACGATGAACTCACCGGTCCATCGCCGAATCTTCTCGAATGCTGCTGCCCGCAACGCGCGCGAGGGCGGCCTCAGCTGGATTGAGAAAGGCTCCGCGGGGATCTCGTCGACCTCTGCGAGCTTTCGACGCAGCGCATCGACCAAGTCGTCGCTTGGCAGACCCAGAGCTCTCGAATACTGACGCAAGAAGCTGATGGCATAGAAGTCAGCTGGGATCGCTGCATGATCGTCACTCTCGAGCGCTACGATGTAGCGCCGATTGATCATCGTCTGCTCGACGACTTGATCGATCGAAAATCCTTGCTCGAGCCTGGCGGCCTTGAGCAGGTTTCCGATGGATTCGACCTCGGCCATCACTCTCAGCCCAATTCTACAAGACACCTGAGAAACCCAAACCGCCTTCGCCTCCGGACTGGGCATCGCAAGGCGTCCGGTCAGGCGTGAGGCCCGCCTGCCCCATGGCCGATGGTTGGCCAAATGGTCGGGAATCAATAAGTTTCAACACTTCGTCGCGTCGGTCTTGCTGCCCGACCTGAATTGCACCCAGATGTTGTCTGGATGGGTCCCGATCAGTGCCGGAACGAGCAGACGGGGCAGACGCGGCGACGCCTGGCATGCTGCCGGGCGCGTTCGGGTACCTTGAAGAAGGGACGCCCCGGCGCAGTTCACAGGTCGGACAGCTGGCAATGAAATCGGCACCGAAGCCGTCCGAGCACTTGCGTTCTACAGCGCTCGCCCGGCCTATCCAGACTTCCTCATCATTGACTGTGCAACAGGAAGGCGCACCAAGCGATGACCGAACGCTGCCGGATATCGATCGCTGCCCTTCTTGCTCAAGCGCGTCCGGCGCGGTGTTGTTCTCGGCCCGCGACGGGTTGCGGCGACAGCCGGGGACCTTCGAGGCGCTTGAATGTTCCGCTTGCCGGTTGGTACGCATCAGGCCGGCGCCGCCACAAAATCCGGCCACGCTGAATCTTGAGCGGGTTCGGGACGATGAGCCGTCGAGCATAGTACGCCGCTTGATCAATTCGGGCCGTCGGCTCGCCGCGAGGCGCATGGCAACAGTGATTCGGGGCCGCGCTCACGGCGGAGCGGTGCTCGATCTGGGCGGCGGCTCGCCGCTGGGATCGGTGTTGCACCGGCACGGTCTGCCGGTTGTTGCGGCTACTCCGACGGCGCGCCCGGTAAGTTCGCGTTTCTCGTCTGCTAGGGATTCGCTCGTACAAAACTGGATGCCCGACGGCTACTTCAGTCGCGACGCATATAACGTGATCATCGGCAAACACGTCCTAGAGCACGAGCACGACCCGAGAGCGGTCGTCCACACCATGCTGGAGATGCTGGCTCCCGACGGATGGCTGGTCATCCAGGTTCCCAACGCGAACTCTTGGCAGGCCCTGCTACTCGCGGGCGCCTGGGAGGGCTTCGACATTCCGCGGCATCCCGTCTGTTTCGACTACGCCAGCCTCGAACGATTGCTAGACAGCTGCGGGCTCGTTGTGGACAGCCGCAGGACTGGTTCCATCATCGAGGCTGCCCTCTGCCTCGCCACAAGCCTCTGCCCCTGGCTGGATCCGGATCTCCGACAAGTCAGGGGCGTGCAGGAAAACCGCATCGTCGAAGGCCTCAAAGATCTGTCCTATTGTCTGGTCGTGATTGCTGTGTTCCCCCTGGTTCTCTTGGAACTGGCCAGCGATTCAGGTCCCGCAGTCCTAGTCGAGGCTCGTCGCAGGATTGACGACGTCCCAGAGACAGACCGTCAGGGGAGCGATGATGGTGCGACGAACCCGGCCGCGAAAACGGCCGCTCCTCCGGAGGAGCGCGACCCGTGATGCGACGCGAGCACGCACGTCGAGTGCCTTGCCTACAGCTGCTGCGGCTACTCTTTGCAGTTGCGGCCGGGATTGGTATCGGCAGTGCCCAACCAGGCGAGAGCGCCGTGCCGCCGGAAGAGTATGTGCTGGCGGGACGACGGGCAATGGAGTGGACCAGCCGATTCGTCGAATTGGGCAACCGCCCCGCGGGCTCTGCCCAACTTCGCCAACAGGCCCAGATGATCGTGGAGAATCTCGATCGTCTGTCCTGCAGCGTAGAAATCGACCGCTTCGTGGCGGCGACCCCGAACGGCGCCAAGCCGATGCGCAACATCGTCGCTCGTTTCGGCCCGGAATCGCACTCGCCGACCATCGTGATCTCCGGACACTACGACACCATAGCCGCTCCTGCGTTCGTCGGCGCCAACGACGGCGGCTCGTCCGCCGCCCTGCTGATGATGCTGGCCGAGCGGCTTGACAGGGCAGGGCGGGTGGGCGTCTGGCTGGCCTTCTTCGACGGCGAAGAGGCAATCGTCGAGTGGAACAGCGGCGACCACACCTACGGCAGCCGGAGGCTTGCACGGCGCTGGGCCGCGGATGGAACGGCGTCCCGGATCGGCGCGTTGATCAACGTGGACATGATCGGGGATCGCGACTTGGACATCCTGTACGAAGGGAACTCTGACGCGGCGCTGAGACGCGAGGTCTGGGATATCGCCTCCTCGCTGGGCTACGCCGCCGCGTTCACCGCGAACTTGGGCTACGTGCAGGACGATCACGTTTCGTTTCTAGAGGTTGGCGTACCAAGCCTCAACCTGATCGACTTCAACTACGGCCCTCGAAACTCCTACTGGCACACGCCGCTGGACTCGCTGGACAAGCTGTCCGAACGCAGCTTCGCGATCGTCCTGCACGTGCTGGAGGCCTTCCTCCAGCGGCGCAACCCAGCGCAGTGACAGACGCCCGGCGGCGTCAGCCGGAATAGCGCTGCCAGCGCTCGGGATTCATTTCGTAGCCGATTCCGGGCCGTTCCGGCACAGCGAGCAAGCCCCCGCGCACCTCCTCGGCGGGAACCACCGTCTCCGCTCTCCACGGGACCTCGCCAAACGCCAGCTCGAGGATCTCGAAGTTAGGAAGAGTGGCACAGACATGCGCCGCCGCCATGTTTCCGACAGGGCTAGCCGGACCATGCGGCGCGACTCGCAGGCCAGCTGCCTCGGCCATCGCGGCGATCTTTTTCAGTTCGTACATCCCGCCGCAATATTTCACGTCTGGCATGACAGTATCTACCGTACCGTGCTGAATATATTCGAGGAATTCACTCGTCCCCCAAAGTGACTCACCTCCAGCCGTGGGCACGTCGACAGCCTCGTTGAACCGCGCGAGGTCCTCAGCCGAGCGGCACATCTCCTCCATCCAGTAGAGACGGTACGGCTCGAGCCGAGAGGCCACTTCCAGAGCCCGCTGGGCATTGAAGCGGCTGTGGCCATCGATCAGCAGGTCGCGACCGCTCCCGATCGCTCTCCGGACGGCCGCCACGAACGCCACGCCCCTCCGGACTCCTTCTTCAAACTTCTCCGGATCGCTCTCGTTTCGCGCCATATGGTCGAACGGGGCCAGCTTGAACGCGTCGAAGCCAGCCGCGACACCCTGGGAAGCGTTGGCCGCAAACCCCTCCGGCGTACGCTGCTCGCCCCGCGTGGCACGGTTGATGTTGGCATAGTTGCGAATCGCGCCGCGCAATTTTCCGCCGAAGAGTTGGTAGCAAGGAAGGCCTAGTGTCTTGCCTTGCAGGTCCCACATGCACTGTTCCAGAGCGGAGCAGTAGGCGGCTGTGACGCGCTTTTCGCGCGGTTCGGCGGCGGCCACCTTGAATAGGGCCGCATTTCGAAGGCGCTCGATCTCGAACGGGCTGCGACCGCGGATCGTCTCGAAGACGGTACGAGCGACAGCGGCGCCTTTGGCCGGAACGCGTTCGCCGGCGGATGCATCTCCGAGGCCGGTCAGGCCGTCCTTGGTCCGCAACTCCAGCAAGACCCATGCCCTCGGCCCGACCTCGGCCATGTAGACTGAGAGTCCATCGATGACGCCTGTGCTGGCGGGCCGAGCAGCCACCACCCGTGGCAAGGCTGCAAAAACACCACCCCAAAGCCATGTCCGACGTGTCATGATTGTCACAGTTTAGTTGAACTGCAACTCTTCGAGGACTGCATTGGACATGCTCGTGCGCTGCCCCTCATATTTTTCCGTCTCGAGCCTCGTGTACCTTGCGTTCGCGGCCTTGTGCTTCGGGCAAGAAGCCGACGCCCCGAAACTTGACGTGCAGTCCGAAGATGCGGCTGCCACAGGTTTAGTCGCCACCCCTCCTGTCGAGGGCTCGGGCGACGGCGATGCATCTGGCCTGGCTGGCGACGCGGACACGGGCGAGCGGACGCGCCTCAATCTGCTCGGGGAGCTCGACAGCGAGTCCGGCGAGGCTCGCCGCAACGAGAACGTGCGGCTGACGCTGATCGACAACAACGTGCTGAAAGAACTGTTGCGGCGCATGGGCGCCACTGCGACGATCGTCGAGAGTTTCGCCGCCGAACAGTCGTTCTTCGGACTGGAGTACGGCGGCTCGCCCAAGCCGAGCCTCCACCAGCGGAGTGCACCCCAGGGGCGGCCGCGGGCCGAGTTGTTCTGGAGCCACCAGAACAGCGCCCTGTCGGCGCGGTCGTTCTTCCAGGTTGGCAACGTCCGCCCGGCACGGACGAATGACTACGGCGTCAACTTTGGCGCCCCTCTGGGCAAGCGGTCGGCGCTGACGCTGCAAATGAGCCAGCGCAGACTGCTGGGACAGGTCAACGGCAACGTCCTTGTCCCCGCCGCGGACGAACGAACCCCAACCACCACCGATCCCGCCAAGCTGGCGCTCGTCCAGCGGGTGCTGGGTGCATACCCCGAGGAGCTGCCCAACCGAACCGACATCAATGCCCGCGCATTGAATACGAACGCGCCGCAGAAGATCCACAATGATCGCGTCAATGCAGTATTGGATAACGCCTTGGGAAGCAATAGGTTAACGCTGCAATACAATGTCACGCTGCAGCATGTCGAGGCATTCCAGCTAGTGGGCGGGCAGAATCCTGACACCACCACCAAGAATCACAACGCCCGAGTGACTTGGAACCGCGCATGGAGTCCGCACACGACGACGGACGTGACGGCCGGCTTCGAGCGAATCGGCTCGCTGCTCGTGCCCGAAGAAACCTCCCTAGGGCCATTCTTCCTGTTCAGTAGAATCTTGCAATCGATTGGGCCCAGCAGCAGCATGCCGATCGACCGGGCGCAGAACCTGTTTCGCTATGGTGCGCGGCTGGCAAGGAACACCGGCAGCCACAACCTTGTCGTTGGAGCCGAGGCTCTACGCAAGCAGGTGAACGGATTCGAGAGCAACAACCACCGCGGCACGTTCAGCTTCCGCGCGGACTTCGGAAGAAACGCTGTAGAGAATCTACTGGCGGGGGCGGCTAGCCAGTACCGCTTTGCGATCGGCAACGCCCACCGCGGCTTTCGCAACGATTCTCTGGTGCTATACCTCCAGGATCACTGGAAAATTACCCCCGCGTTCACGCTGGAGCTGGGCCTGCGGTACGAACCGGTCGGCAGCCCCAGCGAGATCAATGCCCTAAGTGAGATCCCTTACGACGCCGATTTGAACAATCTCGCCCCCTCGCTGGGCTTCGCCTACAAGCCTAGCGGCCGCTGGGGCGTGTTGCGCGGCGCGTACGGCTTGCACTACGGCCAGTTGTTCAACGCCACGTTCATGCAGTCGCGCTTCAACACTCCGGGCGTCCTGTCGGTGTCGGTCAATGCGCCGGATCTCATCGATCCCCTGCGCGAGTTCTCCCCTGCCGACCTGAACCCGACAGCGCGGAGCGACCGCTACCACCTGGACCCCGAACTGTCCACGCCATACTCCCACCAGTACAACCTGTCGTGGGCCTTCGAGCCGAGGCGTGACTGGACGCTGGATCTCGGCTACGTCGGTAGTCGGTCGCATCGCCTGCTCAACCAGCGCTACACGAACCGGGCGCACCCAACTCCCGGCATCGCCCAAATCACGCGCACCATCAACCAGAGGCGTCCGGATCCGCGCTACTTCGATGTGCTGCACGTCCTCAACGGTTCGATCGGCTACTTCGACGCTGCCAAGGTTGCGCTACGAGTGCCCAGCTGGGCCGGCTTGAACCTCGACGCGTCCTATTGGTGGAGCAAGGCGATCGACCTAGGCGCCAACTACACGAACACCGCGACGGGCCGCGACGGGCGCCTGGCGCGCAGTCCCACGGAATTCGACGCCTGGGGCTACATGAAGGGCGTGAGCGATTACGACCAGCCGCACGCGACGTTGCTTCGGCTCAGCTATGCGGTGCCCGGCCGGCGCCGCCTCCCGCCTGGAGTGCGCTCGGTCTTCGGCGGATGGCAGCTGAGCGCGGTTGTGCTTTGGAAATCCGGCACTCCCTTCGGGATTCGTTCGGGATCAGACTCGCCGGGGGTTGGCAACGTGGATGGCGCGGGCAGCGACAGGCCGAACGTCTTGGATCCATCGATTCTCGGTCGTGTCGTGAACCACCCCGACCGATCTAAGGCGGCTCTGCCCGCGAGCGCCTTCGAGTTCATCCAGCCTACCGATCTGGGCGGGGACTTGGGGCGTAACACATTCCGCAAGGACAGTGTCTGGAACGTCAACATGGCACTCTCGCGACGGATCCTGTTGGACAAACAGAGATCCTTGCTGTTTCGCGCGGAGTCGCTCAACGCTCTCAACCACCCGCAATTCGCCGAGCCGGACATCAACATGGCTTCGCGGACGTTCGGCGCCATCACGAACACCCTCAACGATGGCCGCGCCTTCCGCTTTACGCTGCGCGTCGAGTTTTGAGCGCGCCCGCCAGGGCGGGGAAGCAGCCTCTGTCCAATCTGCGCGTTGGGCCCGGTCCATCTGCGGGACCCGAGCGGATGCGACGCTTCCACGGGCTCAGTTGTGGCAAGGCAGTCTTCGGCAAGTTCCATCTAGCGCCCGACTGTAACGACTGTAAGCTGAATAGTGGCTCTGTAAGGCGAATAGTGGAACTGTAAGCTGGAGAGTTGTCCCGAGACAAGCGTTCCCAAAGCATGCGAAAGCGAAGTCGAGAGGCGTGCTGCGACCGTCTGGCCGGGGAGACAGCGCTGCACGCGCGCGCCGGCAAGCCTGCGGTGGCGCCCGCTAGAACGCACCTTGGCGAGATCGCCGGACCGGGCGACGGCCGGCGTGCCGCTGCGATGACCGCCTGTCTGGCGGCGGGTGTGCTGGCAGGCTGCCTAGGGGCCCTCGCACAGACATTCCAGGGTGGAGTGCGGGGCATCGTGCTGGATCCGAACGCTGCACTGATACCGCACGTAGAGCTGACGTTGGTGAATGATGAGACTGCGGTTGCCCGGTCGACCGTGTCCAACGCGGCCGGAGAGTATTCTTTCGCGAACGTCCAGCCCGGCGTCTACACACTGCGCGCAGACCTTGAAGGCTTTCGTTCCTTCGTGGCAGAAGGACTGACCATCGGAATCTCCACGTTCTTGGTCTCCGATATCACGTTGAACGTTGGCGGGGTCGAAGAAACCATCACGGTCACTGCGGAAACGCCCCTCATCGAGAACGGCACAGCGTCCGTTGCCTCGACGATCGACCGCAAGCAGATCGAGGTCCTGCCATCTCCGGGGCGCAACGTGTTCATCCTTGCCGTGACGACACCCAACGTGGTGCACACAGGGAACCCGGTCTGGGTCAAGCAATCCGACCAAACGAACTCCTCTTTGCTGTCGCTCGGCGGCGGGCCCCTTAGGGGAAACAACTACACCATCGATGGCGTTTCGATGACTGACTTGCGCAACCGTTCGGTGATCATCCCGGTCTTCGAGGCCGTCCAAGAGATGAAGGTCCAGACCAACACATACGACGCGGAGATGGGCCGTACCGGCGGGGGCGTTTTCAATACGATCCACAGACGGGGCACCAACGATTGGGCCGGCAGCGCTCTGTATCAGTTCCGTCCGGGAGAACTGAACACCTTCTGGAGAAAGCTAGCCTATTTCCAGCAGCAGGACTTCGAGAGCGGGCTGCTGCGCCAGCGGGATCTCGAAAACGCTCCGTACAACCTGTTCGGGGGCTCATTCGGCGGCCCGCTCTCTGCCGGACGGATGTTCTTCTGGCTCGCGGCCGAGGGGTATTCCGACCACGCAATCGGCAACACCACCGTTACCGTGCCAACACCGGCCGAGGCGTCGGGCGACTTCTCGCAGAGCAGGAACGCGATCTACGACCCGTTCAGCCTCGCCGCGGACGGTCGTAGGCCGGCCTTCGCCAACGGCCGAATCCCGGCGAGTTCGAAAGACCCCGCCGGATCAGCGCTGACAGGCTTGCTGGCCACGCTGGGACCGGGCGGCCAGATCTCGACATCTGGGATCCAGATCGTGCGGGCAGTCCAGACCACGGGGAATCTAAGCCATGCGTTCAACGATCGCTGGCATCTGTCTGGAACCTACCTGTACTACCAGTCGACGGAGCCACTCTTCGGGCACTACCAGGATCTGCTGAACTCCGACGCCCGGCCCGTCTTCGGGATCGGTTCGTCGACACTCGGCCGGGACGTGCATGCCGTGGCAATCAACACCACGGCTCTGCCGACTGCGAATTCGGTCTTCACGGTGCGCTACGGCCAGACGTACTTCAACGACTCCTGGAGCAGTCCTGCGTTCGGCAAGGACCAGTTCGGCGCCCAGCTCGGGATTCGCGGCGGCTTCTTGGACAAGCTCTACGCACAGGACGGTTACGACGGGCAATTCCCGAAGATTTTCGTCGCGGACTTCGGCAACAACGGCAATGCCTTGGGGGGAAATAGCAACAACGACGTCCAGTGGCTGTCGCGCGAGATCAGCGGGACGTACGGTCAGTTTGTCGGTAATCACACGCTGAAGTGGGGAGGGCAGTGGCGCAGGCTCGGGCTGCACGCGGCCAGCTTCGGCAACGGAATGGTGCTCCGGTTTGCCAAGAAGTTCACCCAAGGCCCCGATCCGGCGTATCCAGCCACTGGTTCGGGCAGCGCGCTGGCTGACCTTCTGCTGGGAATTCCCGACGGCGGCTCGGCTACTCTGGCCGCGCCAGCGGACCTTTTCCTCGACTACTTCGGCGGATTCTTCCAAGACGATTGGAGGGTCTCGCCGGATCTCGTGCTGAACCTCGGTCTCAGGATCGAACACGAAACGGGCCTGAAAGAAGACTCGGATGACTTCGCGGTCGGCTGGGACCGCCAGAGCCCGTTTCCCCTGCAGGTCGGTCCCCCGCCCAGCCTCGAGGGACAGCTTGCTGGCTTTCCCTTGAGGGGAGGGCTCATGTATGCCGGCCTAGACGGCAATCCCACGCATCAATGGAACCCGCCTGCGGCCAAGCTCGGCCCGCGCGTGGGCTTTGCCTATTCCTTGAACGCCTCCACGGTCATCCGGGGCGGCTTCGCGGTGTTCTGGGCGCCGTACGCGATCCCGTCAGGCACCGGCGCTTCAGAGACCGGCACGTACGGATACACGGCCGTAACCGACGTCGAGGCCAGCATCGACGGTATCACGCCGAGTGAGTCGACCGCCTCGAATCCGTTTCCCCACGGGATCCTCGATCCGGTGGGGAACGCGAATGGCCGCCTGCAGAACATTGGGGGCGATGTCTACTTCAATGACCAGCACCGAGATTCTCCATACATCAAGAAATGGTCGCTGGACCTACAGCGGGAGATCGGCCGCGGGGTCGCCCTCAAGGTCGGCTATGTCGGCAGCGAAGGAACGAACCTGCCGATCGGCGGAACGTTCGACTCGGTTGTCAACATCAACCAGCTCGCGGACAACAACCTGTCTCTGGGCGACCAGCTCAACGAGCGCCACCGGAATCCCTTCTTTGGCGACGTCCGCTTCGGATCGTTTGCAGAAGAGCAGACTCTGCCGCTAGGCCAGCTGCTGCGGCCGTTCCCGCACTTCCGCAACGTCTACGCCCGTCACGTGAGCGCGGGCAAGTCGATGTACCACGGACTTCGATTCGAACTGGAACGGCGCTTCGCGCGCGCCTGGGGCGCACGACTGAATTACACGCACACAAGGCACCGAGACAACATCTACGAGGCAAACACCTTGTTGGAGAGCCTGACCAGCGCGGTCTACAACACGCCGGACGAGTGTTCAGCAGGCAAGTGCCCGGTGTTGGAGTCCGACTATTCGCTGTCACGGCTACATGCGCCGCACTTGATGAACTTGAACTTCATGTACCAAACGAGTGGGGACTCCAAACTGCTGTCCGGCTGGTCAGTTTCCATGGCCACGATCTTGCGCAGCGGATTTCCGCTCGTCATTACCCAGAACGAGAATCCGCTCAGTGCCTACGGCTTCAGCCACCAGCGCCCCCAGAGCGTCGAAATCGGGGGCGGGGGAGATCCGGCCCGCGATCCGAACCAATATGTGACTGCAAGGGCCGTCGTTCCAACCGATGGCCTGCAGCTGAGCCAGGCGCCGCACACGACCGAAGCTGTCCGCAGCCCGGCGCTGGTGAACTGGGACGTAGCGCTGGAGAAGGGCGTGGCGATTCGCGAAAACATCAACTTATCCCTGAGGTTTGAATTCATAAACATCTTTAATCAAGTCAACTGGCGCGGCCCCAGAACAGTCTACGGATCCGATACGTTCGGCAGCATTCCCGGAACCCGGGGGTTTCCCAGAACGTTCCAGATGCTCACCAAGCTCGTCTTCTGACCCAACTTGCGCGGCACGCTGGCCGGCCGCGGCCTTGGCCGTCAGCATGATGACCGCCGAGCTGGCTGGCCGACTCTGTTAGCTCAGAACCCTCGCACCGAGATCCGGTACGTTCCCGACCAAACGTCACCGGGCTGCACCACGGGAAGCTGCGCGTACTGCCCGCGGTGCGCCAGGTTGAAGGCGTTCGTGATGCCGGACATCGGCTCGAAACACAGGAACTGCTGTCCCTCGCCGCGCGGCGCGTAGACCACGGCAACCAGGTATCCGTCCCCGTACGCTACCGTCAGGCGCTCTCCCACGCCGCAAACGCTGAATCGTGCCCAGCCGTCCGAATCGGCCTTCAGGTCACCGAATACGTGATCCAGGAATTCGCCCCGCAGCGGTAGGTCTTCGGCGCCCGGGAACGTGTCCGTGACAGGGGACGTAGCGCCAGTCGGCGTGAACCGCTCGTTCAGATCCCACAGGCTGGCCGCCGCCAGATGCACACGCCACTCGTCGCGCGGGCTGTCGTGCAGTTGGAAGTACGGATGGAACCCGACCGAGACCGGCATCGGCTCCGCACCTTGGTTCTCGATTTCAGTCCGCACCTCGAGGCTCGCGCCCGCAAGCCTGTACGTCATGGCGATGCTGTGGGCAAACGGGAACTGCGCCATCAGGGCGGGGAATCGGCTGAACTCCAAGCGACTTGTCGCCCACGCCGAGTTCGAGTCGGAGCCAGCCTCAGCAACTTCCCACGCGCTCGAATAGAGCAGCAGCCCATGGATCGGTTGCCCGGCCGGATCCGTGAGGTAGTTGCCGATGCCGCGGTTCAGCTCGTAGCGCACGCCGTCGGCGAAGAAGGCGTGCTCGTCGAGTCGGTTCGCCCACGGTGCGAGCAGGGGGTTGCCGCACAATTCGGGAGCGGCCGCGAACTCCGCGACCGAGGCGAAGGGGAACCAAAACGCGTTCTTGCCATTGACGATGAACTCATAGGCATTGTTTCCGATCTTCGGCGCGATCGAAACAACGACATCGTCCGGCCCGTGCAGGCGGACGATCTCGACACCGTCGGCCGTGGTTGGTACGGCGGAATAGGTCACTGGCGATGCGGCGCACATGAGCGGTTGACCAGAATACCGCAGCCTCGCCCGCGCTATTCGCCGGGAAGCTCGCGCAAGTCCGTGTCGCCCTGGCAGCACATGCACAGCCCGGGCTCGTGCGTCGTGATATGGCAGATCTCGCAGTAGTACGTCACGCGATGCAACTCGCCTTCCTTCACAGTGAAGATCTTCTCCACGGCGAATCGGCCGCCCTCGTGGTGTTGGCCGCGCAGCTCCCACAGTCGCTTCGCCAGCTGCGGGTCGCGCATGGTGAGCTCGAGGCCCTCGTCCAACTCCAGATCCACCGTGCCGCCGCCCGTGATAGCCAGCTGCAGCCCCTTACCAGTCTCCGGAGCAACCAACGTGCCGCGAATGGCTTCGGCGGAGGCGACGGCGGAAACCGCCAGCAGCAAGGCCCCGACCACCGCAAACCGCCGGAATATAGTTTCTGATAACATAGATTATGTTAACCGATGGGTCGGTCTGGCCAACGCTTGACTACCTTAACGTTACCCGATAATCCCCTGCCGGGCAAGCCTTTAGTCTGAATTCAGGTCGTTCCCGCGCGCCGTCGCCGATTCGTTCTGCACCAAAAAGCGGCCCTGCCTGCCCGCACCGCGCTACCAGTCCACTACAGAGCCGTCGAACGCATCGTACGGCATGGGGTTCGTCCAATCGTGGTCGATCTTGTCCGCGATCGCCTCGTCGTCGATCTCGACCCCGAGACCGGGCTTGGTCGGCAGCGGCACGTAGCCGGCGTCGAATCGCAGCGGCTCCTTGAAGTACCCTTCACCGAGCGAGCGGAACTCTTGGCACATGAAGTTGGGGATCGACGCGTCGAGGTGAACGCAAACAGCGGTGGCGATTGGCCCCAGCGGATTGTGCGGAGCCATCGCCGCATAGTACGATTCCGCCATCCCGGCGATCAGGCGAGCCTCCATGATTCCGCCGCAGTGCGACAGATCCGGTTGAAGGATGGAGGCCGCGCCTTTCTCGAGAACCTCGCGAAATCCCCACTTGGTGAAGACGCGCTCGCCAGTGGCGATGGGCAGGTGCGTGCCGTGAGCGATCTCCGCCATGATGTCATGGTTCTGGCAGTTGACCGGCTCCTCGATGAACATTGGCTGGTATGGCTCTAGAGCCTTGATGAGCAGCTTCGCCGTCTGCGGGCTGATCGCACCATGGAAATCGATCCCGATATCGACCTCGTCCCCGCCGGCCTCGCGCAACGCGCGGAACGCCTCGGCCACCTTGTCGACAAAGGCCTTGTTCTCGACAATCCGGGCCGGGCGCTCCTTGAACGGCCCGACCTTGAACGCGGTGAAGCCCTGCGCCATGTCCTCCCGGATCGTGTCCGGCGAGGTGCCGCCCTTGTACAGGCGGACTCTGTCCCGTGTCGGGCCGCCCAGCATGGCGTACACCGGCAACCCGGCCGCCTGCCCGGCTATGTCCCACATCGCCTGCTCGATTCCGCTCAGGGCGCTAGTCAGCACAGGGCCGCCGCGATAGAACGCATGCCGATATAGGGCCTGCCAGTGATGCTGCACGCGCCGCGGGTCCTTGCCCAACAGGTACGGCTCCATCTCGCGGATGGCCTCGGCACAGGTCTTCGCCCGGCCCTCGACGATGGGCTCCCCTAGGCCGACTAGGCCGGCATCGGTGTGCATCTTTAGAAACAGCCAGCGCGGCTTGACCAAGAATGTTTCCAGCTTGGTGATCTTGAGTCCGTCGGAGAACGGGACCGGCGCGGCGGACCCGGACTGTGCCAACGCCGCGCCCGCGGCGATTCCCGCGGCTGCACCTTGCAATACGGAGCGGCGTTGGATGTGGTCTGTCATTGGCAGTTACTCTAGCCGATTCGACTCGACATTTCCATCGACCGAAGCCTGCCGGCAGGTGCGCAGCGCCTCTCCGCGGGAAATTCTTTTCCGCGCCAGCGGCGAGTTGCGCGAGCGGGGGTATAATACCTTCTTCTGTGATGCTCTTCCGCTGTCGGCCATCCGGGCACGCCTGCCCTCGTATTTCTCTCTAACCGGTCGCCGCAGCGCAGCCGCTCTTCGCGGCTGGCAGAATCCCAGGACGCAAGCTCATGCAACAAGCCACCATCATCGGACACCGCGGTGCCAAGGGACACACGGAAAACACCGTGCCGAGCTTCGAGCACGCGCTCTCTCAGGGTGCTGACGGCGTCGAGCTGGACGTGCGCCGGTCCGGCGATGGCCAGCTGGTCGTGGTGCATAGTTCGGTCGCGGGGCGCCACTCTGTGCCATCGACTCCGTACGCGAAGTTCCGCGACTTGGGAGATGGCTACGAGATTCCCCTCTTCGAAGATGTGCTGAAGCGTTTTTCGGGCCGCGCATTCCTCGATATCGAGCTCAAGGAGCCGGGCTTCGAAGAACAGGCGATCGAGCTGATTCAGGCACACGCCGAGATCAGCCGGACCATGATCAGCGGCTTTCACACGAAGATGTTGAACAAGGTGCATGACTTGCTGCCCGACATCCAGCTCGGGTTTATCTTCAATCGCACCCAAGACGAAGAGACCCGCTTCAACAGCCCGATCGACTTCGTGATCCCGCAGTTCCGCCTCGCCTCGCGCAACTTCATCGAGGAGGTCCACGACGAGGATCTCAAAGTGCTGGCCTGGACGGTCAACAGCGAGTCCGAGATGCGCCGCCTATTGGCCCTCAACGTCGACGGCATCATCACCGACGAGCCCGGCTTGCTGGCAAGGGTCTTGGGGCGCTGAGCCGTCTGCGGCCGAACACGCAGACGGTCTCGCGGGAACCGGCGAGGCGCCCGGCTGCCCCCGGCCTGGCACGATACGGCACAATGCAAGGGTGCCGTCGAATCGCAACGACCGCGACGAACTGATCCTGGCCGGCAGGCAGTACTTGTTCCCGGCGGTGTTCCATTTTTTCGACCGCCCGCTGGTCGTCGAACGGGCCAAGGATCAATACGTTTGGGACTCGGCCGGCAAGCAGTACCTCGACTTCTTCGGCGGCATCGTCACCATCAGCGTCGGTCATCTGAACGACCGTGTCAATGCCGCCATACACCAGCAGGTAGACCGCCTGCATCATGTCTCGACCCTCTTCCCTACCCGCCCCCAGATCGACCTGGCCGCCAAGCTTGCCAAGGTCTCACCCGACGGGAAGCTGACCAAGTCCTTCTTTACCAACAGTGGGTCTGAAGCGAACGAGACTGCAATCCAGCTCGCCCGCTGCTATACCGGAAACACCGAGATCGTCGCGCTCCGCCATAGCTACCACGGCAGAACCTCCGGCGGCCGGGCGCTGACCGGCCAGAGCGTGTGGAGGGGGCCGGAGGCGCCGGGCGCCGGAGTCGTCCACGCGCACAATGCATACTGCTACCGCTGCCCGTTCGGCAAGACCTATCCGTCCTGCGACATAGCCTGCGCAACCGATGTGAAGGAATTGATTGAGACATCAACCTCTGGGACCGTGGCGGGCTTCATCGCCGAGCCGATCCAAGGAATCGGCGGCTTCATTACCCCGCCCAAGGAGTACTTCAAGATCGTCACCGACATAGTGCGCGAGCATGGCGGGATCTTCGTTTGCGACGAGGTGCAGGCTGCCTGCGGCCGGACCGGCCGGTGGTTTGGAATCGAGAACTACGATGTGGTGCCGGAAGTCATCACGCTAGCCAAGGGCTTGGGCAACGGCCTGCCCATCGGTGCCACCGTGGCCCGTCCGGAAATCGCCGATTCGATGCGCTTCCTCACGCTGTCAACCTTTGGCGGCAACCCGGTCACTACCGCTGCGGCCGCGGCAGTGGTCGATTTCATCGCCGAGCAGGACCTGCTGGCAAACTCCGCGCACGTAGGCGCTTATCTTGCGAAACAGTTAGCAGCACTTCAGGCCGAGTTCCCGCTGATCGGAGACGTGCGTGGAGTCGGCTTGATGCAAGCGCTGGAACTCGTCTGTGATCGCCAAACGAAGGAGCCAGCCAGCCGCCAGACCGACCGACTCATGGAAGAGGCTCGGGAGCGAGGCTTGCTCATCGGCAAGGGCGGGCTCTACGGAAACGTGATCCGCATCAGCCCGCCGCTCAACATTTCCACGGCGGACGTAGACGCGTTCATCGCCGCGTTTCGCCCGGCGCTCTGCGCACTGCCGGACCGCTAATGGCGGCGCCGTAGGGTTTCCAGGGCGAAGGTCCTAGCCTTTGCCGCCGGTGCTCCCCGACTCCTCGACAACCTTGGCGGCTACCATCTCGTCAATCTGCTTCGCGGGATACTTGAGAGACCTCAGGATTTGGCGCGTGTGCTGACCGCGCAAAGGGGCGTCGCCCGCGATGTAGCCGGGGGCATCGGATAGCTTCGGAAAAACCCCTAGCTGCTCGTAGACTTCTCCATCCTTCCCGCGGATGGGCGTGATCAAGCCGCGCTGGGCCACATGGTCGTCTTGGACGGACCTAGAGATCTCCCGCACTTCTGTGACGCAGGCGTCAACTTCAGCGAAGATCTCCATCCATTCGTCCACCTGCTTCTTCTGGAAGATCCGCGTCAGCTCGGCGATCAAGATGTCTTGCGCATGACCTTCGACGTACTGGTCCTGTATCAGGTCCTCACGGTCGATCGCCTTGCATAGCCCAGCCCAGAACTTAGGTTCCAGCGCAGCCACCACCATGAAGCGTCCGTTGCGGACGGGATAGATGTTGTAACAGGCGTAACGCCCGAACAGACGTTCCTGTCCGCGCTTCGGCCGCCGCTTGGTCGCGGTGTAGTTCGCGATCTGCACGGGCATCAGGCCGAGCAACGAGTCGAACATCGAGATATCGACCAATTGCCCGGCCTTGGTCTTGTTGCGGTGTTGGAGTGCGAGCAGGATCCCGATCACAGTGGGCAGCGCCCCGGCTGCCACGTCGGCGATCTGGATGCCGGGCACCAACGGCACGCCCTGGGCGTCCCCGAGCAGGTCCAGCATGCCGGACAGCGCCAGGTAGTTCAGGTCGTGGCCGGCCTGCTGGGCGTTCGGGCCGGTCTGGCCGTATCCCGTCAGCGCTGCATAGATGATCTTGGGATTGATTTCGCCAAGGGCTTGGTAGCCCAGCCCCAGCTTATCCATCACACCGGGGCGAAATCCATCCAGGACGACGTCGGAACGCTCCACCAATGCACGGAAGACCTCCTTGCCTGCTGGCTTGCGCAAATCGAGCGAGATACTTCGCTTCCCTCGGTTGATCGTGAGGAATGTCGCGTTGAAGCCTTGAGTCTGAGGGAGGTACTCGCGCATGTAATCCCCCTCGCCCGGCTTCTCGACCTTGATCACATCCGCGCCGAAGCTGGCCAAGATGTGGCTGGCATACGGGCCTGGAAGGAGTCGGCTCAGGTCAAGGACCCGGATTCCGTCCAACGGCCGCCGACCGTCCTCAACTTCCTTCTGCTCAGCAGTCTCCAGTTTTTCGTGAGTTGTCGTCTTCTCGATGGACTTCTTGGGGGCCCGCTTGATTTCCGGGCCCGGCAAGGGGGCTCGCCTGGTGGATTTCTGTGCCTTCGGGGCCGCGGTCTGCTTCCGCGCGGTCCCCTTGGCCGCCCCGGGCTTGTCAGTCGCGGCGGGCTCCTTTGCTGCCTTCTTGGGCGCCGCCTTGGCCCTCGTATCGGTCGGAGCCTCGGCCGTCGCCTCGCCGCTGCCGGGCACAGCAGACTGGGCGGCAGTCTTGGTATCCGAAGACGCCTTCTTGCGCGCTGCAGTGGTCTTCTTTTCGGTAGATTCTTCCTCGGCCGGCACTGTGGCGGCTTTGCTCGAAGACCTCGGAGCAGCTGTCCGTTTCTTGGCAGCTGCCTTCGGAGCGGTTGTCGGGGGCCGCTTGCCGCCAGTCTTGCCAGCGGCGGCGGCCTGTTCGGTGCTGGCAGACTTCCGGGCCGAGGGCTTCTTCGCGACGCCCTTCTTGGCGGAGCCTTTCGCTGCGCTCTCGCGAAGCGCTGTCCCGGCTGCGCCCGAATCGGCCTTGGCGCGCGGTTTCTCGGCGCCCTCAGTGCCGTCCTTTCCTGATTCGCTTGCCATCGGAGGTTTGGTGGACGCCTGGGCTGAGTCAAGAACTCGACCTCATCCGGCAATACTCAGCCGTGGTAGGCGCGGATGTTCGTAAAGCACCGCGCAAGCGGGGATGCGAGGAGCGGTTCTCGTACCAGCAGGACTCCGGCAGTCTGCGATGAGTCTGCCTATGAATCCAAAAGGGTTTACGGAATTCAATTGTACCAAAAAAGCCAACCCCTGTCAGCACCGTTCGCTGTGCCGTCTCTGCACTCGCTTCGACGACTACTGGGAAGACCGTGCAGCAGCGCAGGTTTCGCAGCATTGTCACGCACTCCCCAGGGCCGCGCGACCAGCAGGGCGCGCTCATGCCGCTCGCAATGCGACGCCGCACCGCAACGAACACCGCAGGAACAATTCCCCGCCCCTCGGTGTCTGGTCAGACGAGGGCTGTCGCGAGATGGCTCGATGCGAGATCACCTGCTAGCCTAAATCGGCGCGCCCACTACCGTGTCCCCCAAGACGATACTTCCGTGCGCACTCGCCGAGTCCGACCTCGACGCGGACTTGGTCTGCGGCCTCAAGGCGCGAGAGCCCCGAAGCTACGAGCTGCTGTTGCGCCGCTACCAGCGCCCGGTTTACAGCTACGTCTGCAGGTTGATCGACAATCAGGCCGACGCCGAGGATGTGACCCAGGAGGTCTTCGTCAAGGTCTTCCGCAGGGTCGACGGCTTTCGCGGCTCGTCCACGTTCAAGACTTGGCTCTACCGCATCGCGACCAACGAAGCTTCTAACAAGCGGCGCTGGTTCTCGCGGCATCGTGTCTGGGAGGTCAGCGAGTCGTCGGTGCATGGCCAAGCGCACGAATTCTCGGACTCGTTCCGCTCCGAGTCAGCGACTCCTTTCGAGCACACAACTGACCGGGAGCGTCGCGACATTCTCAACGGCGCCCTGCAAGCCCTCGATCCGCGCTTCCGCGAGGCCGTCGTGCTGCGCGATGTCGAGGGTTTCAGCTACGGCGAAATCGCGGACACGCTGGGGGTTCCGTTAGGGACGGTGAAGTCAAGGATCCTGCGCGGCCGGGAGGCGTTGAAGCGCCACCTGCTGCGCTATGCCCCATCGATCGCGCCGCGGAGCGCAAGATGGCAGTTGGAGTAGAACAATGACATGTGGTTGGATTTCACGCCGACTTGATCGGTATCGGGAATGCGCTCTCGGGCTGACCGAGACACTGTTGGTCCGGTGGCACTTGGCTCGCTGCGCGAAGTGCCACGCGCAGAACGAGCGCGAGGAAACGGTCGGCAGCCTGCTGGCCGCGCTTCCAGTCGCGGCACCGCCTAAAAGCTTGGAAGTTCGCATCCTCAGCGCGCTGTCGGTCGAGGCGCTCATGCGCGATCGGCCGCTAATGTCTTGGAAACGGCGACAGGTCCGGTTCGGCAACTGGCTGCGGCCGATCACCGTGCCCGTCCTGGGCGGCCTGCTGATGGCTCTGATCTTGGTGCCGATGCTGCTGTCGGCGGTCTGGATGGAGCCGGTGGCCCATGCCGACGACGTGCCGCTGCGTTTCTTGGCCAGCCCGGTCGTGAGTGCCCCGATGATGACGCTGCCCTCGCCGTATCCGGTGGCCGACGAGATCGCGGTGGTGGCCTACATCGACGCCCACGGCGGAGTGTATGACTACATGATCGTCACGCAGGGGCCACTAGAGGGCCGCGCCCACCGACAATTGGCCAACACGCTGCTGACCAGCAAGTTCCGGCCCGCGACGCTGTTCGGCCAGCCGATTCCCAGCAGCAGGGTGATACTGTTCCAAAGCGTGGACAGCGCCGCGTAGGCCTCAGCCCGCAATCGCTCGCGGGCCGATCTGGCATCGTCGGGCGGCCGCTGGGGGGCGCGGCTGTGAAGCTGCCCCTGCCGCAGGGCGATTTCGCAGGTGAGCCCCATAGCGATAAACTCAATTTCTTGCATCCAATCTGCAACCTGCTGCGCCGGTCGTGCGTCCAACAAACTCACATGGCTGGAACGACAGGTTTGCTTGCAGGGCAGCGCAGTCCGGTGACTTGCCTCGGTGGAGTGCGCTCAGATCGCTTCGTGCCGTACGAGACCGCTTCAGAAGCCGAAGTCGTGCGCCGCGCCAAGGGTGGTGACGAGGAAGCGTTCGCTCTCATCGTCCAACAGCACCAGAACATGGTATACAGCCTCGCCTTGAGGATGGTGCGACGGAGCATCGACGCCGAGGATGTAGCGCAACAGGTGTTCACCAAAGTCTTCTTCGCGCTGAAGAAGTTCGACATGCGATCGTCGCTGTCCACGTGGATCTACAAGATCGCGATGAACGAGACCTACGACTACCTGCGCAGGCTCAAGAGTCGCCGGGTGGTCTTCGAGGGCGACTTGGGCGAAGACGTCGACGAGATCGTCGAGAGTTCGGCCCGCGCGGCCGACACCGCACCGAGCGCCGAGGAGCAGACGTCGCGGCGCGACTACTTGCTCAAGCTGCTCGAGCACGTCTCGGAAGAGGAGCGCATGTTGCTGTTTCAAAAGGAAGTCGAAGGACTGACCGTGGACGAGCTGGCGGTGAAGACGGGGATCAACGAGAACACCATCAAGGTGAAGCTTTTCCGAGCTCGCAAGAAACTTGTCAAGGCGGCTGAGCAACTCCGCGCGGACGAGCCCGGCGAGGTTTTGTAAAATGCGCGGCAGGAACGAGCCGAGGGGGACATGGGGATGGACAAGTACCTAGAGGAGAACCTAGAGGCGTACCTGGCCGGCCAGCTCGGAGATCAGGGCCGCAGCGAGTACGAGGAGCGCTTGGCGCGAAACCCAAGCGATCGCCGAGTGATCGAGGAGATGGCGGGAATTTCCGGGCTGTTTGGTAGCTTCGACATGCCGTCCGACAGCAGCCTCGGGCCGGCGCCTGGCTTCCACCGCAAGATTCTGCGCGACATTCAATCCCGGCGCCAGCCCCCGTTCTGGGACATCTTCTTCCAGCCGCTCGTCGCCCGCCGCCTCGTTCTCGCCTGCTCCGCTTGGCTGTTTGTGCTCTTCGGGGCCACCGCTTACCAAGCCTCGGCCGAACCCCAAGTGGAGAACATCGCCCAGAGCGTCCTGGCCGAGCCTCCGGAGAGCGCGGACTACTGCAATGTCCGGCTCGGTTGCGACATTGACCTGAACCGCAGCACGATGCTGGCGGTCGTGATGCACTCAGGGGGCGCGGGACGGTAGTGCAGGGCTTCTCGGCAGGCTCGGTTGGCAAGGCAGCTGGCGTCCTCGCCGTGATTTTCTTCAGCGGCTTCGCGACCGGCCTGCTCAGTTCGAACCTGATGGAGGCGTTCGAGGAAGAGCGGAGCACGGAGTTCCGCATCGAAGCGACGCTGCAGGACTTGGCCGAGGAACTCTCGCTCAATCCAAGCCAGATGGAGCAGATCCGGGCCATCCTCGACGACGTGATCATGCAAGAGGCCGAACTGCTCGGCGAACTGAAGTGGAACCAGCTCGAGGCGCACCAGCGCATCGTCCAATACCTCACGCCCGAGCAGAACCAGCTCTTCAACCAGCTCATCCAAGTGGCGAACGAAGGCCGATGATCGTCCGCCGGATCGCCGAGCGGGCGGTCTTCTCTGGCCTCAAGATGGCCAAGGCAGACCTGCTCTCGGGCGAGCAGGTCTTCTCCGGGCTGAACTGCTTCCTGCCGGGGCAGGCCCACCAGCTGCACTCCCATGCCGGGCAGGACAAGCTCTACTTGGTGCTTGAGGGCTGCGGCGACGTGACCGTCGGCGAGCGGACCGAGCGCATAGAGAGTGGAGACCTCGTGTTGGCTCGCGAGGGCGAGCCGCACTCGCTCGCGAACCCGGGCCCGGCGAACCTTGTCGTGCTGACGATCATGGCGCCGCCGCCGGGATCGAAGCCGAAGCAGTCGAATCCGGGCTAGCGGCCTGGCTCCCGCAGCGAGCTAGTCGCCCCGGCTCGGGGCGCCAACCGATGTCAATTCGACACCTTCCTGCCCCATTTGCTCGATCTCCGCGAAATGGACCTTGCGCTGCTCGTCCATGGCCAGGTTCGCCAGCATGACCGCCACCGAGTCTTGCAGGCCGACATCGATGTCTGCCCTCGGCCGCGAGCCCGTCGCAACATCCTTGAGGAAGCTGGAGAGCTCGGCGTACTCGGGATCGACGTCCTCCTCGGGGCGCAGAATCCCCTTGTGGTAGGCCCACGTCTTGGCGAAGAAGATCTCCTTCTCGATGAAGCTGACCTGGCTCGGGTCGACGGCTTCGGGGTCGATCGGGAATCCGTCGCCCTGCTCCGCGGTGTCCATGCCCACGGTGGCGCCGGCCACCCAGTTCT
Source organism: Bryobacterales bacterium (assembly GCA_022824585.1). Classification (GTDB taxonomy): domain Bacteria; phylum Acidobacteriota; class Terriglobia; order Bryobacterales; family UBA6623; genus VXMF01. The sequence goes on along the minus strand of JAJDZN010000249.1, from coordinate 25,737 downwards.
CGCCCTCATCCTTCTGCTTGGCCTGGTCTTCCATCTTGACCTTCATCACGTCCGGGTACAGCATGCCGTCGCCGTAGGGAATCAGCGTGAGCTCGATCGCGCCGTCGGTCCCTAGGATCGTCTCGCGGCAGCCATCGCCCGGAACGCGCCGGCCGGCGATGTGGCGGTTGGTCATGATCGAGCTGTATTGCAGCTTCTGGCCGCCCGGGTACTCGAAAACGAGCTGGATGTTGTCGTAGATGTCGCGCCCGTCCTTCCAGTAGTCGAGACCGCCCACGCCCATCACCGACTTGGGATGCTGGTCCAGAATCCAGTCGGCCACGTCGACCTGGTGGGACATCAGTTCCGCGCACAGCCCGCCAGAGTACTTGCGATACAGGCGCCAGTTGAACTGGTCCTCGAACTCGGCCGCGGCCTTGCGGCGCCAGTTCGTGTTGCGGTGCCACTGGGCCTGGATGTGCGTCACCTCCCCGATCGCTCCGCTATCGATGAGATCCTTGGCGCGCTGATACAGCTTGCTGTAGCGCCGCTGCAGGCCGACCTGGATGATCTGATCCGGGTGGGCCTCGTGCAGAGCCCTCAGGCCGTGGACTTCCTCGGGCGTGAAGACCAGAGACTTCTCGCAGAAAACGTGCTTGCCGGCCTCCAGCGCGGCCTTCATGACCGGGTAGTGCAGGAATAGCGGAACCGTGATGAAGACGGCCTCGATGGAGTCGTCCTGGAGCAACTCGTTGTAGTCGGTGTAAGCTGCCGGCGTGCCGTCGAAGACCTTCAGTGCCCGGTCTAGGTTCTTTTGGTAAATGTCACACAGCGCGACACACTCGCCGTGCTCCATGTGCACCAGGTGGCGCTCGAGCAGCCGCCGCCCCCGGCTGCCGGGCCCGATCATCGCGTACTTGATGACCTGATCGGCCCCCTTAGCCTTGCGCACCAACGGACCGCTGCTCACCGCGGCCGCGGCCATGCCCAATGCGGCCGCACCCTTCGTGAAATCGCGCCGATCCATCTGTGCTTGCTTGGTTTCGCTTTCTGCCATGCGTCTCTCCGGGAGGCTTGCTCCTAAGCCGAGTGTATCGGGAATGGACACGGACCGCAACTGTCCTCCCGCGGCCTTTTCGACCCCCGCCCGGTGCGTCGGGCGCGCGGCTCGCTACCGAGCGCCTGGCTCTTCGATCGCGCTCCGGTAGGCGTTCAGTTGGCTGTCAAGCACTGTCCCCCGCCCCGCCGACGAGCCCTGCTCGGAAACGCCGTGCGCGACCGGACGGTGATCCGCTTCTAGCACCCAGCGAACGATTCCCGGTCCGGCATAGACGAAGCGTGCCGCATCCGGTGCGTCGGCGGGCACGCGCTCGCACCGATCGCGGGCGTAGCCCATGTTGCAGCCGGCCACCAGCAGTTGCCCGGCCGGCCGGTACGGGCGCGTGGCATCGGCGCGGCAGATGCCCTCGCGAGGGGCGCCCAGAGGCGGGCGGAACTTTCCCGGCCACGCGGACCACGGCAACCTAGCGGTGGGTTCGAAGCAGGGGCACGCCAAGCCATCCCAGTGTACGCCGGCGAGAGCCAGCCGCGTTGCTATGCTGGATGGCATCAGCCATGGATCGCATCGACGCTCTCCGAGCCATGCTCGAGGTGGACCCATCGAACCAGTTCGCGCGCTATGGCTTGGCGCACGAGTTCGTCAAGCGCGGGGATGACAGCAAGGCCCTCGAGGAATTCGGGCGCTTACTTGAAGAAGACCCTGACTATCAGGCTGCTTACTATCATGCTGGCAAGGCTTTAGAGCGTCTGCAGTCTGCTGACAAGGCCCGCGAGATCTACACACGCGGGATCGCGGCGTCGCATCGCACCGGCGACGCGCATGCGCGGTCGGAACTCGAGGAAGCCCTCGCTCGTCTCGGCGACTGAGGCGCAGGGCCGTGGCGGACCTCCTCCGGGCATTCGCTGGACGGGAGGGCGCGCTCCCCCGCCTCGCGGCGCTGGTCCGGTCGAAGTGCCGTTGGGCTAGATTCGGGCGGTTCATGCTTGCCAGCGCGCTTGCTGCGGCCCAGGCTCCAGCGTCGGACCTGCTCGAGCTGGCAGGCCTCGACGCGGCATCGGGCGACGAGAGCAGGGTCATCGAGTTCATTGCGAGCCGACTCGGCGGAACCCATCGGAGGGGCAGCAACGGAACGCTCGTGGCCTATTTCGGCCAAGGTGCGCCACGCACACTCTTGGCTGCGGGCGTTGACGAGCCCGGCTACGCAGTGTCGGCGATCCAATCGGACGGGTACCTGCGACTGCAGCCCCTTGCGGACGCCCCATTCGGCGTGGGACTTGGAGAGCACTTCCTCGGCCAGCATGTGCGGGTGTCGACCGTGACGGGAAGCGTCCTGCCGGGGGTGGTCGCCGCCCCGTCGGTCCATTTCGGATCCCGGGGGGCCTATCGGCGTACCGAGACAGACGACTTGTATGTTGACGTGGGCGCGTCTAGCGCGCGCCAAGCCCGGGCCGCCGGCTTGGATGTCCTCGACCGCGTCACGCTCGAAAAGCGCGTCGCGCCGATCGGGGGTGGATGGATCGCCGCGCCATGGATCTCAAGCCGGAGCGGCGCCGCCGTCCTGCTAGAGGTCGCCCGCCGTCTGGAAGGAGCGGAGTCGGAAGGCACGGTCGCGGTGGCATTCGTCGCCCAGCGCTACCCGCACAACGCGGGCCTAGCCAGGCTGCTGCAGTCGCTGGACTTCGAGCGGGTCGTGCTCCTGCGCCCGAACGGCGGTGCGAGCTCCGGCATCGCCGCGGTACGCGGCCAGTCGGATGCACTGGTGCGAGAGATCGCCGATCTTGCCGACCTTGAAGGGATCGAGATCGAGCGCAGGCCGCCGCACGGCTTCGCCTTCGGACCGTTCGGCGATCCGGTCCCGTGGCGGGACGAGCAAGCTTACGCCGTCGTGTTGCCTCCGGCGCAAAACAGCGCCACGCCTTCGGCGGCGGTTCGCGAGAGTGACCTGTCTCAGATCGCGAGCATGCTCTGTCGCTTGGCGGGCGTGCGTTCGGAACCGAGCGCACAGCAACGGCCTCCCGCCCCGGCCCGTGCCGCGGCACCTATTCACCGGAGCGGGTCGCTGGCACGCATGGTCGAACGGCTCGTGGAGGTGCCGGGCGTGAGTGGGAAAGAAGAACCCGTGAGGACGCTGCTCCAGACCCTCTTGCCTCCCTACGCACGGCAAGTCATGCGAATCGACGATGGGGGCAACCTGATCGTCAGGCTCGGCGGCGGCGAGCAGCCAGACGCCGCATTCATCGCTCATCTGGATGAGATCGGATTCGGCCTAGGCACGATCTCATCCGACGGCAGCGTGGCGCTGTCTCCGAAGGGAGGGGGTGATCTGCGTCTGTTTTCGTGGCAGCCCATGATGGTCCACGGAAGCCGCCGCAGCATCAATGCCGTGATGACTGGCCGGCGCAGCCTGGACCTCGGCTTGTCCTCTCGCGAGGCAGTGGCGAGAGCGGGCGTCAGCGAGGGAGATACGGCAACCGTGTTCAAGCGGTTCCGAAGGCTTCTCGGCGACCGTGTCAGCGCCCGGTCGTTGGACGACCGGCTTGGTTGCGCCACACTGGTGGAAGCCCTCAAGCGGCTTGAGGGGCCGGCCCGGCGAGCGCGGGGAACGGTGGATTTCGTCTTCAGCGTCGGCGAGGAGATCGGTCGCCTGGGAGCCCAGCACTATTCCAAGAGCGCGTCTCCGGCTCGCGTGTACCCGATTGACACATTCGTCACCTCCGACAGTCCGCTCGAATCGAAGCGGCTGGCCTACGCGCGCCTAGGCGAAGGCGCTGTGCTGCGGGCGTTCGACGAGAGCGGACTCACACCTACCGCTGAGATCGCCCGCGTCGCCGCCTTGGCCCGCCGGCATAAGATCCCGCTCCAGTTGGGCGTCACCGCCGGAGGGAATGACGGTTCGGTCTTCCGCTCGCTGGAGACCGTGAACGTGCCGATCGGCTTTCCCCTCCGCTATGCGCACTCGGCAGTGGAGACGGCCGACTTGCGCGACGCCGAATCCGTGATCGAGATAGTGGAGGTGCTCGCTCTCGAAGCGCTGGGCGCGCGCTGAGGCAGTGCCGCTATTCGAACAAGCTCGCGTCGATGCCCGGGATCAGGCGCACGGCGTTCTTCCAGTAGATGTGTCGCAGCGTCTCGTCGGGCAGGCCGAGGCCGTACATGCGCCAGTGGGCGTGGTAGCGGCGGTAGTACTCGAAGTACTCGTCCCGCGTTTCCAGCACGCGCCAATAGTACGGGAATTCGGAGGGAGCGTAGGAATCCTTGCCAAACAGTACCCGATCCTTGTAGCGATTCAGGAACTCCGGCCCGCTGAACGGGATGCGGCCCAACTCGTACAGCACAGCCGCAAGATCAACATGCACCTTCGGGTGTGCATCGAGGAGTTTCCCCAAGTGCTTGAGGTCGTGGCCATGCCATCCCATGTGGGCCAGGATGAAGTTGACGTCCGGGTGGCGCGCCAGCATGCGATCGCGTTCTTCGATCAACTCCTGAAAGCTGGGCGGCGCTGTGCGCTTGCGCCGCGGGCGCAGCTTCAGTTCCAGCCAGCGTTCATTGCGGCGGTCGTGTTCCGCCCAGAATTCCGCCGGGTCGGCAACGTGAATGAGCACTGGGATGTTCAGCCGGGCGCACGTCTGGAACAACGGGTCCATGGCTGGATCGTCAACCGGCACTCGCCTGCCGGCCTGGTCGCGAACGCTCATGCCGAAGTTCTTGAAGATCTTCAGCCCTTGCGCGCCAGCCCTGACATCCGCCTCGAGTTGCCACGCCGCACGCTGCGGCCAGCCGGGACTGCCGATGCCGCTGAAGTCCGGGTTGGCGAACACGGCGAAGCGCTTCGCATGCTTCGAACGAAACGCTCGAACGGTGTCTCGGAGCCGATCGCCGTGCCCGCCGCTGAGGTTCACTAACACCGCCAGGTTGAGCGCGTCCATTTCGGCGACGATCTGATCGAGTCGCTCCGGCGAGGTGGAGCGGCCGTGATGGCTATGGACGTCGACGGCGGGGAACTTGGCACGCGGGACAGGATGCTCTTCGACAACGAGTGTCGAGCGTGGATCCCAGTCTTCGACGCGCAGTTCTTGGGCGACAGCCCCCGCGCAGAGCAGGCTGCCTGCAATGGCGAGAGCTCTCGTCACTGGCACTCTCGATGCTCCAGACGCTGACGCGCGACCGCTCCAAGGCAAGCTGCTCTTCGAAAGCGTGAGGGTCGTTCCAGTCGCGCGCACAAGGGGGTGGAGAGGACCGTCGGAGCGCAGCTGCAAGCAAGACCGAAGTCGCCGTTGCCCGGCCTACTCGGGCCGAAACGCGACCGGCATCTCGGCGCCTTGTTCCGATTCCAGTGGGTCAGACCATGCATCCGCCGCCGCGTCCTGTTCAGCGGGGGCTGTGTCCAGGCCATCCGGCAAGGGGCCGAGGGCATCGGCGACAGCGCCTTCGCCGCCATCGGTCGCGGGCTGGGGCGGCCAGGGCTGGCCCTCGGGGACGATCTCTACGGCCACGGCACCGCTGCGGATTTCTTCCATCGCAATCTTCGTGGGCTTGCGCAAGGTAGTGTTGATCAGGGGCCGCTGGCCGCTCTGCAGCTGGCGCGCACGGCGGGCGGCGGCCAAGATGAAGCGGTAGACGCCGCTCTGACCGTCATTCGGGATCGTCCACTTTTGGTCGGGTCCCTTCTCGTAGCCCTCGAAGAGTTTTTGATGCGAGTCGCTCATTCGGGTTCCTCCGGATCGATGCCGAATTCCTTCAAGATCGGCTGGATTCGGCCAGCCATGTGTTCACGCTTGCTGCGCTCGGCAGCGAGAATCGTGCGCAAGGCCTCGACTGTTGATTCGACATCGTCGTTGACGATGACGTAGTTGTAGGCCGGATATCGACCCACTTCCCCCGTTGCTTCACCCAAGCGCCGTTGGATTTCCTGCTTCTGTTCCGAGGAACGCTTCCGCAACCGATCCTCCAAGGCGCGGCGCGAAGGCGGGAGAACGAAGACTGTGGCGGCTTCCGGAAGCTTCTCTATTAATTGTGCCGCACCCTGCACGTCAATGTCCAGCAGAATGTCACGGCCGCGCGCAGCCGCCTCCTCCAGAGCCGCTTTGGGCGTGCCGTAGAGGTTTCCGAACACCACCGCCCATTCGAGGAACGCTCCGTCCTCAACCATCCTGCGAAAGCGCTCCTCGGACACGAACCGGTAAGCGCGGCCCGCAACCTCTCGGTTTCGTGGCGGGCGTGACGTGACCGAGACGGCAAACTCCAGATCGGGCTCGCTAGCTACCAGACGGTTCACCAAGGTGCTCTTGCCTGTCCCGGACGGGGCTGAGATCACCAGTACGATTGGCATGGGCAGCGGAACGGCCGCACGCACGGCCCAAATTCTGGCGGCATCCGCTGGCCGCCGAGCGAAACCGAGCCAGACGATTAGTTTAGCGCGCTGCAGCGCTTCCGAGGCGCGCTCGCAGGTGGGACTGACCGGCGAAAGAGGACGGTCGATGCGCGGCGAGCGAGGACGCTCGGGCGAAGCCGGTCGCTGAACCCCGCTCGCGGCCTACGCTCCCACGGCCTGCAGCTCAACGAGTCGGCGGTACAGCCCGCATGTCTCCAGCAGCGACCCGTGCGTGCCGCGGTCCGCGATGCGGCCCCTGTCGATCACGAGAATCTCGTCGGCGGAGCGGATGGTCGACAGGCGGTGCGCGCTCACGATGACGGTCCGTCCGTGAATCAGGTTCGAGAGTGCGCGCTGGACAAGGGTCTCGGCCTCGCTGTCCAAGTGCGAAGTAGCCTCATCAAGCAATAGGATCGGAGCGTCCTTAAGTAGCGCGCGCGCAATTGCAATCCTCTGGCGCTGTCCGCCGCTGAGCCGGTGCCCGCGCTCGCCGAGCTTGGTCTCGTAGCCATCGGGCATTTGCTCGATGAACTCCGCGGCATAGGCGGCCTTGGCTGCTGCGCGGACCCGTTCCGGATCGATGTCGGCTTGCCCGTAGGCGATGTTGTTGAAGATCGTGTCGTCGAATAGGAACGTCTCCTGGGTGACGATGGCCACCTGCTTGCGGATAGACTCCGCGGTTACCGAGCGCAGGTCGGTGCCGTCAATCCGGACGGCACCAGCGGTCGGGTCGAAAAATCTCGGCAGCAGGCTCATCAGGGTCGTCTTCCCTGCTCCGCTGAGCCCGACCAGAGCGACTACGTCCCTGGCACGGACAGTCAGGCTGACGCCATCCAGCGCGGGCTCGTCCGGGTGGCCGGGGTAAGAGAAGCGCACGCCGTCGAACTCGATCTTTTGCCGGATGGGGGGCAAGGGCAAAGCCCCAGGAGCGTCCTTAATGTCGTGCGGATGATCCATGTAGGCGAAGGCCCGCTGCACCGCCCCCAGGGCCTGCTGGAAGATGTTGTGGATTCCGATCAGGCGCTTGACAGGCTGCAGGAGCATGACGAGAGCGACGAGGAAGCTCACCACTTGGCCGGCGGTCAGCCCGCCCGCCAGGATCCGTCCGCGCACATAGATCAGCAGACAGAGGATCATGCCCGCCCCGAGCACCTCGATCAGGGGGGAGACGATCGCCTGCTGCTTGACCATCCGCATGCTGGCTGCGAACCACCGGTCGGCGCGCTCGCGAAAGCGCTGGACTTCGGAGCTCTCCATGGCGAACGCCTTGACCACGCGATTGCCCGAGATCGTCTCCTGCATGATCTTGACCAATTGCGCCAGGTGCTCCTGGGCCTTGGTGGAGGTCTTTCGCAGGCGGCGGCCAATCTGCGAGGCCGGGAGCAACACCAGCGGCAGAACGACGAGGCAGCCGATCGTCAGGATCGGATCGTGCTGCAGCAAGACGAACAGCAACGCGAGCGTCGTGAAGATCTGCCGCATCAAGTCGGCCAAGAAGTGCGAGCAGGCAGATTGGATCCTTTCTATGTCGCTGACCAGAGAAGAGATCAACTCCCCGGTATGCTTGGTCTGGAAGAAGGCCGGCGACTGGCCCAGCACAACGCCGTACATCTCGTTTCGGATGTCGCGCACCGCAGAGTAGCCCGCGTGGTTCACCAGGCAGCTTGCCGTGTAGTCACACAGCCCCTTGGCCACCGAGACCAACAGGAACACCCAGCAGAACAGTCCGAAAGTGCCGGAAGCCCCCACCGGCAGGAGGTCGTCCAACATAATCGCCGTGTCGAAGAACGGCACTCGGAACAGTTCGACCGGCGTCGTCACCGGCTCGGGACTCAGGAACCGATCCAGCAGCGGCTCCAGCAGCAGCGCGAACAGGCCGTAGCTGGCCCCGACCACCGCCATCAGCACCACGGCGATGGCAATGTGCGCGGAATACGGGCGGACGTAGCCGAACAGCCGCGCTAGGTCGCCCACGGGTTCATCATGGCACAGTGCGGGCGCCGGCCGAACCGTTCCGGCCGCCGCCCGGCAAAGCCTGAGGACAGGGGATCGCTCCGCCGGAAGGGCTAGCAGCCGCCGTCTTTTCTCCCCGGGCCGAGCGTGTCGGGGGCCCGTGCGGTTCTCCGCTCAGTCGCCAGTCGGTGTTTAGTTGGTCACGACAAGCGCCCGTGCTTGCGCACTTCGGCGGCTTCCGAGGCGAGAGCGGCCCCGTACACCGCGATATCCGCGCTATACGAGATCAGGTTGTAGCCCAGGGCCAGCCAGTCGACGGCCTGTCGCAGGGAGCCGGGCTGAATCCCCGCGAACTTTCCGCGCGCTCGGGCGGCATGGGCCACACTCGCCAACGCGGAAAGAAAGTCCGGATGGTCGAGTTGGCCGACGATGCCCATCGATTGGGTGAGGTCCATGTGGCCCACCCAAAGGCAGTCAACGCCATCCACGTCTGCGATCTGGTCCAGGTTCTCGAGTGCCTGCGTGCTCTCGATCTGGCAGATCAGCAGGTTTTCGCGGTTCGCCTCGGCCATGTACGCGAGGGGGTCCGGCCGCACGAAGTCGTTATGCGAGGTTCCCAGCCCAAGGCCGCGGTTGCCTTCCGGGGCATAGCGTATCGCATCATTGAGCAGGCGCGCCTGTTCGGCTGTCCGCACATTGGGCGCCATGATGCCCTGCGCCCCCGCATCCATGACGCGTGCCACGAAGTGGTACTCCGATGCGGGGACTCGCACGAACGGGCTGATCCCGGTGGCCTTGAACCACGCGATCACGCGCGCGACCGCTGGGATGTCGAGCGGGCCGTGCTCCATGTCGATGAGCACGAAGTCCAAGCCCGCTGCCTCGCAGATCTTTGCGATGCCTGGAGTGGCAAACTCCATCACCATGTGGCCGAGGGCGTAGGTTCCGGGCTGCGAAGCCGCCTGGCGGGCTCGGTTGGGCTTCATGACTTCCTCCAGCGCGCCAGCTTGGCTTGCACGCCCGCTTGGTCGACGACTGCCGGGTCTGCCAGGCACGCTGGCACGCTGCCCGAAGCCACGCTGGCGATGTTTCGACAGGCGTCGCGGCTGTTCCCCGCCATGCCCTCCTGCGTCCAGGCCATGCTGTGCGGGGACACGATGACGTTGTCCATCTCAAGCAGCGGGTTGTCCTCGGCCGGGGGCTCCTTCTCGAACACATCGAGGCCTGCGCCTGCAATGCGCTGGTCCCGCAGGACTTGTATCAGCGCGGATTCGTCGACGATCGGCCCTCGGGCGGTGTTGATGAAGAACGCGCTCGGCTTCATCAGCGCAAGTTCGGCAGCGCCAATCATGCCGCGTGTTTCAGAGTTCAGAAACGCATTCACAGTCACGAAGTCCCCTTCGCACATAACGGTTTCCAGACCGACCAGATCTACACCGATGTCGCGTGCCAGGGTCTCCGAGCAGTAGGGATCGTAGGCCAACAGCCGACCAAACCCGATCCCGCGTGCCATCTTGAACATTTCCGCGCCGATGCGACCTAGGCCGACCGACGACAGGGTACGCCCCTTGACGTCAATGCCGTCGATCGGCAGTTCAGTGCGCCAGATGCCCGCCCGCGTGCGCCTGTCCAGGGCAGGCAGGCACTTCGCCAGCGCGAAGATCAGCGCAATCTGCGCCTCAGCGACAGACCGCTTGATCGCGTCGGGCGTCAGCGCGACCATCACGTCGGCGGCCCCCGCGGCCGCGATGTCGATCATGTCAAAGCCCACTCCCCAGCGCGAGATGCACGCCAGCCGTTCGACGCCTTCAAAGCTCCGGGCACGAAAGGGCATGCCCAAGATGACCAAGCCGTCGTATTGATCGATGACCTCAGCGCTTGCGGCACCATCGGCCGGAGGCGCCATGATCTCCCACTCGATGTCAGGCCGGGAGTCGAAGACCTCTCGCACGTGCGATCCCATCAGGGGCTCGAAGGTAGCCTTCCAGCCGGGGTCGATGCCAACACGAAACCGATCACTCATTCGGGGAACTGCCAATTGTACTCCCCGAGAAAGGCGCCCCGCTCTGGGACGATACCGATGTGCAATTCCCTGCTCCGCTGGCGTTCGTACCCCATCAGGCGGGACAACGTGCTAGAGTCACGGCGATGCGACTCCTCCGAATTGTCCTCGCTTTGACGCTTGCAGGTCCCATTGCCGCCCAGATCGGCGGATTCGACGAGGCCCAGCTCGCCAAGTACACCCGGCTGAATCCGTTCGAGCGCTTCGATGACGGTCGTCCGAAGGTGCCGCAGTCCCTGATCGATTCGCTGGCCAACGCAAGTTCCGAGATGCTTTGGGGGCCGCTGCGGCGGGCCGGTTTCCACCACCAGTGGTCAGGGGGCTGGCAGATTGTCCATCCCGAGAAGAAACTGCTCGGGCGGGCGGTCACCGCCGTGTTCATGCCGGTCCGGCCCGACTTGGACGAGGTTATCGAGGAAGACGCAGCAGAGCGCGGGCTGGGTCCGAACGACAACCAACGAGTGATTGATGCGCTTAGGCCCGGGGACGTGCTCGTCGTCGATCTGTTCGGCAAGATTGAAGGCGGGACATTCGCCGGCGACAATCTCGCGACGGCGATACATGCCGCAACCGGACAGGGCTTCGTCATTGACGGAGCGATCCGCGACCTGGACGGGGTCCATGCACTGAACATTCCGGTTTATGTCCGGGGATTTCACGTCTCGGCGATCCAAGACGTGATGCTCATGGGCATCAACGTGCCAGTGCGGATCGGCACCACTACTGTCATGCCGGGTGACTTGGTGGTAGGCGACCGCGAGGGGCTCACGTTCGTCCCGCCGCACGTTGTCGAGAGCGCCGTCAGGCAGGCGAAATTGACGGAACTGCACGACATTTGGACCAAGGGCAAGCTGGCTACCGGCCGCTACGCTGCGAGCGAACTGTATCCAAGCCCGACAGACGAAGCGCTGAAGCGGGAATACGCAGAGTGGCTGGAGGCGCAAAAGCGCTCTCTCGGCTTGGAATAGCTGGTTCAAGGGCTAGCAGTCCCACACGTCTTGCACGGGCAGGGCCAAGTGCAGAGACTCCAGCCAATGGCCACTTCCCGGTCCGGCCCGAAACGCGCGACCTGACCGGACCAGCGGGCCGCTGTGATATGGTACGCCCTTTGCCCGAGCTCTTCGCGGCCACAGATGCCTCCGTCTTCCCCAGCGCGTGAGTTCACCATCCGGGCAGTCGTCATCGGACTGCTGATCGGCACCGTACTCACGGCGGCCAACACCTATCTCGGGCTATATGCGGGAATGACCGTTACCGGCAGCATTCCAGCGGCTATTGTTTCGATGGGCATCCTGCGCGGGCTGCTGAGCGGCGGCACCATCCGCGAGAACAACATCGTGCAAACTATCGCCTCGGCCGGCGAGGCCGTGGCGGCGGGGATCATCTTCACCGTGCCCGCCATGCTGATCACTGGTGTCTGGCTGGAGTTCTCCTTTTGGAAGGTCTCGCTGATCGGCTTGCTGGGCGGCCTGCTCGGCGTGCTCTTCATGGTTCCCTTGCGGAGGGTTCTAATCGTTGAGGACAAGGAACTGATCTATCCGGAGGGCGTGGCCTGCGCCCAAGTGCTCGAGGCGGGAGAGTCAGGCGGGAGCCCCATGCGCACGATCCTCTCAGCTCTTGGCGCCGGATTGGTGTTCAAGTCGCTGGCCGGCTTGGTCGCGGTCTTCCGCAGCACGGCAGAGGCCGCGTGGAGGGTGGCGGGCACCGTGCTCTATGGCGGCACCGACGTCTCGGTCGCGCTAGTAGGAGTCGGCGTGATCGTCGGCGTCGAGATTGGCATCGCCGCCTTGGCCGGAAGCGTGATCGCCTGGCTGTTCGCCATTCCGATCTTCTATTGGCTAACCCCCCTGGCCGAGGAGTCCGCCTTGGACGCGGCATGGAGCCTGTGGAGCAGCCAAATCCGCTACATGGGCGTAGGGGCCATGATTGTCGGCGGGCTGGCCTCGATGTGGAAAATCCGCGGCGGCATAGCGAAGGCGGTTCGCCACCTGCTCGGCGGAATCGGTCAAGGCAGCCGATCGCTCGAACGCACCGACCAAGACCTTCCCAACTCGTTGGTCGGCGCGGCGTTCGCAGTGGCCGCCATCGGTACGTTCGTGCTGTACCAATCCGTCACGGGTTCCCTGCCCGTCGCGCTGACCGCAGGGATCGTGATGCTCGTCAGCTCGCTCTTTTTCGTGGCAGTCTCCAGCTACATTTGCGGCTTGGTGGGGTCGTCCAACAATCCCATTTCCGGCACGACGATCTGCGCGCTGATGTTCTCTTCGGTCATCTTGCTGATCCTGGGCATGACTGGCAGCGCGGGAATCCTCGGCGCACTCGGCGTTGCCAGCATCGTGTGCTGCGCCGCCGCGACTGCCGGCGACACGTCGCAAGACCTCAAGACCGGCCAACTGGTCGGGGCAACTCCGCGCCTGCAGCAGACCGGCCAGCTAATCGGCATTCTGGTGCCCGTGTTCACCATTGCCCCGGTTTTGACGCTGCTGCACAAGGCCTACGGCATCGGCACGGGCGAGCCCAATGCCCTGCTGGCGCCGCAAGCCACCCTATTCGCCTCGATCGCGGAGGGATTGTTCGGAGACTCGAGCATCCCGTGGAACATGGTCTGGATCGGAGCGCTGATCGCGGTCGGAATCGTCTTGTTCGACGGCTTCCTGCAGCGCTCTGGAAGCCGTTTTCGCGCGCACATAATGCCCGTGGCAGTCGGCATCTACCTGCCGCTTTCGCTGATGGTGCCCATTTTCCTCGGCGGCCTGATCTCGCAGCGGCTGCAGGAGCGCTCGGAGGGAGCACGTCACAAGGGCCTGCTCATCGCTTCCGGACTGATCGCCGGAGAGGCGATCGCGGGCATACTGATCGCGATTCCCAAGACGCTATTCACGGGCATTGAGATTCCCGTACCGCTTGTCGACAGCTTGTGGCTATCGTTGGCGGCCCTAGCGGCGGTGATGTTCCTGATCGACCGCTTCGCGTCAAGAGGCTCCGACGCCGCATAGCGCTTACCCGGCGACTGCCAGCAAGATTTCCACACTGAGTTGCATCTGCATCTGAAGTGCTTCCAGATATGGAAGTTACGGACTCTTTTCCAACAGGAGCACACCCCTTTTCCACAACACTTCACACGAATCTCGCCCGAGGTGTGGAAATCTTGACGTACGCTCCAGCGGAGGGGATGCATTCCATCCGCGGCAGAGCGGCGGCACAAGCCGGAATCTGACTGGACCGGTCCGGGCGCTCAGTCGCGAGAGACAGCGGGCGGCCGCTGCGCCGCGCAACCGTCGGAACACGGGCAGGATTTCCACAGCCTCGCGAACAGATCCAAAAGTCCAGTACTGACTGCAAGTTAGACAGTAATTTCCAATGTATCCACACAGGGTTTCCACACCTCGAATGCGAGTTTTCCAACGGTCTTGTGGAAATCCATACCCGGAGACCGGCTCGGCCAAGGCCGGGGTGGCAACCCGATCGCGCGAGCGACAGGTCATGCGCGAGTGTCGAGAGCGTATTCCTTGCGCTTGGCTCGCAGAGCCAGGTATTCGCGGGCTTCTTTCGCCAGCCGGCGGCGCTCCTTCGTGTCGAACATCGCCTTCCTGACGATGCGCCACGCCGCGCGCGGACGGAAGTAGTACTCGTCATAGAAGCGCTCGACCCACTGCAGGATCTCCTTCTGGTCCAGATCTGGATAGCGGATGTTGGGCACTTGGTGGCCCGCTGCATCAGTCATGGAGCCGTCGGTCAGCCAGCCGTTGGCCATGGCTTCGTCGAAGAACGAAGTGCCTGGATAGGGGTGTGCCACAGAGACCTGGATCGTCTCCGTGTCGAGCCTCTTGGCGAATTCCAGCGAGCGTTGGATTGTCTCCCGCGTCTCGCCCGGCAAGCCGACGATAAAATCGCCGTGGATCGTCAGGCCGACCCTGTGGGCATCCCGCGTGAACTTGAGGGCCCGCTCGACAGTGGCGCCCTTCTTGATGTTCTTCAGGATCTGCGGATCGCCGGACTCGTAGCCGACAATCAGCAGTCGGCAACCTGCGTCCTTCATTGCCTTGAGCGTCTCGTGATCGACATTGACACGGGAAGTGCAGGACCAAGTGAAATCCAGCGGCTTGAGCTTCGCGCATAGCTCCAGCACGCGGTCCTTGCGAATGTTGAAGGTGTCGTCGTCGAAGAAAATCTCGTTGATACCCGGGAAGTTATCGAGTGTCCAGCGCACCTCGGCGGCCACGCTGTCCGCCGAGCGCGTGCGCCAGCGATGGCCCGAGATGGTCTGCGGCCACAGGCAGAACGTGCACAAGGCGGGACAGCCGCGCTCGGTGTAGAACGACACGTAGGGATGCTTGAGAAAGGGGACGTTATAGCGCTCGACATCCAAGCAGCGCTTGTAGACCGGAGTCACCCACGGCAGCGCGTCGAGGTCCTCGATCAGAGGCACGTCCGGGTTGTGCACGACCTCGCCCGCATGACTTCGGTAGCTGACCCCTCCTAGATCGTGAAAGGACTTACCATTCGCGAAATCAACGACTTGGAAGTCAAACTCCTTGCGGATCACGAAGTCTATGGCCCCACACGCCTGCAGGCTCTCAGCGGGGCGAGAGCCGACGTGAGGTCCGACAAAGCAGATTTCGAGCTCGGAGTTCAGGGCCTTCATCGACTCCGCTAGGGCGCAGTCATTGACGAACCCGGGAGTCGAGGTGAACAGGACCATGAACTCGTAGGAGTTCGCCAAGGCCGCCACCTCGGCGGGCTTGAGCTTGTGCGGAGGCGCGTCGACAACGGTGCTGTCCTCTAACATCCCGGCCGGGTAGCACAGCCAGACCGGGTACCAGTACGATTCGATCTCGCGCGTCGCCGGCCAGCGGGAACTGGCGCCGCCATCGAAGTTCTCGTAGGACGGAGGGTTGAGAAAGAGCGTCCGTTTCGGCATTGTTGCGATGAATCCCTGCGCTCGCGGCGGACGCTCCGGCCGACTGCTGACCATCCACTTTAGCGTGGAACGGGAAACTTGACCCCGCGACTAGGCTTTCGGGTGCGCTGCGTCGTAGACCTTCATCAACTCGTTCATGGACAGTTGGGTGTACTTTTGCGTGGTTGACAGGCTGGCGTGGCCCAACAGCTCCTGGATCGCGCGCAGGTCCGCTCCTTCGGAGAGCAAGTGGGTGGCGAAGGCGTGCCGCAACGAGTGCGGATGCAGGGATGGGTCGCCACTCAGCAAGCGCGCGTATTTCTTGACGACCAGTCCGACGCTGCGAGTCGTCAGGCGTCGAAGCTTCCCTCCCCAGCGGTGCAAGAACAAAGCCTTCTCCGTGCGCGGGGCCTTGAGCCCCTCCCGCACCTTCAAGTAGCGTGCCAACGCTTCGTCGGCCCGCGCTCCGTACGGCACCTGGCGTTCCTTGCGGCCCTTGCCCCTGACTTCGATCCAGCGCTCGGCCCTGTCGATGTCATCCAGGTTCAAGCCCACCAGTTCGCTGACACGCAGCCCGGCACCGTAGAGCAGTTCAAAGATCAGGCGATCCCGGACTACCTTGTCCTCAAAGCGGTCTCGCTCGCTGTCGAACTGCACGGCGTTGACCATTTGATTGGTGTCCTCAGCGCTCATGACCGGCGGCAGCTTCTGGGAAATCTTGGGAGCTGAGAGGCTGCGGGCCGGATTGTTGGGGAAGCCCTCCTCTAGCACCAGATAGTCAAAAAACCCCCTCAGAGCCGCCAAGCGGCGCGCCAGTGTCGCTGGCGACAGCCCCTTCGACCGGCCCTCGGCCATGAACTCGCGAATCATCAGCCGCGTGACTCGCCCTATCGGCGGGGCTGGCTCCTGACCGGAGCTGAAATGGCTGACGAACAGGCCTAAGTCCCTGCCGTAGCTTGCAATAGTGTTCTTCGATGCGTTGCGCGCCCGCAGCGACGCCAAGAATCTCGTCGCCGAGGCCGAGATGCTGTCGTCAGGCTGCTGCTTGCTGGACATTGAGAAACTCGTCAAGCGCGGCTAGCCCCAGCGCGCACTGCTGCCGGCGCCGCTCCCGCTTCTGTCGTCGAAACTTCCGCTTCAGCTCAGCTGACGGTGGCGGCAACAGGTCGAACGTGATGTTTGCCGGCTGGTAGTTGTCCGGATCAGCCCCGGAAATGTAGCGGCAGAGTGATCCATGGGCCGTGGCGGGCGGCCATTCCAGGACGGATTGTCCGAGGGACAAGCGGACAGCGTTCCAACCGGCTATCAGGCCCGTCGCAATGGACTCCACGTATCCCTCGACGCCGGAGATCTGCCCCGCGAACAGGATGTTGGCGTGCTCCTCCCACTGCAGCGTCGGAAGCAGCAGGGCCGGAGCGTTGATATACGTGTTTCGATGGATTTGCCCGAAGCGCAAGAACTCGGCGCGTTCCAAGCCGGGAATCATGCGCAACAAGCGCTTCTGCTCGCCGTACTTGAGGTGGTTTTGGAATCCGACGATGTTGTACGAGCCGGCCCGGGCGTCCTCTTGGCGGAGCTGCACGACGGCGTAGGCACCCTGCCCGGTTCTCGGGTCGCGCAAGCCAACCGGCTTCATTGGTCCGAAACGCAGCGTCTCAGTCCCCCGTCTCGCGATCTCTTCAAGCGGCAGGCAGCCTTCGAAGTAGTTGGGATTGTCGAAATCACTGGAATGGTGCTGCTCGGAGGCCAGCAGGGCGGCCAGGAAGCTGTCGTACTGCTCCTTGGTGAGCGGGCAGTTCACGTAGTCAGCGCTGCCATCGATGGAGTGCCCGTAGCGCGAACCGAGATAAGCGACGGACATATCGATCGTCTCCGCGTCGACGATCGGGCTGATCGCGTCGTAGAAGTACAGGCGGTCATTCCCCGTGCGCGCGGTGATCGCCTGGACCAAGGCGTCGCTCGTCAGGGGCCCGGTAGCAATGATCCAGATCTCATCGCTGTCAATCGCGAGATCGGTAACCTCCCCGCGCTCGATCTCGATCAGCGGCTCGGATTCCACCGCGGCGGTGACACCTCGCGCGAACAAGCTGCGATCGACCGTCAGAGCAGTACCGCCCGGAATCCGCACCTCGGCCGCGACTCGCATCGACATGGCACCCATGCGGCGCAGCTCCTCTTTCAGGAGCCACGGAGCGCTGCCCTCCGTCTCGGTCTTGAGGGAGTTGCTGCAGACCAACTCTCCAAGGGCGTCGGTCTTGTGAGCCGGGGTCCGCTTGCCCGGGCGCATCTCGTGCAGCACGCACGGCACGCCGTGGCGGGCGATCTGGACGGCAGCCTCGGAGCCCGCCAGCCCTGCTCCGACTACATGGATTGGGCGCGGCATCGCGGCACCGGAGTCGCTAGCCAGCAGCGAACCCACGGCCAACTGCGGCCACTCGCCGACACATGGCGCGGTTCACGACCGGCTCGCTATTGAAAACATTTTAGCCTAGGCTGGTTCTAGAATCCACGGCGCTTGGTGCGGCGCGGCGCGGAACGAGTGGATGAGGGGACAGCACGGCCACGACGCGAACGCGATTCGCCCGCGGTGTGCGAAGGGTCGAGCTAGCTGTCCTTGGCGGCGCCCGCCTGGCTGGTCCCTTGGCCCTCTTCCTCGCCGGCCTTGAGCGAGGTCTTGAACTCGCGGATGCCCTGCCCCAGCCCCTTCGCAAGCTCAGGGATCTTCTTGCCGCCAAAGATGATCAGAGCGATCATCAGGATGATGAGCAGCTCTTGCATGCCAAGCGGCCCCACGAAGAGAGCCATGGTTGGTTCAAGGTGTGCCATATCGTTGTGCCCCCAGTTTAGCAGACCCTTTGGCGCGCCGAGACGTTTCGACCCCCATCCTGCTGGCGCAGTCGCGGCTGTATCCCGACTTTATTGCACTCTTGGTCCGTTGCGCTTGTCTCGGTCTCGCATATAGACCTCGAACTTCTTGCGCGCCTGCCTGAGTTGCCACTCGCGATAGCGCGCCTGCGGATTCCACGACGGCAGCGACACCTCTGGCAGCCCGGCCCGGCGCCGGACGAAGTAGTATCCCAGCGCCATGCCCGCCAAGTGGACAGTGAAGGCGGTGCCGGTCGGATTTCCGCCGTGCGAGAAATCCTGAACCGCGCCTAGAAGATTGATCGCGGCATAAGCCACCGCCACCACCCAGGCCGGCACCGGCAAGATGAATGAGATCAGGATGGGCGTGTTGGGATACGTAACCGCGAAAGCGGTGACTACAGCCAGTACCGCCCCTGATGCCCCGACCGTCGCCACGCCGCCCGAGCCCGTCACAAGACGAATGACCACGTCCACAAGGGCGGCTCCCGCGCCGCAGACGAAGTAGAAGTGCAGAAATCGCCGGCCGCCCCAGTCACGCGCAAGGGTCCCGCCGAACATCCACAGGGCGAACAAGTTGAGGCCGACATGCCAGAGCCCGCCGGGATCGTGCAGGAACATGTAGCTGGCGGGCTGCCACAGGGCGCCGCGCACGAACATGTCCGGGGTGAGGCTCAGCCACCGAAACAGCCCGATGATCGGGCCGATCCCGATCGCGAAGGCAACTGCGAACGCGAACCACGCCCCAAAGTTCGCCCACAGCAATTGCTTGATGGCGCGCGGCGTCGGGGGCATCATGCCGAAGCCTGATGACATCCCAGATTGGCGGTACGTGTAGCGCATGCCCGCTCCCTTGAGTCTATGCCAGAACACCCCAGGGCTGGGTTTGCCGATCAGGCCGGTGTCGCAGCAACTGCGACACCCTGGCCTCGCCGTGAGAGAACATGCCCGCGCTTGCGCAAAGATGCGCGGCGCATGGCGCACTAGCTACGGACGGGGATCTGGCAGATCGATTCGCGGCAAGCCGCTGGCGTGGGCCAAGCGGGCGAACGAGCGGTCGGACCCGGTCGGTCGCAGAGCTACGCGGCAAGTTCGGCGGCCTGGCGGACGAATCCCCGGTAGCGGTCCCGGAACCGGTTGATGAACTCATAGAGCACTGCGTCGGCGGCGGTCGGCGACACAGATTCCGAGAGCCGGACCGGTGGGAAGATCTTCGCCGCCAAGCGAGTCCTGGCGATCTGCTTGTCGAAATTGGCCACGGCGATGGGAACCATCAGCGGTTCGGGCTCGGTGCCGCGCACCACCCTGAAGGCACCCGCCCGGAAGGGCATTGGCGACGACTCGGTCTGGGTCGAACCGCCTTCCGGGCAGATTACAAGATTCTGCCCGGCGGCAAGCACTGCGCGGGCGTCCTCCAAGAACCGTTCGCGCACCCGTCGCAATTCGTCGCGTGTCTGCTCGCCTCTCGCAGACACCGACCCAGCGGTCACCGTGATGTAGCCCAACCGGTCAAAGTACCTTCTGTGCCCTTCCTCGTCGGGCTCGGACTGTCGCACAACCCGCACCGGCGCCGCACCGTAGCGCTCGTACAGGATCATCGCGCTGACGAAGTGCGTGTCCAGCGTGAGTTGGAACTCATTGGGCAGCGTGTTCTCCGGGTGATTCGACAGGTGATTCATGACCACCACGAAGCCCGTCTCCGCAGGCAAGTTCTCCCAGCCCTCGACTCGGTAGTCGGTGAAGTTGTACAGCTTTCGGAACTCATCGCAGCAGGTTCGCCGGACCTCTTCGGGAGCATTGGCGTCGGGCGCTTCCGCCACTGTGTCGTAGATTCTCTGCAACTGGCGAAAGACCTGTGCCTCGCGCTCTGCCCCGGCGGCCAGCCGCCGGCACTCTAGGGCCAGTTCCCGCTCCGCGCCGTCGTCCGCTCGCACCAGACCGTCTAGGATCTCGAAGGCATCTGCGGCCGTGAGCCGACTCTCCAAGTAGATCGGGATCTTGTACAGCGGCGAGTTCACGCCAAGCATTCCGCCCCGCTTCGCCAGGAGCAGGCGAACTTGATCGGCTTCCGGCGAGTGCTTCCGCGAGGCCAGCTGAGCCCGGCTGCTGCCGAGCCGGTCCCCCAAGGCCCACAGGATGCGGCGGACGAAGACGATTCCGAAGCGAGGCCGTTGGTGGCACTGGGCTTCGACCAGCTCCCGGTCGAAGGCTACTACCCGCGTTATCTCGAGGGCGGTGGCGGTCGCGCGGCAGCGGTAGGGCTCGACCATGGACGACCAACCGATCAGCGCCCCCGGCTCGTTGATCCGGTGGATCTTGATGCTCTCGTGAGAAGCGTCAAGGCGAGGATCCATCTCGTCCGGGCTATGCGGTGCGAGCAGCGAGAGTTCGACGGTCCCCGAAACCAAGATATAGAGGCGCTCCGAGGGCTCTCCCTCCTCTACGATGCGATCACCCTTGCCGAAACTCATCCGCGTGGCTTCGCTGGCGAGCGCCACCAAGTCCTCGTCTTCGAACACGTCGAAGAAGGCCGAGTCCCGCAGCAAGTCCAGCGGTGCTTGCATGAGCGCGCTTGCGTCCTTGCCCTAGCGATGGGGGGCGCGGCTTGCCAAGGCCGCCCTTGACGCAACCGAATGCTAGCATTGCAAGGGAATTTGGCCTCTCGTTATGGGGCCGATCAAATGAATCTTTGACGATCGTGGCCCGCCAACTGGATTTCCGGGCTAGTCCGTTCGCATGGACACGCAACCCCCAGCACTCCCGGCGCTGACCACCCCGCCGGGGTTCGGCGACTTCTGGAGCGAAGCCTTGGATGAGTTGCGGGCGACACCCGCGGACATAGAAGCCGAATCATTCAGCTATCCGGTCTACCGCCAGTTGCAGGGACACAAGCTACGCTTCTCGTCGCTTGGACGGGTGAAATTGCGGGGCTACTCGATCTCTTGGAGAGACAACTCCGCGCGCCCAATGGTGATCCACGCCCACGGCTACGGGGGACGGGTTGCCGAGCAGTGGCTGTGGGCTCGCAGCGGCTTCAATGTCGTGGGGTTTGACGTCAGGGGTTTCGGCGAGTCGCTGGCGGCGCTGCCGGACCGCTCCGATTGGGGCTGGATGCTGACCGGGATCGATGACTCCCGCCAGTACGTATTGCGCGGAGCGGTCTGCGACTACATCAGGGCGAGCCAAGTTGGCGCGGAGATGTTCGGGGACAGAACCCGGCGGACTATCTTCCATGGCTTCAGCTTCTCGGGAGCCTTGGCCCTTATGTCCCAGGCGGTCACGAGCGCTGCGAACGTTCTGGCCATTGGAGTGCCAACGTTCGGATGGCACGAGGGGCGTCTCAAGCTGGTAGTCAATGGCAGTGCCGTCGAAGTCCGCCGCTATCTCGAGGCCCGGCCCCATGATCGGGATCGCGTCATGCACACTCTCAGCTACTTCGATTCGATGAACTTCGCACCGCTCATCGAGTGCCCCACGCTGGCCGGATACGGCCGCCGGGACATCGTGGTGCCTCCGGAGACAGTGCTGGCAATCATCTCCCACCTCAGGTGCCCGTGCGAGACGCTATCGCTTCCGGTCAGCCATACCGACGAGCCCGAGGAGGCGGCCTGGAAACACTTCGACGGAGCCTGGATAGACGTGGCGACGCACGGTGTGCCCGAGGATTTCGGGCGCGACGCACCGGTGTATCACATCGACGCTGACGGCCGGATGTAGGACGAGCGCAGACACCCCGCACGGGTTGACCGGCGACGAGAAGGGGTCTCCGGGGCGGCGGGGTCGCGCAGGCGTCTAGGCGTCAAGGCGCCAGGTCCGATCAGCCCGCGGCTTGCGCTCCGACCGGATGCTCGTTTCGCGCGACTGACCACGCAATCTCGGCTGTGGACGCCACCTCGCGCCCGAGTTCGAGCGCAGTGGCCGAACTGGCGTTGCCATCCAGTCCTCGCTTGTATACGCCCTGGCCGATCGCTGCCGACCGATACATCGAGAAGGCCAAGTAAAAGTTCCAGTGTTTCTTCGCATCACGTCCGCTAAGCTCGCAATATCGATCCAGCTGCTCCTCGTGGGCGGGGATCCCAGTCTCGCTAGGCACGTTGTTCTTGAGGGTATTGTGGCGACGACTGGGGAGGTAGTACGTCATCAAGTTGTAGGCCAGGTCCGCGAGCGGATCCCCTAGCGTGGACAGTTCCCAATCCAGCACGGCTAGGATGCGCGGCTCGGTGGGATGCAGGATCATGTTTCCCAGCCTGTAGTCCCCATGAACGATCCGGGTTTCCTCGAAGTCCGGAATGCTCCGCGGGAGCCAGTCCGCCAAGCGGTCCATGGCTGGGATCGTCTCCGTCTCGGAAGCTTGGTACTGGCGTGACCAGCGGCTGATCTGCCTGGCGTAGTAGTTGCCCGGCTTCCCGAAGCGCTCGAGGCCGACATCATCCGGGTGCACCGCGTGCAGGGCCGCCAACACCTCGCAGGAATGCGCGTACACCGCCGACCGATCGCTCGATGGCAGGCCGGGTAGTGTCGGGTCGTGGAAGACGCGGCCAGGCACGTGCTCCATCACGATGAAAGGCGTCCCGATGATGTTGCTGTCCTCGCAGATCAGCAACATCGAGCAGACCGGAACGGCAGTGTCGGCCAAGGCCTGCATGACGCGGAACTCGCGCTCGACCGCATGGGCGGAGGGCAGCAGCTGACCGGGCGGCTTCTTCCGCAGGACGAAGCGCCTCTGGTTCGATTCGAGCAAGAAGGTGGGATTGGACTGGCCACCCTCGAATTGGCGGATGACGCAGGGACGCTCGAAGCCCGCCAAGTGGACGGCCAAGTAGTCCTCAAGCGACCGCTCGTCGAAGCGGTGGGCCTCACGGACCGGGGTGGTGATCGGTTCCGGGCTCATCACGGCGGCTTGCGCGGCTCAGCGATTGTAGCGAACGGTCAGAGTCCGGGCCATTTCGCCACGAGTTGAACGGCAGCTGGCCGGACTGCCAACGGCACGTTGTCTCTGCGTGATACCGTGTTGAATTCCAAGCGAAGGAGGCTCGCGAGAAAATGGGTTTCAGCCTAGAAGGCAAGGTTGCTTTGGTCACCGGCGGCGGCCGGGGAATCGGCAAGGAGATCGCGCGACGCTTCGTCGAAGCCGGGGCGGACGTGATGATCGCCAGCCGTAAGCTGGAGAATCTCCAACAGACCGCGGGCGAATTCTCGTCACTTGCGGGCCGCATCGACGTGGTGCCCTGCAACATCGGCAAGGCGGACCAGGTCGAAGCCGCGGTCGCGGCCACTGAGCAGCGGTTCGGCACGATCGATGTCATGGTCAACAACGGCGCGACCAATCTCGAACAGGGCCCGTCGCTCAATGTGAGCGACGCCGCGGTGCTCAAAATGGTCGAGATCAATGTCCTGTCAGCGGTGCGCTTCCTGCGCTTGGTAGTGCCCAAGATGATGGAAAAGGGTGGCGGGTCCGTCATCAACGTGGCTTCCATCGCAGGCCTGCGGCCCCAGAGGGAGGGGCTGCTGTACAGCTTCACCAAATCGGGTCTGATCATGATGACCCGAACCTGGGCCAACGAATGGGGGCCGCGTGGAGTGCGCGTCAATGCCATCGCGCCGGGCTTGGTGCGTACAGACTTCAGCTCGTTCTTCTGGAAGAACTTGGACGAGGATGCCCCGTACCCGCCCGATCAGCCGATCCAGAGGCTCGGAGAGACTAGCGACATCGGCGGCATCGCGCTGTACTTGGCATCGGATGAATCGACGTGGGTCACCGGCCAGACGATGGTCATTGATGGCGGCGCGACGGCCCGTTAAACCAATTCAAGGCAATAGCTTCGGAGCAAGACCTCAGGAACCGGGGACTTCACTGCTCAGGCACTTGCAAGTGTGCTGCGCGTTGTCGGATCGGACCTAGCTGCCTTGCCGCATTCCGGGCTTCGGCACCCTCGTTCCGGAACGTTTCTGGATTGCGGGGAATGCCGCCGCCGTGCGAGAATGCCAGCGGCGATGACCCGGCGCCAGCTCATTCGCAGCGCCCTGACGGCTCTGGCCCTCGGCCCACCCGTCGAACGCATGGCAACGGGCGGCGCCGCTGCCGTCGATGACCGGGACCGGTTCGGGGGCTGGACAGGCAAGCGGTTCCAAGCCACCGGGTTCTTCCGGGTCGAGGAGGATGACCGCTGGTGGCTCGTGACCCCGGAAGGAAACGCATTCCTCAGCTTCGGAGTCAACCACTTGCATCCGAATTGGTGGAACCAGGAATACAACCGAGAGGCTTGGAAGGCGCGGCTGGGATTGAGCGACTTGGAGGGCCCCGAGTTTCGAACGGCATTAAGGGGTTGGTTTCTTGAGACCTGCCAAGAGTACGGATTCAATTCCGCCGGAGTCCACACGGGGCTGCCGGTATTGAACCACCCTAGACCGGCCATCCCGTACATGCAGCCGATCCCGTTCGTGGACATCCCTCACTGGAGGACAGAGATTCCCGACGACAATTTCCTGGACGTTTTCGATGACGATTTCGGCCGCCGGTGTGACCGCCTTGCAAGGGAGGCAGCCGCCCCGGCCAAGGACGATCCATTCCTCCTCGGCTATGCCATGACGGACTGCCCGCTTCTGACAGAAGAGGACTGCCGCGAGCGCCCGGACGTAATCGGCGGCGCGCGGCGGCCGTCGAGGATCGGCTGGCCGCGCCGCCTCCGGAATCTGGGCCCGCGAAGCCCTGGAAAGGCAGCCTACGTGGAGACCGTGAGAGAGATCTACCGGGGCGAGATCAACGACTTCAACGTGACCTACGGCACACAATTCGACTCGTTCGCAGCACTAGCCTCCGCCGAGCGATGGCGTCCCCGAACAGACCTATCGAACGGCAATGAGACCCGCGACAACATCGAATTCCTCAAGCGCGTCGTGGCGAAGTACTACCAGGCGGCCCGGGACGCGATCATGCGCCACGATCCGAATCACTTGTTCGTAGGGGACAAGATCAACGCAAACACCGATTCGCTTGACACCGTTCTGCCCGTCACGAGCCGCTTCACGGACCTCGTTTTCTACCAGATGTACGCTCGATACGAGGTGCAGAAGCCGGGGCTGGACCGCTGGTCGAAGCTGGCCGACAAGCCGCTGATCAATGGCGACTCGGCCTTCACCATGATCACCGAGACCATGCCACGGCCATACGGGCCAATCGCCGATAGCCTCAAGGAGCGTGCTGAGTGGACGACGGAGTTCTTCCGAAGCGCGTTCGCACGTCCCGACTTTGTCGGCTGGCACTATTGCGGCTTGATCGACGGATCGAATCGCGTAGAGGGCAAGCGGGAGCGGCAGCATTCCGGCCTGCTCGACGGCTACGGCGAACCGTATCCTGCACTGAAGGAAGCGCTTACGATGTGCGCGGACAAAATCTACAGCATCGCTTCGGGCAGGCTCTGAGGAACGCGCCTACGCACCGGCCGTAGGTGCTCATGCCTTGGCGGGGAGGCGCTCCGCCGGTCTCTGCGCTCCGCTTCGACAGCCACGGCAGAAAAGCGGCAATCGGACACGGCGATTGGCTGGGC
>JAJDZN010000230.1 GCA_022824585.1 Bryobacterales bacterium | reverse complement strand
GCGCAAACCGCCCTGCTGGCCGGCGCCGCCGGGCGCGCCCGCGCGCTCGTCGCGGCCGGCTTCCAGTGCAAGCCGGCGAATCACATCCGGCCCGCCTGTGGGCGGCCCGGGGCGCTCCGGCGCGGGCCGGAACAGCCTCAGGCGCCGCCGCACGTCCGCACCGGCAAGCCAAGCGGAGTCTAGCGACGGGTCCGATCGGTACAAGAAGCTCTCGCCATCGCGGACAGCGATTGCCACATCGTACAACCGCTCGCCATCGGCCCCGGAGAACAGCCGCTCAACCAATTCGGGAAGCATCTCTTGGGCAACATAGTTCCAATCCAGCACGACGATGATGAACGCCGACCCGCCGCTGCGGGGCCCCCGCGGCACCCCCCGCCTGAGTCGGTCTAGGGTCACGATCGGTCGCACGACGGCGCTTGCCTCCGGGAACAGCGTCCATGTGACGGGCCCGCGACCGCGGCTGAGCCGCCCGTCCGCTTGCGCCAAGCCGCGCTCGACCGACTTGAGTTGGGGTCCCCAGTCCGCAGCCACCGGCTCGGCCTCCCCCAAGGGCAATTCCTGTAGCTTGGCGTCGCCGTCGGGGCCTGCTTGGTACACCAAGATCCGAGACAGCAAGCCGGCATGAGCGCTGGTTTCGGCCCATAGCGCATACCCTTCGGCGAACCTGTTCCAGTCCAGCTGCTGCCCGCCTCGCCCCTCCGGCCGCATCAGCGCTAGAAGGAACAGCAGTGCGCGCTCAGCTTCCTGCTCGAACTGGCGCACGGAGTTGGTCAGGGCGTCCTGCATCATCGCCTCCTGCGCCTCGCTGAGCTGCCCTGTCCAGACAAACTGCAGCGCGCCCAGCAGGACGAGCATTGCGACGCATAGCAGGATGACCAGCGCAAGCCGGTTCTTGCCGATGAACTGCAGCGGCACGGCTATCCGATTATTGCAATCGCGGCCGGCGTCCGCCAGCCGCGCCTCCGGTTTCCTGCCGGCCGGGCCGTGCGCGACACTATTAGGAAACCCCGGCCGCCTGACGTGTTATCGGAATAGCCTCCATGCCATCCACACTGCTCATCGCTCCGGAATCGTCGCGTGACCATCGCACGCCGCACGGGCACCCCGAGCGCGTCGAGCGCTTCGAGGCCGTCCTGCGCGCGCTCGGCTCAAGCGGGCTTGCCGACCGCATGCAAGCCCTGGATTGCGACGAGGCCGGTTTCGACACGCTGCGCCTGTGCCACGGGGCCGATTACATCGAACTGGTCGAACGCGAGATCGGCGCGGGGAACCGCATGCTCTCCACCGGCGACACGCATGTCGCGAGGGGCTCCCTGTCAGCGGCGCGCATGGCCGTCGGCGCGGTCTGCGCGGCCGTCGACTCGGTGCTGGCCGGGCCCGTGAAGCAGGCCTTCTGCGCGCTGCGCCCGCCCGGCCACCACGCGCGGCCGGAACAGGGCATGGGATTCTGCGTCTTCAACAATGTCGCAATCGGGGCGCGCCACGCGATCGAGCGCCACGGCTTGCAGCGCGTCCTGATCGTGGACTGGGACGTGCATCACGGCAACGGCACGCAGGATATCTTTTACGAGGATCCTGCCGTCCTGTTCTTTAGCACGCACCAGTCGCCGTGGTATCCCGGCACTGGCATGCGCGACGAAACCGGCGCGGGCGCGGGGGCCGACACGACCATCAATTGCCCGTTCCCGGCGCACACCGGCCGCGAACAGATCCTGGGCGCGTTCCGCGACAGGCTGCTGCCCGCGGCCGCAGCGTTCGCTCCCGAGCTCGTCATGATCTCGGCAGGGTTCGATTCGCGCTTGGGAGACCCGCTCGGCCAGTTCCGCCTCGCTGATGGCGACTTCGCCGAACTGACGCGCCTGCTGCAGGACCTGGCGGACAAGCACGCCGACGGGCGGCTGGTGTCCGCGCTGGAGGGCGGCTACAGCCTTGCGGGCCTCGCCGCCAGCGTGCAGAGCCACGTCGGCGCTCTGCTGGGATAGCCTCGCGGCGCTTCAGCCCACCGAGACCGATTCGATCTTCGAAGTCACCACCGTGGCGTGGTCGGGATGGTGGAATTCCATGTGCATGCCCAATCCGAGATAGTCGGGCTTGAGCATCGCGCCGCCCCAGGTCGAGCCTCTCACCAAAACGGCCACGGGCCGCGGGCAGAAGCGCGGATGGCCTGAAATCCACGTCCTACCGCCCCGGATTTCGATGCGGTAGATGCGGTTGGCCGTCTTCACCACGACCCGGTCGCCGTCTTCCAAGGCACGCAAGCGCACGCCCCCCTCGACCTCCGAACGGATGATCCGGCGCCTGATTTCCGGCGCTATGCTGCGATGCGCGGCGTACGCTCCGGTCTGATCCGGATTGTTCGTCCTGGTCCACATCGGCGGGTCTCGCTACTTCGTTCCGCCGAGCCTGCGGTAGTATTCCGCAACGGCCTCGCGGTACGACTCCGGTACCGGCTCGGAAACGATTGCGCGCACCTCTTCCTTGTCGTCCAGCTCGACTTGGCGTCGCAGTTTGACTTCGATCTGCTCGAGCATCGCAAGCACCTTGCGGTACTCCTGCTCTAGCAGGTCCGGGTTGCCGAGAAAGCGGCCGTCGCCCAGTTCGCGGGCAAAGTCACGCAGCTCGGCGATCTCGCGCGGGTCGAATTCCCGCGTCGTCCGGAGTTGCTGGGCCAGCCTGGGAATGTCGGCTATGCCCGCTTCCAGGGCGCGCTCCATGCGATCGCGCTCAGCGGGCTCGAGCGGCCGCGCGCCGTAGGGCCCGCGCGGCCGGCCGTCGCCGAGGGATTCGGTGCCCCCCCAGCCTCCCCGCCATTCGCCGCCCGCTCGGCCGACTCCAGCCCCGCCGCCAGGACGGCTTGGATCTCCGGTCCCCCCCGCGCCCTGCCCCGGCTGCTGGCCGGGCTGCTCGCCTCCAGGCTGCTGCCCTGGCCCCTGGCCAGAGCGGTTCCCCTCGCGGTCTTGCCCGGGAACCATCGCCCGTTCCAGGTCACGGCGCATTTGCTCCACGCTGGAGAGCAGCCTCTCCAATCCGCGCTCCGCTCCGCCGCCCTCCTTCTGGGCCAGCTCGCCGGCTTCACGCAGGTTGTCGCGCAGCCGGCGGAGTGCCCGGGAAATCGCTTCCTCGTTGCCCGCCGCGTACGGGGCCAGCCCCCGCCGGATCAGGTCCTCGGCATACTGCATGGCGGGCAGCGCTTCCGACTGCTGCAATTCGATCAAGGCGTTCATCAGTGCCTTGGAGGCCTCGTCGTTGCGCTGGCGCAGCATGCGCGAGTGCTTCTGGATTCCCTGCTCGACCTCGGACAGGCGGTCGCGCATGTCGCGCTTGCGATCAGCCAAGTCGATCTCTTCCTCGCGGGTCATGCCCGTCGGCAACGGGCCGTTCTGCCGCCCTCCCTGGGCCTTCAGCGCCTCTAGGGCAACCTTGAGCGACCGGTCCAGCTCGGCAGCCGCCTGCTCCTGTTCCTCGGCGAGCCGAGCCGCCTCCTCGGCCATCTCGCTGACCGCGGACTGGCTCTGCTGCTGGCGTTGCTGCTGGAGCGCTTCCAAAGCCTCCTGCAACTCTTGCTGGGCCCGCGCCGAGGAGGCGCGCTGGTCACCGCCCTGGCCCCCGCGCTCCATCTCGCGCGCCGCCCGCTCCAGCTGGCGGATCGTCCGGTCCAGCTGCTGGCGCATGCCGGACTGGCCGCTCGACGACCCCTGCGCCTGGGAACTCTGTCCGCCCTGCGCCCTGCTCTGCTGGCCCCCTTGGCTTTGCTGGCGGCGCTGGAGCTGCTCCAGCTCGCGCTTTAGGTCCTCGGCTTCGCGCCGCAGCATTTCCTGCTGCCAGCGCTGCTCGAAGCTCGCCCGCGAGCGATCCTGGGCCTGCTCGGCCAAGCGCTCTTGACGCCGCGCCAGCTCCTCGAGCTTTTTCATCGCCTCGTCGATTTCCTGCTCGATCTGCTGTCCGGACGACCCGCTGCCGGTCTCGTACTGGTTCTTCTCAAGATCCATCTCGAGTTCGAACATTTCGGCCAGATCGCGCGAGGCGCCGCCTCCGCCGCCCCCTCCGCCGCGCCCCATGCTCACTTGGATGTCAGTGAACAGGTTTTCCGCCCGCAGCAGGAACTGCAGCGCCTGCTGCTCCGGCCCAACCGCATCATCGAGCCGGAACGCCTGCAGCGCCTCGGCCGCGGGCTGCATGAAGCCGGCAGCCTGCTCCAGCAGTTCGGCGAACTGCGCGAACTTGGGATCGGTCCTGGTCAACTGCCGCGCTCTCGTGCGCTGCACCAAGGTCTGAGCCTGCTGCATCAACGTGCCCTGCAGTTCCGAGAGCATCTCGGCGCTCTCGCGCAGCTTGCGCTCTTCCCGGCCGTCCTCGGCGTCGCGCTCCTTGATCAAGTTCCAGGTCGCGAGGATGATTTCCTTCTGGCGGCGCGAGATCTCGTCCTGTTGCTGGCCCTGCTGGCCCTGGCCGCCCGCCTGTTGGGACTGCGAGAAGCGTCGCTCGAAAGGCTGCACGTTGATGAAGTACATATCGCTGCGCACTTCCTTCTTGGCATCCTTGGCAATGATGTAATAGCTGATCAGGTCTCCGGGGATGAGGCCCGCCTCAGGAGCCGGCGGTGGGAGCGACTCCCCGCCCTCTTCGATGGCCTCCGGCGCGGTTCGCGCTCCCCCGCCGAGGTTTTCCAAGAAGAATGTGTGGCTGCCGGTCGCCTCCAGCGCGCCGGGCCGGGCGGGCAGCGACACCGCCTCTTGGTCCACGCCATTGACCGCGTAGTGCAGCTGCAAGCCGCGCAAGCCGAAATCGTCGGTCGCCTCGAGCCGCACGGCGACCTCCTCGATGCTGCTTGCGCGCCAGTCGCGGCCCGGCTCGAGGATCTTGACCTCCGGCTTCTCGTCCGGTACGGCCGT
Source organism: Bryobacterales bacterium (assembly GCA_022824585.1). GTDB lineage: Bacteria > Acidobacteriota > Terriglobia > Bryobacterales > UBA6623 > VXMF01. The sequence continues at coordinate 17,517 of JAJDZN010000230.1, read as the reverse complement.
GATGAAGTAGTCCTCGGTGAGGCGCACCCGCTCCCCGCGGTGCATGGCTGCCACGTGGTAGGAAGAGTCCTCCCCCACGACGATTTCCGCGCGATTGCCCCGCAACGAGACTTCTTGCTCGCCAACCACTAGCAAGCCGTCCGCAAGTTCCTTGTCCGTGGTGAGGATGACCCCGACCTTGGTGCCGGCCACCGCCATGATGTCGCCGCCTGGATCCTGCACGCTGGGCTTGAGGCCGCTCCACGCCGGGTACTCGAGCTCCAGCCGGATGTTCTCCACCGTGGGCATGGCGATGACGTCAACCTTGAACTCGCGACTGCGCAGCCGTCCCGCCTCGACGTAGTAGCGCAGCGGCTCTCGGACCATGGAGAACGAGAATCCGTAGCCGGCACCCTCCAGCTGCGGCCCCATCGGCGCGCGCTCCCAGTCCACGCTGCTCTCGAACTTCGCATACAGCTCGACCAGCGGCGGCTCGAAGCCGAGCGGCAGGGCGGTGACTTCCAGCCGCCCCCCTTGGCGGATCGAGGTGTCCCCGGGCTCGACCTTCAGCTCGTAGAGCGGCTCCTCGTGCGTGAGGAACCAGCCAGTCCAAAGCCGGGACGTGCCGTAGCTCCAATAGCCGGGACCGGCCGACCCGAGCCAAAACAGGGCCAGCACCGCGACCAAGCCCGTCGCGGCGAACAGGCCAACCAAGGCCCGGCTCACCACCGCGTCCAAGGGCACCACCGCCGATGCCAGCGACGTCTCTCGGGCTAGCAGTGCGAGCAACGGACTGGGCGCCCGCCCGCCGACCTCGGCGCGGTCACGCTCGTCCGCCCACGTGCGCAAGCGCCCGCCAAACTCAGGCGAGCGGCGCTCAGCCTCGTCCGCGGCGCGCGCGAACGCCCGGCCCTTGACCAATCGGCGCAGCGGCAGGACCAGCAGCAGCACGACGACCGCTGCAAGCGACGCCAGCAAGACCGTGCGAGAGCCTACGACGCTGGCATCGGAGAATGCCGCACGGTTGGCTAGGAAGACGCATACTGCCGTCACGCCCAGGGCGGTCAATCCCAAGGCGCCCAAGCCCCTGGCGGCCGCGGCCGCGCGCAGCCGGAGCACGATCGATCCCAAGTAGCCCTCCAAGCTTCCGCCGGGCTGTCCTTGGTGATCGAGAATCATTGATCAATCCCCTCTGAGCGTGTCCAGATGCCGATCCGCTATGAGAGATTCTAGCAGCACCGCAAGCAAGAGCAACGCCAGCACCAGTCTCCACACGCGCCAGGGAGGCATGTCGGGCGGCGGCAAGCCCGCCGCGGCAGCCTGCGCCGCCTCGGCGCCGCCAGTGGACTGCCACAATTCCAAGGTGTCTTGATCGACGCCGCGAAGGTTTGACTCGCGCGGATCTGGATTGACTGCCAGCAGCTCGGAGCGGTCCGAGCCGCGAATCTCGTAGTAGCCGATGGCTTCCAGCGGAACCGCTTCGCGGCTCACCGAATCCGACAGGGTCAGGACCCGCTCCCCTGCAGGATCGAGCACCTGGACCGTCGCGCCGCTGCCGCGCCGCCGACCCAGCTCCAGCACCTCGCCCAGCAGCGCCTCTCCGCGGGCTGCCTCGGCCCCTGTCAGGTAGCGCACCGCCTCGGCCACGAACGGCACGTAGACCGAAGTCACGGGCAGGTCGTTCCAGATATTGTCGAGCGCCGAAGCGAACACCAACGCGCGCCCGTTGCCGATCTCGTGCTCGACAAGCAGGGGATCGCCATTGCCCAGGCGCATCGGCACAGTGTCGCCCTCCAGCGGCTGCACTCTCGCGTAGAGGAAGAATTTCACCGGGCGCAGTCCTTCGGCGGCATTCGCCACCGAGTGCGACCCATCCGAGGGGCCGGCGACCTGGAAGGGATCGCCACCACGCTCCGAGGACAGGGGTTGTTCCAGGCTGTGGCCGCTGATCGGGGCCCGGCGAGCCAGCGCCGAGTTGGGACCGAGCGCTACCAGCACAGCGCCGCCCGTTTCGATCCATGCCCGCAGGCGGGACTCGAAACGGCTGTCCAAGCGAGGCACGTCGGACAGCACGACCAGGGCGTAACGGCTGGGATCGAGACGGCTCGCATCGCCGGGAGAAGCGCTCTCGAGCGTATAGCGCGACGAGACGCTGGACTCGAGGGCGGCCTGGAAGTAGAGCAGGTCCCGGCGGCGCCTGTCCTGCGAAACGAACAGCAACGGCTCGGGTTCGCTGTTGTCCAGCGCCACCCTCCGGATATCGTCGTCCGGCAGCGCGTCCGGTGGCTCGAGCCTGAGCTCGGCCCGGCTGAAGCCCCGCGGGGCTTCGGGGATTTCGAACACGAACGACTCGCGCCCATTGGCCGGGATGCTCTTCTGCTGGCTGGCGGCCACGCGGCCGTCGATCCACAGGGAAACCGTCTTGGCGGCCTCGCTCTCGGCGAAACTGACGACCGCGGCTTCGAGCTTGGGCGCGTCCCGCCCGTAGACGCGCGTCGATCCCTTCACGCTGTCGATCGCCCAGTTGGCGAAATCGCCCGCGGCCACATCGTGGAGCTCCAGCTCGGAGGACTCGGGCAGAACCAGGTCTTGGAATCGGGACGGCATCGCGGAATTCTGCAGGTCGGAGATCAGGTGCAGGACCGATGGCGTGGCGTCGTCACCCGCCAGGTTGCGCACCGCTTCAATCACGTCGCCGAAATCGTTGCGCGAACTCGTCGGCTCCAATCCGGCCAGCGCTCGCTGCAGCGCGGATTTGTCCGAGGTGGGCTCGGTCAGCACCTGCACCGATGGTCCGTTGGTCAGAATCTGGGCCTGATCACCTTGCCCGAGCGAATCCACGATGGCGTCGGCCTCGTTGACGGCGTCTTCCCAGCGGTTGCCGTAGCGCATGCTGAGCGAAGTGTCCAGCGCGATGAAGTGCAGCTTGGGGATGCTGCCCGCGATCGCTATCGGCGGCCGCTCCCAGACGGGCTTGGCGAACGCCAGCGCAAGCAGTAGGAGCAGTGCCAGCCGACACGCAAGCAGCAGCAGGTACCGCAAGCGGCGTTCCCGGATGGTGGTCTCGGTGCGCTTCTCAAAGAACATCAGTGAGCTGAACGGCAGCCTCACCGGGTTGCGGCGACGCATCAGGTGCAGCCAGAGCGGCAGGCCGACGGCCAGAGCCCCGGCCAGGAACCACGGAGAAAGCAGGCCCATCGCGCTAGCGCCTCCTCAGCCGGAACAGCAGGTATTCGCGCAGGGCCAAGTCCAGGGGCTCGGCCGTGTTCAGGAGCACGTAGTCGGCACCCTCGCCCAGGATCCGCTCGCGCAGGGCGGCCACATGCCCTTGCATTAGCCCCGGATAGACGCGCCTGGCGTAGTCGGAGGAGACCTCCATCTCCTCGCCGGTCTCCATGTCCTCGATCATGGCTGCCGAATCGATGCCGGGCTGGAGTTCCGCAGGATCGAGGACGTGGAAGAAGACGATGTCCTTCCCCTGGTAGGCAACGGCCCGCAGGGAATCGACGATCTTCTCCGGGTCGGCGTAAAAGTCCGAGATCATCGCCACCAAGCCCCGGCGGCGCATCAAGCGCGTCAGCGCCTGCAAGGGCACCTCCAGATCGGTCCCCGTCGCGGCCTGCGCGTGCTCCAGCACGTGCAAGATGCTCTGCAAGTGGCGCGGGCGGTACTGCGCCGGGCGCACGTCGCGAACCTGCTCGTCGAACAGCACCAAGCCCACGCCATCATGCTGGCGGGTGCACAGATACGCCAGCGCCGCCGCCAGGAAGCGCGCGTAGTCCAGCTTGCTGGGGCCGCCCGAGGAATAGCCCATCGAAGCGCTGCAATCCAGCAGCAGCATCAAGTGCGTGTTCGTCTCGCCCAGGAAGCGCTTGACGTACACCCGATCGGTTCTCGAAAGCACATTCCAGTCGATATAGCGAGGATCGTCGCCCTCGTTGTAGGCGCGGTACTCGGCGAACTCCTGGCTGAAGCCGAACTGCGGCGAGCGGTGCCCCCCGTGCAGGAAGCCGTCGACCACTGTCTTGGCAACCAGCTCGATGTTCGCCAGGCGCTGCAGGATCGCCGGATCGAGGAGTTGCTGGTCCGCCATCGCCTCACGCGCTCCTGTGGCCGCCCCAGCCAGGACCCGACCGCGCCGGCATGGTCAGATCACGTGCCCGGCGGGGCGGGCTTGGCCTCGATCATCGAGCGCAGCACGTCATCGACCGTGGTCTTGTCGGACTCGGCGTAGAAGTTCGTGAGCACCCTATGGCGCATGATCGGAAAGGCCAGCGAGCGCAGGTCGTCCGATGTGACGTGAAAGCGCCCGTCAAGCAGCGCCCGCGCCTTGGACGCCAACACCAGGAACTGCGTCGCGCGCACGCTCGCGCCGTAGTTGACGTATTTCTTGACGATGTCCGGCGCCTCGGGGTCCGTCGGCCGGGTCGCGCGCACCAGCGACACCGCGTACTGCGCCACCGGATCCGACACCGGCACCTGGCGGACAAGCCACTGGAACTGCAAGATCTCGTCGGCGGTCGTGACGGGATCCACGTTCGGCAGCGGGGTTCCGGCGGTGTTGCGCTCGACCACTTCGGCCTCTTGCTCCGGCGAAAGATAGTCCAGCAGCACGTTGAACAGGAAGCGGTCCAGCTGAGCCTCGGGCAGCGGATAGGTGCCCTCGAGTTCGATGGGATTCTGGGTGGCAAGCACGAAGAACGGCGGCCGCAGCTCGTAGCTGTTGCCGCGCACCGTCACCGAGTGCTCCTGCATCGCCTCGAGCAGCGCGGCCTGGGTCTTCGGCGGGGTGCGGTTGACTTCGTCCGCCAGCAGCACGTTCGTGAACAGCGGCCCCTGGACAAAGGTCCAGCTGCGCCGCCCGCTAGCCGAGTCCTCTTCCAGAATGTCCGTGCCCGTGATGTCCGTCGGCATCAGGTCGGGGGTGAACTGGATGCGCTTGAAGGTCAGGCCCAGCGCGGTGGCGAGGGTGCTCACCAGCAGGGTCTTGGCCGTGCCGGGCATGCCGGTGATGAGGCAGTGCCCGCCCACCAGCAAGGTGACGAGCAGGTTGTCGACCACCTCGTCCTGGCCCACGATGATGCGGCGGACCTGCTCGCGGATGCGATCCATGGAAGCGTGGAACGAGGAGACGAGCTCCTCGGTTTCGGCGGAGTCCTGGGCGACCGACAGCGTAGTTTCCATCTGTGTTCCTATTGCTTGACCTGCAGGAGCAATTGCAGTGCTGGACCGAAGGTGGGCGCGCGCTCCAGTGCCCGCAGCACGTGCAGCCGCGCGCTGGCAAGATCGCCTATCTTAACGTATGCGCGAGCGAGGTTGTACTCGGCGCTCGCGCGATCCAAGGGATCCAGCGCCAGGACCGCCTCGAACTCGCGGCGCGCAAGATCCGCCCTGCCCGCTTCCAAGTGCAGATCGCCGAGCCGCGCGTGGAGTTCCTCGTCCTGTGGCCAGTTGTAGATCAGGCCGTTGTAGGTGTATGCCGCCTCGGCGGCTCGCCCGGCCTCCTCGAGCCAGCCCGCGAGCTTCTTGAGCGTCTCGGGCTGGCGACCGCCGCGCCTCTCGTACTCCTGGAGCTCGGCCACGGCCGCCTCCCGCTCTCCGGCCTTGTCGTGGGCGTTGGCCAGCAGCACGTACGCGCTGCCGCTGCCAACGTGCTGGGGATAGGCGGCCTTGGCCGCTTCGGCCGGCTCGATCGCCTCGTCCCAGTCGCCGTCGCGAGCGCGTTCCAGCGCGGCCTTGAGGTTTCGGCGCCAACGCGGCAGGCCGTCCAGGGCCGGGCCCAGCGCGTCGCGCATGTACTCGTCGAACTGTTCGTCGAAATCTTCCGGGGAGATATCCAAGACCGCCTCGATGTTCGCGCCGGTCGGCACCTTGGCGGCGAAACCGCGCAGCAGTTCCACCAGCTTGCCCTCGCCCCAGCGCTGGGCGATGAACTTGCAGACGTACCCGGCCTGCATATACGAGATGGCCACCTGGCCGGCATGCTTGGGCCGGATGAAGCCCCGGTCCAGCTTCACGATCGGCAGCAGCTCTCGCTTGCGCACCGCCTCTACGTATTCCGGGCCGACGGACTCGCCCCAGCGGACGTCGGCCATCCACTCCTCGTACATCGAGATCCCTTCCGAGTACCAGCGGGGGACCAGGTGGTCGGTCGACTCCAAGGTGAACACGTGCGCCAGTTCGTGCCACAGGGTCGTGCCCCAGTGAAATCCTCCCGGCTCGCGCCCACTGGGGCTGTCCATGGCGACAACGTATCCGAACGTTACCCCCAGCAGGCCGATCCCGGGCATGGCCATGGTGCGCACGGCAAAGTCGTCGTGATTGGGGTAGAACTCCACCCTCACGGGGCTCTTCAGCTCGAATTCGTACTTTCGCGTGAACTCGCCGATGGCGCGATTGGTCAGCTCGCGAACGTACGGCAGCAGAAGCTGCGACTCGTCCTTGTCCAGGCGGAAAACAGCCCGCACAGATGCATCGGCGCCCGGACCTCTGTCCTCGAACGTGTCGAACTGGTCGTAGGTGTCCAAGAGCCGCAGCGTGTTGACCGTCTTGGCGCTGTAGGGGTCGCCGTTGTAGGCGATCTCCAAGTGCCGCCTCCCCTCGTCGTCAAGCCCCTCGCGCATGAGGTTCACGCCCAGTTCCGCGTGGGCCTGCCACAGGCTGGGCGCCACGGCGACAGACTTGCGCAGGCGCTCGGTGGCCTCGCGATAGCGGCGCGTGATCACGTAGAAGTGGGCCTGCTCGGCGTATACCTGTCCGTAGCGTGGGTTGTAGGCCAGGGCCTTGTCGACCCACCGGTTGTCGCGCTCGCCCTCCAACATTGCCAGGGAAGCGAGCAGCGCATACGCTTCCAGCGGCGCCAGGCCCAGATTCAGCGCCTGCTCAAGTCCCTTCTCGAGGTGCTCGCGGGCGGCCGCCAAGTCACCCTCCTCCAAGGCCATGCGCCCTAGCAGCAGATAGCCCTCGGCCTGCTCCGGCTTGAGCTTGAGCGCCTCCTGCGCCAACTCGACCGCCTTGCCCTCGAACCGCGACGCCAGCACGGTGGCCATCCCCAGTTGCGCGGCCACGTGGTTCTCGTCCAGCGCGAGCGCCTCCTGGAATAGATCGCCGGCCTCGACCTGTTGGTGCGAATCGATGTACAAGTAGCCCCAGCGCACGCGAAGGTCGGGATCGTCCGGCTTGAGCTTGATGGCCTCCCGGAAGCGGTCGTTGGCAGCCTTGAGATCCCCCAGCATCCAATAGGCTTCCGCCTGCGCAGCGGGATCGGCCGCTCGCAGCACTCCGCGATAGCAGGCGGCCGCTTCGACCGCCTTGCCTCGGTCGTGCAACTCATCGCAGGGCGCGAGCGCCTCGTGGCGCACTCCGCGCCCATCCCCGCGCTGGCCCAGGGCCGGCGATCCCGCCGCCAGCACCAGGCCAGCGGCGACGCAGCGCCACCCGCGCAACATCACTGGGGCTCCTCGCCGGAGCCGGCTTGCTCCCCGGCGATCTCTCGCTGGATCGCTGCCATCTCCAACAGCAGCGCCTCCAGCTCCCCCAGGAATTCAGATTCGGAGAGCTCGTCCTTGCGGGCGGTCAGGTCGGCGATCTTCAGCTCCAAGCTCTCGCGACGATCCAACAGCTCGCGCTTGGCTGGGTCCTCCGCCAGTGCGGCCGCTTCCCCGAGCCGCGCCAGCATGAAGCTCTCGGCCCTCTCGCCTTGCAATTGCGGGTGCTCGGTCGCGAGCCGCTGGTGATCCGCGTAGTGCGCCTTTACCTTGCTCTCGGCGTATTGGAATGCCTCGAGCGCGGAGATGCTGTCGTTCTTGTTGGTGTCCGCCTCAGTCGCAGCGAACGCCTCTGCGAAGTACTCGCCGAACACTGTCGCGTTCTTCTCGCGACCGTTCTTGGTCGCCGTGATGACGACCCGCCGCGCCCCCTTGAGCATGTCCAAGGCGCCTCCGCTTGAGCTGGTGGTGCTGACCAGCAGCTGCCTCGCCGCCGGCACGGCGTCCAGCCAGAGCTTCAACTGCGCCCCGGTGATGTCTGGCCCGGGGATGTTGAACTTGTAGCCGCCGCCGTCATGGGAACCGTGTCCGACGAGGAACACCGCCAGCGCATCCCCCGGGCTGACCCTTCCAGCCAGGGCGCCAAATGCCGACTCGATCCGTCCGGCTGTCGCGTCCGTGCCCGCCAGCACGGTGACCAGGGCCTCGTCGCCGGCGGTGCGCCGCACGGCCGCCAGCATTCCGCTGATCTGCTCGCGGAAGCTCTCGGAGTAGCGCCGTTCGCCGCCAAGGCCCTCGAGGAGCAAGAAGTGCGTCGCTGCCGACACGCCTCGGGACAGGCCGAAACAGAGCGGCAGGACGCACGCGACGAGCAGCATCCGCCTCAGGACGGGCCCAGTCATATCACGCCCCAGCGCTTGCGCAACAGCCACTCCGCCGCTCGCAGCAAGATCAGCAGCAAGAACAACGCGGGCATGTCCCACAGGTCCAGCACCTCGCGAGTCGTGATGCCCGCCTCGGAGAAGCCTATCTCGGAGGGCAGGCCCTCCAGCTCGTCCAGCTCCCAGTAGCTGCCACCCGTTTGATCGGCCAAGCGGGCCAGCAGGCTGCTGTTCCGCTCGGGGTGAAAGTACTCCGCGACGCCGCCCTCTCGCCGGAAGTGCAGCGTGTCCGCGCCCAGCCGCTCGTCTCCCAGATGCGCGACCGTTTCCACCAGGTACACTCCTAAGTCTGCAGCATCGACTTCGGCTTCGTACACTCCTTGCTCGCTCGAGGATGGCCGCAGCGCAAGCGTCCTCGGCGGACCCTCCTCGGGCGTGACGGTCGCGCTCACGCGCGCGTTGTTGGCAGGCTCGTAGCGCTTGTCCCGCACTTCCGCCCGGATCTGCACGCGGGACTCGTCGGCGTAGTTGGAACGGTCCGTGGTAAGCCTGACGGGGTCGGAGGAATCCACCACCAAGGCCCGAAACATCTGGCGCCAGAAGGTGTCATGGCGGTCGTCGTCGCTGGGCAGGCCCATCCGCCAGCGCCAGCTCCCTCCGGTCGCGAAGATCATGGAGCGTCCGCGACCGTAGTTGTGACGCACCAGCAGCGGCAGGGTCTCGGCGCCGTACTGCAGCGACATCAAGGTCAGCGCAGCGGGCTTGAGGGCGCCGATCCGCTGGAAATCCGCCAGCTGCGGCATTTCAGCCCACAGTCGAGCGTTTTCCTCGGAATCGGGCGCCAGGCGACTGATCAGCGCGTCGCGGCCCTGGCGCGCGATCTCGACCGTGACCTTCTCCCGGACGAACGAGGTGTCGCCCGGTTCGAGCACGGCCGGCAGAGCATCGACGATCTCAGAATTCTGCCAGCCTCCGGCGCCGAGGCCCTTGGGCCCGGCCAGCATTAGCAGGGTGCCCCCGCGCCGGCTGACGAATTCCCTGATGGCCACCTGCTGCTTGGGGGTGAAGAAGGCCGCTTCGAAGCTGCCTATGATCAGCGCGTCGTAGGCGAACAGTTCCTCTTGGTCTCCCGGGAAGCCGTCTTCGAGTTCTTCGGGCGTGTCGACCCCTTGGCGGTAGAACTTGTTGGTCGACGTCCGCAGCATGGTCACCAGTTGGACGCTGGCATCCTTCTGCACCGCGCGGCGCATGAACTTGTACTGCCAGCGCGGCTCGCCCTCGGCGTACAGAATCCGGCGCCGGCGACGCGGCACATCGAGCACGCGCCGGCGCTGGTTGTTGCCCGCGATCTCTTCTCCCGGAACTGGCTCGACAGTGAACGTCAGATCGCGAACGCCGGCTTCCCCCGCGCCGAAGTCGATCCATTCGCGGCGCACGGGCTCGCCCTCCCTGAGCGTCACGGGCTGGCTCGCGAGCACGCTGGAACCGTCGCGAACCGTGACGCGCGTGGAGCGCTCGGCCTCGCCGTCGTGCCTCAGGGTGAGCTGCGCGCTGACCCTGGACCTGGGAAGAGCCTCGGAAGCGACCGCCACGTCGGAGAGTTCTACATCACCAAGGATGCGCTCGCGGCCAACACCGACCGCGTGCACGGGCACGTTGTACTTGCGGATCTCGGCAGCGAGCTCGCGGTCGAACCGGCCGCTGTTGTCCGCGCCGTCGCTGACGACCAGCAGTGCTCCCAGCGGCACCGCCGTCGATTCCCGCAGGACGCTAAGGACGGACTCTCCGACGCCACTGCTCGCGCCCGGCGGGGGGACGTCCTTCTGCCGCAGCGAGCCGATCCGTTCCGGCTTGGCCGAGAAGCCGTACAAGCGCACGCGGAACTTCTCCGCCAGCGCGGGCATGACCGTCTCCTGGAGCGCCCCGGCCGCCCGGGCCAGCCGCGAGAGCCCGTCCTCGACCAGCGACATGCTGCTCGAGGTGTCCACCAGGACGGCAACGGCGTTCTGGCGGCTCTTGAGCGACTGGACGGCCAGCGCCGGCTGCCACAACAGCACCAGCACAAGGGCGGCGGTCGCGGCCTGAAGGGCCCACACGCCCCACAGGGCCGCGCCGGTCAGCCGGCTACGAGCCCGACGGGCATACGCCAGCAAGCCGAGCGCCGCGACCACGGCCAGCACGGCCAGCAGCCAGACCGGCCAGCCCGTGGCGAACAGGAATTCGCCCTTCCGGTACGCCGCGAGCGGGTACTTGAACAAGAATTCGAACACCGGCCGCCACTCTAATGCGTCATTGCGTAAATGACGTAGTTGACAGCGAACCGATAGGCCAGCGCGGTCATGTTCTCCGGATACTCGGGAAGGTCGGCGTGCTCCCAAGCATCGCCCATGTCCATGTTGAAGTTGATCGCCACCATCAGTCGCCCGTCATCGTCATAGACGCCCCGCCAGTGCGGAGTGTAACCACCTTTCTCGTACGGAGTGCCCGACCACAGGTACTGGATGCCGGGAATCTGCGTCCGCTGGTCAAGGTCGTACAGCGTGTGCAGGAGCGGGTCATCGTCGGGAATCTCGACGATCGGCCGTTCGGGGAACACGCGCTGCATGCTGGAAGCGAAGCCAGCCCACTCGGCCGCGCCGTGGAAGTCGTCCACGACCAAGAAGCCGCCGCGCAGCAAGTACTCCCGCAGGCGCTCGGCCTCGCGATCGTCCAAGTACCAGCGCCCGACTTCCACCGCGTAGATCCACGGGTAGTCGAAGAGCTCGTCGTCCAGCGGATCGAAGAACTTGCCGCCATAGGCGGTATCGATCATTGTCAGCCGGCTGATGCCGTTCGTGAGGTGGTACTCGGCGGCCGGCCAGTCCGTGCGCCAGCCGCCGCGCCGCCGGCCGTACCCATCATTCGACCCATAGGCGTAGCGCACGAACTGGAACTCGCCCCGGGGGTCCGGGTCAAAGTCGTAAGCGCGCGGATCCCCGTCGTAGCCGCGGCCCCAGAACTGCAGCGCCCAGAGGCACGGCGCTGCCGCCAACAGCGACAGCGCGATCCAAAGCGCCAAGCGACGATAGCCCATCGCGAACATCTGCGGCCCGTTGCGCGGGCGCCCATGAGAGTACCACAGCGGCAGGGGGCAGCTGAACGGCTCGCAGCGCCGTGCCGCCACTGCCAAGGCCGCAGCCGCGACGCCCGAGCAGGATGCAGCGGACGGACCGCTGCACCCCTAGGGCCGCGCGGCGAATCAGACTGGCAGCAAGTAGCGCAGCGTCGCCGCCTGCTCGGGCTGGCGCAGGTCCGCCAGGGCCTTGAGCTCCAGCTGCCGGATGCGTTCCCGCGTGAGGCCGAACTTCTCGCCGATCTCCTGCAGCGTGTGCTGTCGCTCGTGGCCGATGCCGAAACGCAGCTGCAGCACCTTGCGCTCCATCTCCGGCAGCGACTCCAAGACTCCGGCCGTCTCGCCCACGAGGTCGCCAGCGACCAGCTCCTGCATGGGCGAAGCCGCGTGCTTGTCCTCGAGCATCTCTGCCAGGGTCGAATCCCCGTCAGGGCCGACACGGGTCTCCAGCGAGACCGGCGAGAGGCCGATCAGCCGCAGCATCTCCACCTTGTCGACATCCACGTCGAGATACTCGGCAACCTCCTCGTTCGAAGGGGTCCGCCCATGCTCTCGCTCGAGCAGGTGGAGCGCCCGGTTGAACTTGTTGAGCTGCTCGTTCATGTGCACCGGCACGCGGACCGTGCGCGACTGGTCCGACAGCGCCCGCATGACGGCCTGTCGAATCCACCAAGTGGCGTAGGTCGAGAACTTGAAGCCCCGTCGGTAGTCGAACTTCTCGACCGCCCGGGCCAAGCCGATGTTGCCCTCCTGGATCAGGTCCAGCAGGTGCAGGCCCCGGTTTACGAACTTCTTGGCCACCGACACCACCAGCCGCAAGTTGGCCTCGATCAAGGCGTTCTTGGATGCCTGGACCTGGCGTTGGGCCCGCTGCAACCGAGCCAGTTGGCGCCGCCCCTCGGCGGCCCCTACCGGCAGCCACTCCTCTCCAATCGTCCTTTGGCCATCCAGCCGCTCGACCTCCCGCGCGAAGAGGGTCGCGTACGACCGCCACACGTCCGGGTCCAGCGGCAGCCTGCGGATCGCGCGCGAGAGGGCTACCAGCTCCCTGTAATACGCCCAGCGCAGCGCGCGGTTTTCCGCGATGTTCAGCGCTCCGGCCTCGTCCCAGGCGGCCTTGCTCTCCGCCAGATTCTGCAGCATGCGCATGATCCGGCCCAAGCGCTGCTTGAGTCCGCGCACACCGGTCTCCACGGTCTCGGCGTCCGCTCCGCCGGCGCCGGCAATCAACTGCCTGCCCAGCTGGGGGTTCTGACGCAGGCGCTGCTGCAATTCGCGCAGCTCGCGCCACAGCCACGAACTCTGCGAGAGAACCGCCCGCATGCGGGCCTCGGCGGACTCCAGCTTCTTGGCGAGGCGCACTTCGCCCTCGCTGTCCAGCAGCGGCACCATGCCGATCTCGGACAGGTACAGGCGGACGTTGTCCTCAGGCGCAGAAGCCTCTTCCCGCTCGTTGCCATCGGCGGGCAAGTTCTGCTCGATCACGCCGTCGTCCAGTTCGCTGTCCTGCGAGGCGCGCGCATCGGCCTGTGCGCGCGCCGCTCGGTCGCGCAGCCTTCTGCGTAGCATTGTGTTTACCTCCCTCTGTTAGCTTGGACGCAACAGGGCTCGATTTGGTTGCCCCCCTTCTTACAACGACTTGACATTATTTAACAATTGAGGCGGGCGCGTGTCAAATATAATTTGCTTGACGTGGGATCGCGGCCCGCCAAGATGGGGATCGGGCTGCTGCTGGCGGCCTCCGCTGCGTACGGCCAAGCGGCTTCCGGGCCCGACCCGGCGGCAGCCCTTGAGTCGGAATCGAAACGCTTCCTAGAAGTCTTCGGCCTGCTCGACCAACGCCTAGCGCACAGCTTCGATCCGGAAGAGGCAATCTATGGTGGCGCCCTGCCGGCAATGCTGTGGACGCTCGATCCGCACTCATCGTTCCTCAACCCGTCTCAGTTCGAAAGCCTGCGCGAAATGCAGCGCTCGACCGAGAAGGGCTTCGGAAGCGTGGTCAACTTGCTGCCCGGCCGGGTCATCGTGCTCCAGACGCTCCCGGACAGTCCGTCGGCACGGGCAGGAATCGCGCCCGGCGACGAGATCGTCGTCCTCAACGGGCAGCCTCTGGCGCAACTGCCGATCCAGCAGCTGGTCGCGGTCTTGCGCAGCGCCCGGCAAGGCAGGGCGCAGCTGCTGGTGCGCAGGCCCAACTTCCCAAACCTGCTGGACATGACGCTGGTCCCGGCCGAAATGGCCGACCCCAGCGTTTCGCGCAGCTTCGTGCTCCGGCCGGGCGTCGCCTACGCCAAGATACTCAACTTCGAGGCCGAAACAGCGCGCGAACTCAATCAGGCCATCAGCGCGCTGGGCGGGGAGGATCTCCAGGGGCTCGTGCTGGACCTGCGCGGAAATCCGGGCGGCATCGTGGAAGTCGCGGTGCAGGTGGCTGCATTCTTCCTCTCGCCCGGTCAGCGCATCCTCTGGGTGAGCGGACGGGACGGCCCCAAGGAAGAGTTGCTGGTGCCCGGGGGCTTGCGCCCGTATCGGTTCCCGGTGCGGATCTTGATCGACGGCCGCACGGCCAGCGCGGCCGAACTCGTGGCCGGTGCGCTGCAAGACCACGGGCGAGCCCGGGTCCTGGGCCAGCGGAGCTTCGGGAAGGGCCTGGTCCAGAGCGTCTTCGAACTCAGCGGGGGCACGGCCCTGGCCCTGACCACCGCCTTTTACCAGACTCCATCCGAGCGCACGATCCAGCGCTGGCTGGGCCGCTGCGGAGAGTTCCAGCTGTCGCCCTGCGAGGCAGCCGCCGAGCCGGCGCAAGAAGTCGGCGGCATCAGGCCCGACGCCGAGATTCCACCCCGCCCTCTGTCGCAGTTGGAGCAGGTCCTGCTGGGTAGCAACTCGTTCCTGGAATTCGCCCGCGACCACATCGCCGGCCGCAGCCAGATTGACAAGTCGTTCGAGCCAGACAACGCTTTGCTGGACGAATTTCAGTTCTACCTCTCGCAGCGCCGCATCCGTCCGTCGCTGGCAGAGTGGTCAGCAACGCTGGAATTCATCCGCGCCGGACTCAAGCAGGAGGCCCTGAATCTCACCTTGGGCGTCGCTGCCGGAGACGAGGTGGAGATCCGCAGGGACCTGGTCGTCAAGTCGGCAGTGGAAGAGCTTCAGGCGCTGGCCCGCTGAAGTGCGCGGTGCCGGGTCCTTGCGGATAGCCGCGCTACGCCCGAAGGCCTGCCAGTGCGCGTTCAATCCGTTGGGTGACTTCCTCGGAGTTCCCTTGCATTGGCGCCCGCGGGACTCCGCCGTCGCGTCCTTGCATGCGCATCGCCGTCTTGACGCTCGCCGGAAGGTTCGGCCCCCACATCGCGTCCCACAGCGGCAGCAGGCGTTTGTGCAGATCCAGCGCCTTCGCGGTGGCGCCCCGCTCGACAGCGTTCCACAGGTCCACGCACGCCTGCGGCACGGCAGTCAAGATCGCGGCGATCGCTCCGTGCGCGCCCAACTGGAACGAGGGGTACAGCAGGGCATCGAGGGCGCTTAGGATTCTGACGTCCTTCGAGGTCTCCATCTGGTCGACGCGCAAGAGCAGGTCGGCCAACGACTTCATGTCCTCCGCGCTTTGCTTGACGCCGATCACCCCGTCCGCTTCGCGTACGATCCGAACCAGCGCATCGGGCGAAAGGTACGACCAGGGCACGACGTTGTAGATGATCACAGGCATCCCGGTCGCCTGCGCGATCGTGTCGAAATGCCGGACCGAAGAGTCGTCATCCGGGCGGAACAAGTAGTGCACGGGCGTCACCTGGAGCGCCGCGACGCCGAGATCCGCCACAGCCTTGCCGCGCTCGACGGCCATGCGAGTGCTGTCGGTGATGATTCCGGTGATCACCGCCGCTCGGCCGGAAGCTTCTTCGACAGTCGCTCCGGTGATACGCCGTGTCTCATCGGTCGTGACTGCTTGTCCTTCGCCGGTGGAGCCGCACACCGCAACGCCCGGCACGCCGATTTCCCCGACCAGAAAGCGCACCTCGGCGCGATGAGCGGCCTCGTCGACATCGCCGCTCTCGTCGAACGGCGTCACCATCGGCGGAATGATTCCATGAATCTTGGACATTTGTGTCCCCCCTTTCTAGTTGCTCGCGGGCACGCTTCGCCCCAGGTCGCGGTAGCTCTCCAGCAGTGCAGCCAGCTCCCGCACCTTGTCGGGATGTTCGGCGGCGAGATCGGCGGATTCCGTGGGGTCCTCCCGCAGGTTGTAAAGGCGGTGCACGGGGTTCTCCTGATCGAAGTCGAGAATGTCAAAGACGAAAGGCTGGAACTTGCCTGTTGCCGGATCTTTGATCGGCAGGTGCATGGCTTTCTCCTTGCCGTTGTGGCCCTCGCGGAAGTCCCCGTCGGTGTCGCCCTCGATCAGCTTCCAGTCGCCCTGCCGGATTGCGAACATGCCACTGACGGAGTGATGGACCGTCGCCTTGCGAACGGGCCGCGCGTAGTCCCCGCCTCGCAACACGGGCAGGAGATTGACGCTGTCCTCGGCTGCGTCGTCCTGTAAGTCGTAGTCGAAGTAGGCGGCCAGCGTTGCCATCAGGTCGGTCAGGCAAACCGTCTCGTCGCTCGTGGACCCGGCCTCGACTTCGCCCGGCCAGCGGACGAGCAGCGGGACTCGGTGGCCGCCCTCCCAGATCTGGCGCTTAATGCCGCGCAGGTCGCCGTTGAGCTTGTGGCCGTTCATGCCGGAGGTCGGCCGGCCGCCGTTGTCGCTGCTCAGGATGACGAGCGTGTTGTCGGTGAGGCTGAGTTCATCCAAAGTGCGCAGGACCTCGCCGACGGCCCAATCGAACTCGGCCACGAAATCGCCGTAGACGCCGGCTTGGCTCTTGCCTTGGAACCGCTCGTTAGGCGTCCGCGGCCAATGGACGTTGGTGGTCGGGTAGTAGAGGAAGAACGGCTCGTCGCGTTGGTCGCGAACGAACTTGACCGCCTCGGCGCTGAGCTCGATCGCCGTGTCTTCCAGCCGGCGCGCGAGCCGCTCCTGCACCTCGGAGTCCCTGATATCTTCGCCGGGCTCCAAGCCCACGATCCGCCGGTCCCGCACGAAGTTCTGCAGCATCAGCGAACTGTTGTGGCTGTACGACACTCCGAAGAATCGGTCGAAGCCGACGTCGAGCGGACCGCGCTTGGAATCGTCGTTATAGTCCGGCGGAACCTGGTCGCCCCAGCCGAGGTGCCACTTGCCGACCGCGCCGGTCACGTAACCGAGCTCTTTGAGCATGTGGGGCAACGTCAGGCGATCTTCGTCGATCAGCAGCGGCATGTGCTCATCCAGCACCCAGTTCTTCATCCACGTTCGCCAGGCGTAGCGCCCGGTCAGCAAGGCGTAGCGCGAAGGAGAGCAAACGGCTGATGGCGAGTGCGCGTCGGTGAAGCGCATTCCTTCGCGGGCCAGCCGATCAGAATGAGGGGTCTCAATCTTGGTCGCGCCGTAGCTTGAAAGGTCCCCATAGCCGAGGTCGTCGGCAAAGATCACGACGATGTTCGGTTTCGCTTGAGGCGCGGGAGCACAGCCCGAGAAGGCGAAGACCAGCACAGCGGCCAATACGGTCGGCAGCGCGGCACATCCGCGGCTGGGTCGATCATTGACAAACATCTGATCGTCGGCCATGATACCAGTTATCGATAATTGAGTTATCTCGTGGCGATGGCCTCGGCTCCCGCAGTCTTGTTCCAGCCGATCGAAGTTTCGTCGGCATCCGGTCTTGTCTTCGAGGCCGTGCAATCGGCGATGTTCTCAGGCCGACTCAGACCCGGAGCGCCGTTGCGCGAGATGCATCTGGCTCGGGAGTTGCGCGTCAGCCAAGCGACGGTCCGCGAGGGCCTGCTGCAACTCGAGCACGCCGGTCTTGTGACCCGGATCGCGAACAAAGGCACTTACGTCCTAGACCTGTCGGCTCAGGAAGTGCGGGAGCGCTGCAGTGTCCGGATTCAACTCGAGCAGTACGCAGCGGTCGAAGCGGCCCGCAGGCTGCGCTCGAAAGACCTCGCCGCCCTTGACCAGCAAGTCCGCGAGATC
>JAJDZN010000048.1 GCA_022824585.1 Bryobacterales bacterium | reverse complement strand
GAGCCTTTTGCAGAATTCCAACCGGCACGCCACAAGCGAGTCCAGAATGCGAGGCTCAGTTCACCTCTGATTAGAATTGATAATAGATTCAGCAATCGCAATTAGAAATGATTATGATTTGACGAACTCGGCCGGGCCCCTGCCGCAGCTAGGCGCAGCTTCCCTTGTCCCGGCTGTTCCGGGTGCCGCGCTGCTGGATTACTGGTTGCTGGCCGACGCTGCACTCACAACAGCAGCCGCATCAACTGGTCGACCGTCAGCGCCACGATCCCGAACATCAAGTGACAGAGCACTTTGCGGTGGCCGCGCACGCGCACGTGCCGCCCTCCGAACTCGTCTTTGAGCCGCCCGTTGACGCGCTCCACGTTGGAGCGCTCGTGATAGCGGCGCGCCTGCGGCGTCAGCTGCCCGATGCTGCGCTGGGCCAGTGCCTCGCGCTTCAGCTCCGCCTTCTTGCGCGCGTCCCGGCGCGGGTTGCTGTCGATCAGCGGCACGTGCCCCAGTTGCCGACTGCAAGCCCGGATCTCCTCCGCATCGTAGGCGCTGTCCATCAGGTCGTACAGGTTGTCCACCCGCCCGGCGGTCAACTTCGCCAGCGGGATCGCTGCTTGGCTGTCATGCAACGAGGCCGACGTTAGCAGGCAACTCACCGGCAGGCCCCCGTCGATCGCGTCGATGTGCAGCTTGTAGCCCGCCCAACTCTCCTGATGCCCCTTCGCATTGCGCTTCACGCCCATGTCACAGACCGTCGGCAGATCGGCCAGCAACTCCTCCAGCGTCATCGACCCTTGCCGCTCCAGCCGCCGTGGCTCGGACGCCGCTTGCGCCCCCTTGCGCGGTCGCCCGGGCTTGCCTTTCGCCTTGTTTTGCTTGGGCTTACGGGTCGGCTCCTCGCGTGCCGGAATGGCCGTCGAATCGCGCGAGACGTGCCCCGCCAAGTGGCCCTGCAGGTTCTGCTCGACCAAGCCGGCGTGCAACCGCCCGGGCAACTCGCTGGCCGCGAATTCGGCGAACGCCCGCGAGAAGGTCGCCTCGCTGGGCAGCGCTCCGACCCGCTCCCAGCCACACAGCCGCCGCAGTTGCGGGTCGTGCCCCAAGCGTTCCAGCAGCGCCCGCGTGGTCGGCACGTCGAACACCGCCTTGGCCAAAAAGGCCCGCGCCAGCGCGGCCCGGTTCTCCTGCGGCCGCCCCCGCCCACCCCGCGGGTCGGGCAGCCACTCCTCCACGCGCACCATTTCCAGCACCTGCACCAAGCACTTGTGGCGCTCGCTCAGCGGGCCCAGTTCCTCGGCCAGCCACGGGAACAGACCTTTCTGGAAGGTCTCCCAATACTGTGATATCGTTGCTCTCAGGGACAAGTTCGCTCTCCGTTGCCTAGATGGCTTGTTTAGGAACTTCCATCATCCAACAGAGAGTGAGCTTGTTTCCACCCGGCCCAGCGCCCCGCTCCGACCTACTCCTAAAAACCGCTATCCCGCTAATTTTGCAAAAGGCTCGGCGTATTCTGGTCTTGGAACATCCCATGGAGCTGCCCGCGAGATTCGGCATCGCTCAATTGGAAGAAGCCTTCGGCAGCGGCCAAGTGTCGCCAGTCGAAGTCGTCCGCCACACGCTGCACCGGATCGGCAAGCTGGACCCGGCCCTAAACTCGTACCTGTCCGTAACTGCAGACCGCGCCTTGGAGCAGGCCCGGCACGCCGAGTCCGAGATCCGCGCTGGCCGAATCATCGGCCCCCTGCACGGCGTGCCCTACGCAGCCAAGGACCTGCTCGACACGAAGGGGATCCGCACCACGGTTGGCTCTAGGATCCTTGCCGACAACGTGCCCGCGGACGACGCCGCGATCGTCGAGAAGCTGTCCGCTGCCGGCGCGATCCTGTTGGGCAAGACCGGCCTGCACGAATGGGCCTACGGGATCACGAGCAGCAACCCCCATTTCGGGCCTGTCCGCAACCCTTGGAACACCGAGCGAATCCCGGGCGGCTCCAGCGGCGGGTCGGCGGCTGCCTTGGCAGCGGGCCTGTGCAGCTTCTCGCTGGGCTCGGACACCGGCGGATCGATTCGGATTCCCGCAGCACTGTGCGGCATCGCAGGACTGAAGCCGACATTCGGACGAGTCAGCCGCCGCGGCGCGTTTCCCCTCGGGCACACGCTTGACACCCTGGGCCCGTTCGGGATGACCGTGCAGGACACCGCGCTGGCGTACCAAGCGATCGCGGGCCGGGACGGCGCAGACCCTACCACGGTGGACAAGCCCGTCGAGCTGCCCCGTTTCGACGCCGAGCCCAGACTTGAGGGCGTTGTGATCGGCGTGCCGCGGGCCTCGTATTACGAGCGCTTGGATCCAGCCGTGGACAGCGCCGTACAGTCGGCCTTGCGAGTCCTAACAGGCTTGGGAGCGCAGCTTCACGAAGTCGCGACTCCGGACATCGATCTAGCCAACTCGTTGCACCGCCTCATCCTGCTCGCGGAAGCGACCTCCGTGCATCATCACCGCCTCCAAGAGCGCCGCGAGGACTTCGGCGACGACGTGCGCGCTCTGCTGGATCAGGGCCGGCTTGTGAGCGCTTCGGACTACTTGAACGCGCAACGGCAGCGCAGGTGCTTCTGCCGGGAGTTTGCTCGAACGCTCGATAAAGTCGATGCCCTGGTAATGCCAGCCGTGCCGATACCGACGGCACGCATCGGAGAGTTGGAGGTCGAGGTCAACGGCAGGCTCGAAAACGTCCGGCTTGCCACGACCCGCAATATTCGCGCCCTCAACCTCACCGGCCTGCCCGTGCTGTCCGTCCCGTGCGGATTCCACAGCGACGGCCTGCCCATCGGCGTGCAGCTCGTTGGCGCCGCCTTTGACGAGCGGCGAGTGCTGGAGATCGGACACGCATACGAAACGGCAACGGAGTGGCACCGCCGGATCCCACCTATTGCGCAGCCTCCGGTTCCCAGCGACACCGCTCCAAGCGCACCCTAGCCCCCGCGAACGGAACGTTCTCTCGTTCGAGCCTGCGGCGTTGCTGGCGGCCACGCTCGCCGGGCAGGGCGATGCGGCCGCCAGCCGCAACTACGCGGTGCCACGGCAGCGCCAGCTCGGGCGGGCACGAGCGCATGGCGCGACCAGCCTGCCGCGCCCGGCCGGGAATGCCTGCCATGCGCGCTAAGTCACCGTACGTCGCGACCTGCCCCCTCGGGATCCGTGCGACGACTGACCAGATTTCCTGATTACGAATCCAGGCCGACCCCGCGGCCTGCCCGGTCAGCAGGGCGCCGGCAGCAAGCGGCTCCCGAGACACTGCGCGCGCTCCGCCGCGGACGTGGCGGCCAGGCACCGTCCTAGCGGTGCCCCAGCGGGCCCATCTTGTCCAGTATTTCGTCGAACAGGTCCCGCTTGCTGCCGGGTTGTTCCTTGCCCCCGCGCGCGTGGCGGTACTTGTGCGACGAGTAGCAGGTTCGGCATTCGGTGCGGGCGGGCTCGCCGTCCACGACCGAGACAACCGAGTGGTTCATCACACCCTTGCACCGCGTGCAATAGTCATCGACGATATCGCCGACGCGGTGTTCTACGTCCACGGGGTCCCCCTAGTCCGGCGCAATGCAGTAGAGGAAGTCGGCGGTGCGGATGAAGATCTGCCCGCCAACGGCGATCGGGCTGGCCAAGGTGTGGCTGTCGAGCCGGTTCGCGGCGAGGGTCTTGTATCCGTCATCCACGTCAACGACCGTCGTGGTCCCTTCCTCGTTCGTCGCGTAGAGCTTGCCATCCGCCAGCAGGGGTGAGGACGAATACGTGCCGGGTTCCAAACGCAGCCGCTCGACCACCAGTCGGCCCGTCTTGGCATCCAACACGTTCAGGATGCCGCGATCGTTGACCACGAAGAGGCGCTCGCCATCCGTGGTCGGCGTGGGCACGTCAGCGCCAAGCGCATTTTCCCAGACCTTGGCCGATTCGTCCATCCACCCCTCGTCGCCGAGCTTGAAGGCGATGAATGGGTTTCCGCGCGTGCTCGGAGTGAAGATGGTGTCCCCGATATGGATCGACGATGCGATGGTGCGGTAGAAGCGCTCGTTCCCGGGATTGAACCCGCCCATGCGCCACAATTCCTTGCCGTTGCCGAGGTCGTGCCCGGTCACGTAGTCCCCGCCTGACACAACGAGCTGCTCCTTGCCGCGGGCAGTGACGATCAGCGGAGTCGAATAGTCGTCGGGAGATTCCGCCGTCGCATCGGTCGGCCGCTCGACCTTCCACAGAGTCTCGCCCGTCCTAGCGTCAACAGCGAACACGTACGAGGGGTCGTCTGTCTTCATGCCGTGGAGCACCTGAACGTACAGGCGGCCCTTGTGCAATCGGGGAGTGGACGCGTACCCGTGGTTGAGCCCGAAGCGGCCATAATCCTGCTGTACGTTGCGCGACCAAACCTTCTCGCCGTTCATGTCGTAGCACGAGAACTGGCCGCCGCCGGTCATCACCCACACGTGCTTCCCGTCGGTGATCGGCGATGGCGAGGAGAGATTCTGCTTGCGATAGACCCGGTTGCCGTCGCCGATCGTGCGATTCCACTGGATCGAGCCGTCCGCGCGGTTGAGGGCAATCAGCAAGATCTTGTCAGTGCGGCCAGAAGCTGCAGCGGGCGGCCCGCCGGCCCGCGGGCCGGGAGCTCCGGGCCGGCCGGGCCCACCCCCAGCGCCTGGCCTTGGCCCGCGGCCGGGGCCGCGCCGCAACTGCTGTCCCGGGGAATCGAAGCCTTCTTCTGCGGAGGTCACAAACACGGTGTCAGCCCAGATTGCGGGCGTGGCCGCGCTCCAACTCGGCAGCTTGGCCTTCCATACCACGTTTGTATCGCTAGTCCATTCGACGGCGAGCCCCTTGGCCGCCGGGTTGCTGCCGTTGAA
The DNA here is from genome assembly GCA_022824585.1 of Bryobacterales bacterium. Lineage (GTDB taxonomy): Bacteria > Acidobacteriota > Terriglobia > Bryobacterales > UBA6623 > VXMF01. The sequence goes on along the minus strand of JAJDZN010000048.1, from coordinate 11,847 downwards.
GTGCGGCCCGCGCCACTGCGGCCAGTCGGCAGTCAGAGCGGGAATCAACACGGTCATGAAGACCAGAGCGGCAAGGACAGAGCGAGACTTCATGGTCGGATGGGATTGCACGGGATGCAGGCCGGCCAGACTGGCGGCGCATCAACAGTTTAGGCGAGCAGCCTCACCAACGGGTTACGAACCGGCCTCTCAAACCAGCGCGAGCAAGCGCGGCAAGGGCCCAGGGATTCGGTCACGCATAATGGGGTCTTGGCCGCCCGCAAGGCGGACGGGTGGGAGTTCATGCAAGCGATGCGTATCGCGGGCGGCCGGCCGCTAAGCGGCCGCATCGAGATCAGCGGGGCCAAGAACGCCGCGCTTCCCGCCTTGGCCGCCAGCCTGCTGACCGACGGCCCGGTGATCTTGGGACGCATGCCGAATGTCGTCGACATTCGCACAATGGCCCACCTGCTCGCGAGTGTCGGCGCCGAGGTGGAAGCCCGGCCCAATTCGTATTCCATCCGGGCCAACGGCAACCTCGATCCGGTTGCCCCGTACGAACTGGTCAAGACCATGCGGGCATCGAGCCTCGTGCTGGGACCGCTGGCTGCCCGCTGCGGTCGCGCCCGCGTTTCCCTGCCCGGCGGCTGCGCGATCGGATCGCGGCCGATCGACATGCACCTCGACGGACTCAAGACGCTCGGCGCGACGGTGCGGCAAGACCGCGGCTACATCGAGGCGGTAGCCCCGAAGGGCGGCTTGGTCGGCGGTCGCATCCAATTCCGCCGGCCCACGGTCACCGGCACCGAGGACCTGTTGATGGCCGCAGCCTTGGCCAACGGCGAGAGCCTGCTGGAAAACGCTGCCTGCGAGCCGGAGGTGGTCGACCTAGCGGATCTGTTGACCAAGATGGGAGCCCGCATCGAAGGCGCCGGCACGCCGACCATTCGCGTGGACGGTGTCGACACACTGGCGGGGACGGAGCACGCCATCATCCCGGACCGGATAGAAACCGGCACCTACCTCGTGGCGGGCGCACTGGCCGGCGGCGAGCTGACGCTGGTGGGCACCCGCCGCCAGCATCTCGAGCCGGTGATCGCGAAAATGCGCCAAGCCGGCTGCTTGATCGAGTCGCCGGACGATTCGACCCTGGTCCTGCGCGGCACGGCCGCGCTGAGCAGCGTCGATGTCACCACTCGCGAGCATCCCGGATTCCCGACCGACATGCAGGCGCAGTTCATGGCGCTGATGACCCAGGCCCAAGGCACATCGAACGTCGTCGAGACGGTGTTCGAGAACCGCTTCATGCACGTGCTGGAATTGCAGCGCATGGGAGCGGACATCACGATCGGTGGCAACACGGCGGTGGTGCGCGGAAAGTCCGCGCTCACCGGCACCGACGTGATGGCCTCGGACTTGCGCGCCAGCGCATCGCTAGTGCTGGCTGGGCTGGCAGCGAAGGGCGAGACGACAGTGCATCGGATCTACCACCTCCGGCGCGGCTACGACCGCTTGGCGGAAAAGCTGGCCGGCGTCGGGGCCAGCATCGAACTCATCAACGACTAGCGGGGGGTCACGGATTCCGCGCGCGGTCCTGCGCGGGGGCAGCACTGGATCGTGTCGGCGTTGGCCGGATCGTTGGTTCGCTCTAGCCATTGGGCGCTGCTACGCGTCTACACCACCATGCTGCGAGACGCGGCAGCCACGGTGGATTCGAGGTCTTTCTGGAGAGCTGCCAGAAATCTGGCATGTATACTACAGATATCCATATGAAGACGACGCTCAACCTCGACGACCGAATCCTACGGGCTGCGAAGGTGCGGGCAGCCGAGACCGGGGACACGCTCACCCATTTGATCGAGAGCGCCCTGAGGAGCCATCTCGCATCGGCCTCGGCTGTCAGCGGCGACTTCCGATTGCAGCTGCTGGTCAAGAGCGGGCAGCCCGTGCCGGGCGTCACTGTCGATGACCGCGATGCCCTATACGAAAAAATGGAGGGCCGGGATTGATCGCGGTCGACACCAACGTGCTCGTGTACGCCCACAGGGCGGAGCTGCCCCTTCACGAGGCCGCGCGGTCCCGATTGGTGGCACTTGCCGAGTCTCCGGCCCGCTGGGCGATTCCGGTGTTCTGCTTAGGCGAATTCATCCGGGTGATCACCCACCACAAGCTCTTCAGTCCGCCGCACTCGGCTAGCGAAGCCTGCGAGGCAGTGACACGACTGCTTGCTTCGCCGAGCGCAACGGTCCTATTTCCGGGCTCGGGCTATCCGCGCTTGCTCGCTCAGGCCGTCCGAGAGGGGAAGGCAGTCGGGAATCTGGTGTTTGACGCCCAGATCGTTGCGCTCTGCCGGGAGCACGGCGTGTCCCGCCTCCTTACGGAAGACCGTGATTTCGATCGCTTCCGCCAACTGCGCACCGAGCGCCTCGGCGATGGCTAGCGCTAGTGCTGACTCGGGCAGCTGACGTTCCGTGCGGCACCGGGCGATGTGCCGCATGCCAGCGCCAATTGCGGAGCGGCGATCAACGAGAAGCAGGTCATGGCGCAGTTCGCTTGGCGACTGCCGCCTGTAAGCCCTTCGGGAGCCTCAGCGCTCAAGCGAGAAGCGCACGATTTCCTCGTCGTTGCGGATGATCATGTGCCGATTGGCGTCGGCGCCAGCATTGAACTCATCGACAACTGGGCGCTGCTCACGGCTCCCACGGGGCCCAGTCTGCCGATTCGGCCCGCATCTGCTCGTATAAGCCGCCCAGTTCCGCCACTATTTCGGGATTCTGCGACGCGACGTCAGTCGTCTCGTTGACATCCGCCTCCAGGTCGTAGAGCTGCGGCGACTCGACTGCTCGCACATCCGGGGCGTAGTTGTGGAATTTCTCTCGCGGCATGGCAAGCTTCCATCTCCCGCGGCGAACCGCATGCAGTTCCATTTGCACGAAGTAATGGAAGGTGTCGCGGGCTCCCGACCCCGCCTCCCCGTGCCAGAGCGCGCTTTGGTCCGCGCCATCCAAGATGCGGTCCTCCGGGGGCGCCGCGCCTGCGAGCGCAGCAAAGGTGGGCATTACGTCGAGCGTCGAGACGATGGCGTCGGACTCGCGACCGGCAGGCACCCGTCCCGGGCCCCACAGAATCGCTGGCACGCGCACCCCGCCTTCCCAGGACGAGCCCTTGGCCCCGCGCAGCCCTCCGGAATCACCTGTGGCCAAGTGTCCGCCGTGGCTCTCGAAGTAGCGCTCGACGCGCTCCGGCTGGGACCACGGCCCGTTGTCGCTGGTCAGCAGCGCGTAGGTATTGTCGGCTAGTCCAAGCGCTTGCAACTCGTCAAGGACCCGGCCGGTGTGGTGGTCGACTTCCGCCAAGGTGTCGCCGTAAAGGTCTCCGTCCGTGGTCCCGGCGAATTCGGGCGAGGCCCCGATCACGACATGCAACATCGTGTGTGCCAAGTACAGGAAGAACGGCTCCCCCTCCTGCTGGCGCCGCAGGAAGCCGATCGCTTCATCCGTGTAGCGCTTGGTCAGCGAGCCCATGTCGTCTGTCGTCTCGAGCTGCTGCATGTCCCGCCAGAACGTGACAGTTCCGTTGTCGTTCGCGCCAAGCGTGCCAAAAAAGTAGTCGAAGCCCTGGTCGTTCGGAAGCAGGCCCTGCAGAGGCCTGCGTCTGCTCATGTCCCATTTCCCGATGGCCGCAGTTGCGTAGCCAGCTTCGCCGAGCACTTCGGCGGCTGTCACCTCGTCCGGACGGACGGCCCAGCCGCCGCCGACGCGACCGGGATGGCGCCCCGTCATGAGCGCCCCTCGCGACGGGCCGCAAACAGTCTGCGCATAGAAGCTCGTGAAGCGGGTGCCTTCCTGCGCCATGCGGTCGAAACGGGGGGTGCTGTTCTTCTGCGACCCGTAACAAGCCAAGTCGCCATAGCCGACGTCGTCCAAGAAGACGATGACGAAATTGGGGCGTTCATGCGCGGTGTCTGGCGACGCGCCGCAGCCCACTGACAGCAGCGCGCATGCGATGAGTGCGATGAGTGGGAGGCGAGTCATGGCGTCGTCCGCTCCGTCAGGACTGTGTTCTAAAGTCTTGAGAGCATCACCGCTCCAGCGAAAAGCGCACGATTTCCTCGTCGTTGCGGATGATCATGTGCCGATTGGCGTAGGCCGGATGCGTCCAATGGACAGCTCCGAATTCGCGGCGGCGGCGCAGAGGGTTGGTCGGGCGCATCAACGTCGCGCGGTCAAGCTCCTCGTAGCCCTCGGGGGAGAAACGGGCGATGACGAGTTCGCCGCGATCGTTGTTGATGAAGTAGCGATCCTCGTGGCGAACGATCTGGCCTGACGCCCAGCGGGCGTCTTCCTTGGTCAAATCAAGCGTTTCCCACACGCGGGCACCGGTGCGGGCGTCGAGGCAGCGCAAGAGCCCGTAGCTACCTATGCCATAGACATACTCGCCATCGACCACCGGAGTGGTGACCAGGGAGTGCAGCCCGTCGGTGTCGATCTCGCTGTCGCTATTGCCCTTCCAGATCAACTCGGCTGCCGGGCGATCCTCGAGCAGGCGGTACATGCGCGATCCGTTGTAGAACGACGACACCAGCAGCCCGTGCTTGCTGTGCACGGGCGTAGCAACAGTCAGACCGGCCTGGATCTTGAACGGCTCCTGCCAATAGACCTCCCCGGTCTCCGGGCTGAGCGAAACGACCGCGGTCGGATGCCAGATGATCAACTGGCGGACGCCTCCGGCCTCGACGATCATCGGCGGGTCGTAACCGGGCTCGGAACTGGCGTCGAGCGCCCGCCAGACCTCCTTGCCGGTCATCTTGTCGAAGGCAACGACCTTGGCGTCGGGCGATCCGCCAACCAAGGTGATCAACCGCCGACCGTCCACCAAGGGCGCTGCAACGAATCCCCAAGTCGGAAGCTCGGCAGCGAAATCGTCCTGATAGTTGCGATGCCAAAGCTGCTCGCCGTCTTCCGCCCGCAGGCAGAATAGGTCGCCCATCGAGCCCAGCACGTACACGCGCTCGGCGTCCACGGTGGGCGTGGCGCGCGGCCCGAGGGGATACTGCAAGCCGGCGTAGTCGACGGGCCACTCTTTCTCCCACAGCGTTTCCCCAGTCGCTTCGCTCAGCACCAGCACCCGCTCAATGCCCTTGCGATTCTCCGTTGAGCGGTAGTCGGTGACGAAGACGCGCCCGTCTGCGACGGCCGGGCCGGCGTAACCATTGGCAATCGGCTTGGACCAGACCCGCTTGGGCCCGCCGTCAGGGAAGCGCTCCAAGATTTCGGTCTCGGTCCAGATCCCGAGACGGTCCTTGCCGCGCCACTGCGGCCAATCCTCGGCCTGCAAGGCAACGGCCAAAACGAGCGAGAGTATACACAGTGCACGGCCCATGAACCGACATTGTAGCCGCCGTGCGCCACGGCGTAGACTGGTGGGTCGCGGCTCGGTCGCGGCCAACCGGCGAAACACCGGTTCCCGACCGGCTCAGCGAACTATCCCCATGCCTTCCGCCGGGTCGCAGGCTGAATGACGCGTCGTCACCGAATCGGAGCGCATACCTCGGCAGCCGGCGGCGTTCATCGAGCTGCCGAAGAGGCTGTCGCGATCGGCTGCAACACCGTGCAGGTGTTCACCCGCAGTCCGCGCATGTGGCGCGGCACGGCCCCCTCCGCCGAGAGCGTCGCCCGTCTCGCCGCGCTGAGGCGGGAGCACGACCTGCGCCCGCTGGCGGTGCATGGCTGCTACCTCACCAACCTTGCCGCGGCCGACCCTGAGGTGCAGCGGCGGTCGCGCGACTCCTTTCGCCTGGAAATCGAAAACGCACGCGCCATCGGGGCGGAGTACCTGGTCATCCATCCCGGAAGCGCCAAGGGCCAGACCAGGCACGAGGCGGTCGAAGTCTTCGCCGATGCCTTGGCCGAGGTACAGCGCGGATTCGACTGGGGGACGCTGCGACTGCTGCTGGAAAACACCGCCGGCGGCGGTGACACGCTCGGGCGTTCGTTCGAAGAACTGGCCGAGCTCAGCCAAGCGGTCGGGGCGCTCTGCGACGCTCCGCTGGGATTCTGCATCGACACCGCGCACAGCTTCGAAGCCGGCTATGACATCACGACCGAAAAGGGCCTGCGCGACACGGTGCGCTCCATGCACCAGTGCCTCGGCATGGCAAACGTGCGCCTATTCCATGCGAACGACTCCAAGACGGCGCTAGGCTCGAACCGGGACCGTCACGAGTCCATCGGCGACGGGTATATCGGCGCGGAAGCCTTCGCTCGAATCCTGAGCCACCCGCGACTGCGGGCCAAGCCGTTCATCCTCGAGACGCCATTCATCGACGAAAGCCACCGCGAGAATGTCCGGAGGCTATGGGAATTGGCAGGCGAGCCGCTGGCGGGCTAGTCGTCGCTGCCCCCCAGCAGGCCGGCGCGGAGCAGGAAGTACAGCAGGGTAAGGATGCTGGTCACCGCCGCCGCCACGTAGGTCCAAGCCGCGGCGTTGAGGACCTTGTCCATGCCTTCGCGCTCGTACGGGGAGACGATCCCGTAGTTGACCACGAGCTGCTTCGCCCTGTTGCTGGCATCGAACTCTACCGGGAGCGTGACCAGTTGGAACAACACCGTGGCCGAAAACAAGGCGATGCCGATGTAGACCATGCCCGAGATCGACAGGAATATCCCGAATATGATGGCGAGATATCCGAAGTTCGAGCCCAAGCTCGCCGTGGGCACCAGCGCAGACCGAAGCTGCAGCGGGGTATAAGCGTTGGCGTGCTGGATCGCATGACCCGCTTCGTGGCAGGCCACGCCGACGGCAGCGATCGAAGCCCGGTCATGCACATCGGGGGACAACCCGAGACTGCGGGTGGCGGGGTTGTAGTGATCGGACAGGAACCCGGACGAGACGCCGATCTTGACGTCGTGAAGGCCCGCTTGGTCCAACATTTGGCGGGCCGCCTGCGCGCCCGTCATCCTAGCCCTGACCTTGCCGTACTTCTTGAACGCGGACTTGGTCTTGGCGCTGGCCCAGAGGGACATCAGCAAGCCGGGAATCATGAACAGGAGATAGATTGGATCAAAGAACAGCATTCGGTGAATTGCCTCCCTTCGTAGGCCCGGACGGGCGCGGGATGTCTGCTCAGCATTAGTTTAGACCACGCTCGGCGGGTAGCTCACCGCGCGCGACGGCGAGTTACGGCGGCGCTGCACCGGCAACGAGCTTGCGGTAGGCCGCCTGCACTTTTGCGACCGCCGACCCGCTCATCTCGCGATAGGGCACGAAATCGTCCGGATCCGGCAGACGTGCCACGCCAGCGGCGAGAATCCAGTCCCGGGGCTTGGGCAGTGTGACAAGTCGGTTGACCGGGGACAGCAGCCAGCGAACGGGCAGTCCGGCAGCCTGGAAGCGGTCTAGGATCGGCTGCAACTCGCTGTCTGGTAGCGACCCGAATACACGGAACCAGACTTCCGGAGCAGCGGCGGCGATAGCTCCGACCAAGGCCTCGGAACCTACCGCTTCCAGGCTCTCGGAATCGACCACCAAGTCGGCGATGACGAAGTCGGGCGGCTCGTGGGCACTTTCCAAGTAATCGCGTGCCTGGGCCACGTGCAGGCGCAGGCGCCCTTCACGCTCGTAGTGGCCAATCAGCGGATGAAACTCTCTGGCCATCGCGAGCATGGCCGGATCGGCGTCGACCGCATCCATGGCCAGGTCCGGAAATTGGTGCAACAGTCCCACCACCCCACAGCCCCCGCCGAGCCCCAGCATCAGTCCTCGTCCCGCAAGGTGTCGCTGACCGGCCAGGAACCAGGCCAGTTGGTAGCGCGTCTCGGTCACCGGCCCTGGGCCCTGCCCCAAGTGGGGAGCCACAGCGCTGGCGGCCGGACGCAGCAGCGAAGCGCCCTGCAGCACGCCGCCGATCGTAAAGCGGCGCGATTCGGCCGTGTCCACGACACCCACGGGCCCGTACAGCCCGGCGCGTTCCAAGCGGACCGTCGGCACCGCGCTCAGCTCCGCGGCGCGGCCCGGGCGGGCAGTTCGAAGTGTTCGCCGAGGTAGACCCGGCGCACCTCCGGGTCGCTCTCCAACTCGTGCGGCGTTCCCGAGCGAAAGATTGACCCGTTGTGGATAATGAGCGCCCGGTCAGTCACCGCAAGCGTTTCGCGCACGTTGTGGTCGGTGATGACAATGCCGATCCCGTCGGCGCACAGCCGCGCCAGGATCGCCTGCAACTCGATCACCTGCTTCGGGTCAATGCCCGAGAAGGGCTCGTCGAGCAGCAGGAAGAACGGCGACAAGACCAGCGACCGGGCGATCTCGACGCGCCGTCGCTCGCCGCCAGACAGCTGGTAGCCGCGGCTGTGCCGAACTTTGTCCAAGCCAAACTGCGCGATCAGGTCGTCGAGACGCTCGCGGCGCTCGGCCCGGACCAGCGGCTGCGTTTGCAGAACCGCCAGGATGTTCTCGTCCACCGTGAGCTTGCGGAACACCGAGGCTTCCTGCGGCAGGTAGCTGATGCCCATTCGGGCGCGCTGGTACATCGGCAGCTCTGTGATATCGGCCTCGTCCGCAAAGACTCGGCCGGCATCGGGGCTGACCAGCCCGACGATCATGTTGAACGAGGTCGTCTTGCCAGCGCCGTTCGGTCCTAGCAGCCCGATGATCTCGCCGCGACGAACGGCCAGGGTGAAGTCCCTGACCACCTGCCTGCCCCTGTAGCTCTTCGACAGTCGCTCAGTGCGCAGGGAATCCATCAGACAGGCGAAGCCAAGCGGCGCTCCACACTAGCGGGAAGCCGGGCGGTAGGTATAGGCGCGCTCGGCGCGCTGGCCCAAGACAAGCAGCCTATCACCGGCAATGCGATAGGTCAAACTGGCACCTTCCGATTCGGTGCCGTCGGGCATCAGAATCCGTGCCGGCTGGCCCACCAAGACCACCTCGGACTCGGCCACGTCGAACTCGGCCCGATCCCCGAACGCCCGGTGGCCCGAACCGTCGGGCGGATCCGCGATGCGCACCGAGCCGACTGCAACGGCGCGCATCCCAGCGCCGCTGCCATCCGCGCCAAGGGCTGTCTGCAACTCGTCAGCCAACACGCGCATGCCCTGCCTGCGGAAGTCGACTGCGCCTTCAAAGCGAGCGGCGCCGGTCTCGGGATCGTAGAACATCAGACGGGACCGCACGATCGAGAGCGAGTCCGGGTCCGACGCGCTCGCGCCGCCCGCGACCCACGCGGCCTCGACTCTGTCGCGGGCCGCGATTCGGTTCGAGGCTTGGTCGATCATGATCGAATCTGCGTCGATTCGATTGCGCCCTTGCCACAGCCGGGCGCCGTTCCGGTACTCCAAGGTGTGGTTCTCGGGATCGGAGACCATTGCCCCCGCGGCCAGGAACACGGGCTGCTGACCCGCGAACATGCCCACCGTCCCAGACTGCCCGGAAGCATCCGGCCCCTGGATCAGGAATCCGGTCACATCGCCCGCGGCATCGACCCTGCCGTTGGCCCGGGCCAAGACAATCTGGCGGGCCGACAGGTTGCCGCCTGCGCTCGCAGCGGTCGCGTTTCCCTCCAACTCCAACACACCGCTATCGGGATCGAACCGGCCGCTGTCCGCACTTCCCCTGCTCGGACCTTCCTCGAATCCGAAATTCCCGTCCTGGCGCAGTTCGGCGATTTCCGAGGTGCCGGGATCGAAGCGCGCATCCAGGGAGTCGCTCCAACTCCGCAATTCGGGCGACGCCTTGTCGGCAGCGCGCTGGACCAGCCGCGCCCCATTGCGAGCTTCGAGGCTTTCGAGATCGCCCGCGGTCCCGTAGGCCATGCGGATGCTTCCGGCGACCAGCGTGCGTGCCGGCGCTTCCGCTCCGTCCGCAAGCTGGCGCAGGGTCCCGCGTGCCGGCGACTCGACACGCTCGATCTGCGCCCCGCCCGGCTTCAAGACCAACAACAGCGACTCGGACTCGATCATGTTGACCGTGCCGCCATCGGACGGATGCAGCGAAGCCTGCGCCCCACCGCGCGCCTCGACACGACGCAACGTGCTCGAGGAGACGCTCGAAGGAGCCTCCACGTGCGCCTCGTACTGCAGGTCGACGGAATCGGCCTTTACCTCAATGCGCTGCCCAGCCTCGATCGATGCGAATTTGGCCCTTCCGGAGCCGCGGGAGCGCGCCAGCTCGCCGTCGATGGCAAACTCCACCTCCAGCCGAGACGCCGAGAAAGCAGTCCGCCGGTCGGCCATGGTTTCGCCGCCACGCGCATTGACACCATCGATTCGACGGATGCGCCCGTCGGACATCAAGACAACTCCGCTATCGCATTCAAGCCAGCCTGCGCCTTGCTCGACTCGGGCGCCTCCCGCGAGCTCAATCCGGGCCCCTTCCTCGGTATAGAGCAAGCTGCCAGCCCGGATAACGGCCGACGGCTCGTCCGGGTTCGGTCCGAAGCGTTCCAGGCGCACCTCGGACATCATCCGCAACACTCCCGTCGTCGCATCGTACGCGGCTCCGAGGGAACTGCCCGCCCCGTCGGCAAGCCGGTAATCCACCCTCCGCTCCGTGCTGGCGCTATTGGCGGACGGACGAAACGTGACTCCGGAAGTGGTGACTTCTACGGGGCGTCCCGTTCCGCCATCGGTCTGGACACCCAACGTGATCAGGGTCTCGCCGTCGCTGTAAAGGCTTCCATCCGCCAGCATGCGCATCGCGCCGCTCTCGACACGGTCAAGGCTTCCCGCCTGCAATCGAATGATCTCCAGCACGACTCCGCGCAGGTCAGTTGTCAGCCCGTCCGCCCCTTGGACGAAGTCATCGGCGCTGACTTCCATGCGCGTGGAATCGCCGATGGTCTGTGTCAAGCGCCAGCTCTCCGACTGCGCCGAGAGATCCTCTGGCAATGTCGGCAGCGCTTGCGTCGAGCCCCGTCCCGCCGCGGTCCGCGAGCCGAGGTAGTCGCGCACGACCAAAGCCAGCAGCGCCAGTGCGGCCAGCAACAGGAGAGATCGCAATGGATTGCGCAAGCGATTTGATGATATCAGCGCCTCGGGCCGGCTACATCGCGTCGGGTCAGTCCCCCGTTGGTTGAGCGGAGCATTCGATCCGACTTACGAGCTTCTGGGCTGGGCTACTGCGAGCCGAGACCGCCAAGGCTGGGATCGCGCTCGACCCGCTGCCCTTGCTAGCGACCCGCGCTGCGGATCGCGTGACACCGCCTCACCTGCCGAGCGCCGCGTCGCCGGTGCCAATCATGTCGGCACTGGCCACGATCAGCGGATCCGGTCGCCCCACTCGCCGGGCATCCTTGTTCGTGTACGGCAACGCAGCCAGGAAATGCCGCTTGCAGTTCTGACGAGCGCGATTCTTGTCGTCGGACTTGACGTTCGTCCACGGCGCATCAGCTGTGTCCGTGTAGAAGAACATCGCCTCCTTGGCCGCCGTGTACTCGTCCCACTTGTCGAGCGACTGGCGATCCACAGGGGACAGCTTCCACTGCCTTAGAACGTCGTTCTCGCGGGCCTCGAAGCGGCGCTTCTGCTCCTCTCGGGTGACGGAGAACCAGTACTTGAACAGCAGGATCCCGCTGCGGACGAACATGCGCTCCAGCTCGGGGGCCTGACGCATGAACTCCAAGTACTCCTTGCCGTTGCAAAACCCCATGACGCGCTCGACCCCGCCGCGGTTGTACCACGAGCGGTCGAACAGCACGATCTCGCCGCCCCGCGGCAGATGCCGGATGTAGCGCTGGAAGAACCACTGGGTGCGCTCGTCGTCGGTGGGCCTGTCGAGCGCCACCACCCGAGCACCGCGCGGGTTGAGATGCTCGGTGAACCGCTTGATGGTCCCGCCCTTGCCGGCCGCATCCCTGCCCTCGAACAGGATGAC
>JAJDZN010000130.1 GCA_022824585.1 Bryobacterales bacterium | reverse complement strand
TCCGTGCGCTCGACAGTCCTGTAGTGTCTGGTATAATATGTTGTATTAGAATCTATCGTGCCGAACACAAGCGTGTATTTTCCGCAATCCGTGCTCGCCGGACTGGACCGGGCCGCAGAAGAGCGAGGAATAAGCCGGAACCGTCTGATCGTGGAGTCGTGTCGACGGGTCGTGGAAGAGAGGGCATGCTGGCCTGCGGCCCTGTTTTCGAATGATCACTTGAGCGAGCAAGACTTGCAACTCCTCCGTGAGGGTGAAGATGCCTTCCTAGACGACATCGCAGGTGCCCGCAGGAGTCGGGCGCGCCCCCCCTTCTGATGTTGCTTCTCGACACCAGCGCCGCCTCGGAATTCATGCATAGGCGCCCGAGTGCCTTACGCCGACTGCGCGACGAGGATCCTTCGACCGTTTACCTCTGCACGCCTGTGGCGGCGGAGATCTGTTTCGGCCTTTCGCGCCTAGAAGCAGGCTCACGCCGCCATCGCCTTCTAACTTGTGAGTTCGGGCGCTTGCGCGCCGCGTTGCGCTGGACAGACTGGAGCGAGCCTGCCTCCTTGGCATTTGGCCATTGGAAGGCCACACTGCAGCAGCGCGGGACGCCGATCGAGGACTTGGACCTTGCCATTGCATCGATAGCCCTTAGCCTTCCGGCCCGGCTTGCCACCTGCAACATGCGCCATTTCGCCAGAATTGACGACCTAGAACTGGTCGACTGGTCCGGCTCTGATCCCAGCTGAGTGCTCCACCTGTGGCCAAATTGACACCAGATTGCTGATCCGCGCTCCGGCCGCGAAAACACGGGACGATGAAAGGCTACGGGCCTAGGTAGCAGGCGCAGTTACTATTCCGCAGCACACTCGCCGCCCGCATGGTTGCAGCGGTCACTCTTCTTGATGACGCACGAATCGCCACGGCCAAAGTAGCCGACTTCAAACGATTCGCCGCAGCGGGCCTGAGATCACGGCGTTTGCACGAGCGGCTCCTAACCGCAGATCCGTCCGATTCTCGAGGGCGTGGCACGGCAGGTTCCGGCCGAATTAGCCCCTACGGCGAACCTCGACCGCCAAGAACCGATTGGATATACTGACACTTCCCGTTGCGGCCTTAATGCCCGCCCTAGACGCAGTGCCTGATCATCCGTCGCGCGTTCACCAGTTCTGCACAGGTACGGTGTGCGCGGCCGCAATCGCCGATCTTGCCGTCCGAATAGACGGAACGCTGCGCTTTTCGGCCAATGAGGAAGACGACACTTCGCCGGCACGGATTCACGGTCCCTTCGCCGTGGTCCCCGCCTCGGCCGCAGCAGTTCGTGGACCGATTGCCCGGGATCTCCATCACCGTTCGCAGCCGTCTAGCTCGGGGCATCCGCAAGAGGCAGAAACCATTACCGAGAACGTTCACTTCCCGCTCACACCTAGTTTGCGGCAGGCTCAGCCGCCCCGCACCTCCGCCCTTCAATGAAGCTAGGCGCTGGCCCAGGGAGTAGCGCCGCGATCGCGCGGCCGCCCGTTGAAGATCTCGCCGTCCGAGCGGAGCAAGCAGTAGACGCAGCGTGCGATTACCTCCTCAATCGGCAGACGTCCGAGGGCTATTGGGTAGGCGAAGCTGAAGGCGATACGACGCTCGAGTCGGACTACGTGTTGCTGCAACTCTGGCTGCACCAGCCTGGCAGCGACGGGACATGGAATCCGCCAACCCGCGCTCTGGTAGATGCGGCCTGCCGCCAGATCGCCGACAAGCAACTCGAAGACGGCGGCTGGAACATTTACCCCCAGGGCCCGGCGAATATCAGCGCGTCTGTGAAGGCCTACTGCGCCCTCAAGCTGGGCGGTCAGGACCAGCACGGCGAACGCCTGCGCCGGGCTGCAGCCCGCATCTTGGATCTGGGCGGCGTGGAAGCAGCCAACAGCTACACCAAGCTCTATCTGAGCTATTTCGGGCTTTACCGCCGCTCGGACGTGCCATCCATTCCGCCAGAGATTTTCCTGCTCCCGGCCGGCCATCAGTTCAGCATCTATTCGATCTCGTCATGGAGCCGGGCCATGCTGGCGCCGCTCTCGATTCTCGGCGCGACCCGGGCTCGACGACAGGTGCCGGAAGGCTTCTCGCTCGAAGAACTGTTCTCCGGCCGCGCCGCGCCTGCGCCAGCGCTGCTCAGCTGGAAGCGCTTCTTCCTGCTGCTCGACAAGGGGATCAAGTTCCTCGAGTCCACCGAGGCCGGGCGCCACCGCGAGAGGGGCATCGCGGCAGCGCGCGACTGGATGGTCGCCCGGCTCGAGCGATCTGACGGCCTGGGCGCGATATTTCCGGCGATGGTGAATTCGATCATGGCCCTGACACAACTGGGCTATGACTCGGGCCACCCGCTGTTGCAGGCACAGCTGGCTCACTTCGACGATTTGATCCTGCACGACGAGCGCGGATTTCGCGTGCAACCTTGCCATTCGCCGGTTTGGGACACGGCGTTGACAGCCCACGCGATCGGCGCGGCCAAGGCCCAGCTTGGCGATCCGGCTCGCTGGGCATTGGGCCGCGCAGCCGACTGGCTGCTTGCCAAGCAGGCTCGCAAACCGGGCGACTGGGCTGTGCGCAATCCGCGCGCCGCACCGGGCGGGTGGTTCTTCGAGTACCGCAACGACCACTATCCCGACAGCGACGACACCGCAGAGGTGTTGCTCGCGCTGGAATACATCTCTGCCGCGGATGCCCAGCGACAAGTCCGCGCTGAGGAGCGGGCGTTGGAGTGGCTCGCAGCGATGCAGTCATCCGACGGCGGCTGGGCGGCCTTCGACGTGGACAGTTGCGCAGCCATCCTCAACCACGTGCCGTTCGCCGACCACAACGCGATGCTGGACCCGAGCTGCGTCGATATCACCGGGCGGGCCCTGGAAACACTGTGCCGGCGGGCTCCGGGACAGTATCGGGAACGCGTCCGGCGCGGCGTGGAGTTCATCCGCCGCATGCAGCACGAGGACGGCTGCTGGTACGGGCGCTGGGGCGTGAACTATATCTACGGGACCTGCTTCGCGCTGCGCGGGCTGCGGGCTGCGGGCGTCCCGGCGCGGGACAGCGCGGTGATCCGGGCCGGAGAGTGGGTGCGCTCGCTCCAAAACGCCGATGGCGGGTGGGGCGAATCGCCCGCCAGCTACGACGATCCAGCCCTCCGCGCCCGCGGCCAATCGACGCCGTCGCAGACTGCTTGGGCGCTGATGGCACTGCTGGCGAGCGACGACTGCGACAGCGGCTCGGTCGCGGACGGCGTGCGCTACCTGCTCGAGTGCCAGACTCCGCAGGGCACTTGGGCCGAGCAGGCCCATACGGGAACTGGCTTTCCGAGCGTGTTCTACTTGCGCTATCACATGTACCCGCAGTACTTTCCCTTGATGGCGCTTGGCGAATACGCCCGCACGAAGGGAGTGGCGCAAGCATGAGACTCCCGCTGTCCAGCACGCTGCGCATGGGAGCATACGTCGCCAAGAACGCGCTCTTCCCAAGACCGGAATGGCAGCGCGATCCCTCCCCCCGCAACAGCCCGTTCCCGATCCTGCCCGAGGGCCGGCAGCGGGCCGCCGGCTCGCAGCCACACCCCATGCTGCGAAAGCGCTTTCCGCTGGTATTGATGCTGGAACCGCTCCATGCTTGCAATCTCACCTGCACTGGCTGCGGACGAATCCGGGAGTACGAGGACACGATCACCACGAAGCTGGAACTCGAGCAGTGTCTGGCTGCGATCGACGAATGCCGCGCGCCGGTCGTGTCGATCTGCGGCGGCGAGCCGCTGATGTACAAGCCGATCGGGAGACTGGTCGAGGGCGCCATCAGGCGCAAGCGGCACATCTACCTGTGCACGAACGGTATGTTCATCGAGGCGCGGCTGCACGAGTTCCGGCCGCACAAGCAGTTCTTTTTCAACGTCCACCTCGACGGCCTGCGCGAGACACACGATCTAGCGGTGGAGCGTGACGGCGTATTCGACGAAGCCATCGCGGGTATCCGCGCCGCCAAGGCGGCCGGCCATATGGTTTGCACCAACACAACGGTCTACCGCGAGACCGACATGCGCGAAGTCGAGGCGCTGTTCGAGTACCTGCGGCAGTTCGACGTCGATGGCCACATGCTCTCCCCGGCCTACGGGTATTCGGCCGTGCAGAGCCGCGAGATCTTTCTCACGCGGGAAGACATCCAGGAGAAGTTCAAGGATGTGGACTCGTTGTTCCGGCGCTTCCGCATGAACACGACGCCCATCTACGCGGAGTTCCTCAAGGGCGCCAGAGACATGCCCTGCACCGCATGGGGCAATCCGACCTACAACACCCGAGGCTGGAAGGGGCCGTGCTACCTGATCACCGACGCGCACTGGGACAGCTTTGAGGAGCTGATGAGCGAAACGCCCTGGGATCGCTACGGGCGCGGAAACGACGATCGCTGCGAGCACTGCATGGTGCATTGCGGCTACGAGCCGTCGGCCGCGCTCGGGGTGAACAGCCGCCTGGCGGACAGCCTGCGCATGCTGCGCTGGGCGCTGACCTGACAGAGGCGCATAACGACCCTCGCCTGGGCGACACTGGATCAAGATGAAAGCACTGGTATTGAACGAGTACAGGCGGCTCGACCTGGAAGAGGTGCCGGAGCCGCGAATCGAACCGGACGAAGTCTTGATCCGGGTGCGCTCGTGCGGCATCTGCGGCAGTGACGTCCATGGCTACGACGGCAGCAGCGGGCGCCGCATACCGCCGCTGATCATGGGCCACGAGGCCGCCGGCGAAATCGCGCAAGTCGGCGCCGCGGTGCAGTCCTTCGAGCCGGGCGACCGCGTTACGTTTGACTCGATGATCTGCTGCCGCAACTGCGCCTTCTGTCGCGCGGGGCGTCCCAATCTGTGCGAGAACCGCCGCGTGCTGGGAGTTTCCTGCGAAGACTACCGCCGCCACGGCGCTTTCGCGGAGTACGTCGCCGTGCCTCAGCACATCGTGTTCCGCATACCGGACGGAGTGGAGTTTGACGAAGCGGCGATGGTCGAGCCGGTTTCAGTGGCGGTGCATGCGGTTGGCCGCACTCAACCTGCCCTGGGCGATACGGCACTCGTAGTAGGGGCCGGGATGATCGGGCTGCTGACCCTGCAGGCCTTGCGCAGCGCCGGCTGCGGCCGCATCGTAGCGGCCGACCTTGCGGCGGATCGCTTGGAACTGGCCAAGCGTCTGGGCGCGGACCACACCATCCAAGCCGGCGAAGCCGCGGATGTGCCGGCAGAGATTCGCAAGATGACAGGCGGTATCGGGGCAGATGTGGTGCTGGAAGCGGTCGGCGCGGATGCGACGGTCGCGATGTCTCTGAACAGCGTGCGCAAGGGCGGCAAGGTGACGCTGATCGGCAACGTGACGCCAACGGTCTCGTTCCCGCTGCAGGATGTGGTCACGCGGGAAGTTGACGTGCTGGGCTCGTGCGCGTCGTCGAACGACTATCCGGCCTGCCTCGAATTGATGCAGCGCGGAGCCATCCAAGTCCGCCCGGTCGTGAGCGCGTCTGTGCCGCTCGAACGGGGGCCGGAGATGTTCGACCGGCTGTACGCCCGCGAGCCGGGCCTGACGAAGGTCGTGCTACAGCCTTGACCGGCGTCCAATCCACAGCGCAGACCACCACCTTAGGGCTGGTGCAAATGGCGTGTGGACCCGACCCCGCGGCGAATCTCGACAAGGCCCTGCTGGCGATCGACGAAGCCGCGAGGCGGGGGGCGCAGGTGGTCTGCCTGCCCGAACTGTTCCTGACACAGTATTTCTGCCAAGAGCAGAACCCGGACAACTTCGAATTGGCGGAGGCGGTGCCGGGACCCACCACCGAAGCGCTTGCAGCGGCGGCTCGGAGCCATGGAATCGTGATCGTGGGCTCGGTGTTCGAGCGCCGGGCGGCCGGAATCTACCACAACTCGGCCGTGGTCATCGACGCCGACGGAGGCCTGCTGGGAACGTATCGGAAGATGCACATCCCCGACGATCCGCTGTACTACGAGAAGTACTACTTCACACCCGGCGATCTGGGATTCAGAGTCTTCTCGACCAAGTTCGGTCGAATCGCGCCGCTGATCTGCTGGGACCAGTGGTTCCCCGAAGCAGCGCGCTTGGCAGCGCTCGCCGGTGCGGAGTTCCTAGTCTTCCCGACGGCCATCGGCTGGCACCCGCGCGAAAAGGAGGAATGGGGCGAGCGCCAATGGGAAGCTTGGAGCATCGCCCAGCGCGCCCATGGGATCGCGAATGGCGCCTTCGTCGCGGCGGTCAACCGGACGGGCACGGAACGCATCCTCGACAGCTCACCCTCGCGGCCGCCCGGCTACGCCGGCTTGGAGTTTTGGGGCAGGTCGTTCGTGTCGGGCCCGTTCGGCTCGATCGTCGCGGAGGCGGGCGGCGCGGAGCAAGTCTTGCTCGCCCACTGCGAGCGGGCGGAAATCGAGCAGACGCGGCGCGACTGGCCTTTCCTGCGGGACCGAAGGATCGACGCTTACGGCCAGTTGACTCGGAGATCCGGCGAGTGAGCGAGTCTGCAGGCAGTGCCACTCGCATGCCGGCAGAGTGGGAACCGCACGATGCCACATGGCTGGCTTATCCGCACTCGCGGAGCGACTGGCCGGGAAAGCTGTCGGCGGTGCGCTGGGCATTCGCCGAATTCGTGCGTCTGCTGAGCGGCCGCGAACGGGTGTGTCTGCTCGTCCGCGACTCGCGAGAGGCCGAGCGGGCGCGGAGCGTGCTCAGGCGCAGCGGCGCGGACCCAGACCACGTCGAGCTGCACCTGGTATCGACCGACCGATCGTGGCTGCGCGACTCAGGCCCGACATTTGTCCTTCGGGACGGCCAGCTCCATGCCGTGTGCTGGGCGTTCAATGCCTGGGGCCGCTACGACAATTGGCAAGCCGACCGCACGGTCGGCCGCTACGTAGCGAACTCGTCCGCTGCCGGCGTCCTAGAACCCACGGCGAACGGCCGAACCGTCGTGATGGAAGGCGGCGCTATAGAGAGCAACGGCCAAGGCACGATACTGACCACGGAGCAGTGCTTGTTGGCAAACGGGCGGCACGCCCGCAATCCCGGGCTATCCCGAAACGCCATCGAGCGCGTGCTGCGAGACTGCCTCGGAGCCACGAATGTGCTCTGGCTTGGCCGCGGGATCGCAGGCGACGACACCGGCGGGCATGTCGACACCCTGGCCCGCTTCGTCGGCCGGAACCGGGTAGCAGCTATCGTCGAGACAGATCGTCGAGACGAGAACTATGCGGCCCTGCAAGACAATCTACGCAGACTGCGGGGGATGCGGGACGAGCGCGGCCGGGCACTCGAGATCGTCGAACTGCCGATGCCTCAACCCTTGTGGTTTGACGGCTACAGGCTTCCAGCCAGCTATGCGAACTTCTACGTCGCCAACGATACCGTGCTGGTACCGACCTTCAACGACAGCAATGATGCGGCGGCCCTCCGCATCCTGCGGGAGTGCTTTCCGGATCGCGAAGTGCGCGGCGTGCATTGCGTCGATATCGCGCTCGGGCTCGGTGCTCTGCACTGCCTAGCGCAGCAACAGCCGCGCGCGCCACAGCGCAACCCCGGCGTGTGACGCGGCAGGTCCAAGATCCAGACGCGCCGGATCGTCGCCCGAGCCGCTGTCCCGGCTTCATCACGTAGGAGCTGGTCACCAAGAGCGCGCCACCTGCAAGCCTGCGATGCGCTTGGGTAATAATGTTGATGGCGCAAGGCACAACCTTTAGGATGGCTGGCGCGTCTAAACGAACATGAGAAGTCTGGTCGAACGCCTCCAACACTCTGGGTTGCTTCCGATTGCACTGATCTTCGGCACTCTCACGGCCGGGATCCTGATCGGCACGATCATCTCTGGATCGGTCGACGCCGCGCCGGAGGCCAAGGAGCCTGTCTCCGATGCCACGCCGCTCGAAGTGCCTGCGGCCGAGCCGGTCGCGAACCAGTTCTCCGAACTCGCCCAGCAGGTGCGCCCATCGGTGGTCAGCATCTACATCCCGGCCAGCCGCACCGAGGAAGAGGACGAAGGCTCCGGTCCGTTCAATTCTCCGGAGGACATGTTTCGCCGATTCTTTGGACTCCCAGAGGGGCCACTCCCCGGCCCGCCGCCCCGTCGCGGCTCCGGCCAAGGCTCTGGAGTGATCGTCGACCCGAAGGGATACATCATCACCAACCACCACGTCGTGGCCGACGCAGACCGCATTCGCGTCTCATTCGTCGATGACGACGAGCGCTATGACGCGACCTTGATCGGGGCCGATGCAGAGACGGACCTGGCCGTCATCCATGTCAAGGGCAAGACCGGCTTGGAGGCGGCCAAGATCGGCAACTCCGATGCGGCCAACGTCGGCGACTGGGCCATCGCCATCGGATCCCCATTCGGATATCGCGAGACGGTCACGGTGGGAATCATCAGCGCCTTGTCCCGCGAAATGAACGCCGCGCGGGGAGGTCGGCCCTTCCAGAAGTTCTTGCAGACTGACGCGGCGATCAACCCCGGCAATAGCGGCGGGCCCCTGCTCAACATCCGCGGCGAGGTCATCGGGATCAACACGGCGATTATCTCCCGCACCGGCGGCTACGACGGCATCGGATTTGCCCTTGCATCTAACATCGCCGTCAAGACCTACAACCAGATCGTTCGCTTCGGACGCGTCTCGCGCGGCTCGATCGGCGTGGAGTTCAGCGGCGACCAGAGCCCGTCGCTGAGCCGGAGCTACGGCGCGGACGGCGGCGTGTTCGTATTGCGCACGGTCGAGGACGGCCCGGCGGAGCGGGCCGGAATGCGCGCCGAGGACATCATCGTGTCGGTGGACGGGGAGAAGATCGACACCGGCGAAAAGCTCATCGAAGTGGTAGCGGCGATCGCTGTGGGCGAGACCGTGCCGATCGAGGTCGTTCGGGATGGCAAGACTCTGACACTGGACGTCGAGATCCAGGATCGCGCCAAGCTGTATGCGGAACAGAGCGAAGTCGAGGCTGACCCGTCGGAGGCCGAGGAGGCAGCCGTCCGCTTCGGGCTGACCGTCCAAGAGATTGACCCCGAGCGCCGCGACCAGATGCGCCTCAGAGAGCGCGGCGGCGTCTTGATCACCCAGATAGAAGCGCATTCTTTCGCGGAGGACATCGGCCTGCAACAGAGGGACGTCGTGCTTGAAGTCAACCGCGAGCCGATCGATTCGATCCGAGACCTGCGGGAAGTCCAGAGAAGCCTGAAGCCGGGCAGCGACGTTGCTTTCAAGCTGTTGCGCTGGGACGGCCGGACGTGGCGCACCGTGTACGAGGCCGGCCTGATTCCAGAGTAGTCCTACGCATCGGCGCCTCCCGTATCCCCACCACGCGGGAGGCGCGCCTTCGGCGTCGGTCGCGCCGGTCTTGCCGGACCGCGCGGCCGGATCCGGCGATATAATTGTCGGCGAGCCCCTCCGATGCGCACAATATCGTTGTTCGGCACCCTCGTCGCGTTCCTGGGCATCGCTAGCGGTGCCGACTTTGCCGCCGACATCGAGCCGATCTTTCGGGACAAATGCTACGGCTGCCACGGCGAGCAGCAGCAATTCGGCCAGCTGCGGCTCGATTCTCGCAGCGTGGCCACCAGCACCGGCCCAAGCGGGCCGCGTATCATTCCGCACGATGCGCAGGCGAGCTCCGTCTACCAGCGCGTGGCCGGCCTTGGCGAGGGCAACCGCATGCCCATGGGCGGCCAGCTCAGCGACGCTGAGGTCGCGCTGATCAAGTCCTGGATCGAGGACGGGGCGGTCTGGCCGGAAGGCAGAGGGGCCGACGCCGCACTGAACCAGCACTGGGCCTTCGTTCCGCCCACGAGGCCGGAAGAGCCGCAGCTGAGCAACGGCCAGAGGGCCGAGAATGCAATTGACAGGTTCGTGCTGGCCAGGCTGGCAGCCGAAGGCCTGGAAGCGTCTCCCCGTGCCAGCAAGGAAACCCTGATCCGGCGCCTCAGCCTCGACCTGACCGGGCTGCCCCCTTCGCTCGAAGATACCCAGCATTACCTGGACGACACGGCTCCGGGCGCCTATGGACGCCTGGTGGATCGCCTGCTGGCATCGCCGCATTACGGCGAGCGCTGGGGCCGCATCTGGCTCGACGCTGCGCGCTATGCCGATTCTGACGGCTTTGAGAAGGACAAGCCGCGCCAAGTCTGGTTCTACCGGGATTGGGTCGTCGACGCCCTCAACGCGGACATGCCCTACGACCGCTTCGTGGTCGAGCAAGTCGCGGGCGACCTGCTGCCTGGTGCCGCCCAGCAGCAGCGAGTCGCGACCGGCTTCCTGCGCAATTCGATGATCAACGAAGAGGGCGGGGCCAATCCAGAGCAGTTCCGCATGGAGGCCATGTTCGACCGCATGGACGCCATCGGCAAGGCCGTGCTGGGCCTGACGGTGCAGTGCGCCCAGTGCCACGACCACAAGTTCGACCCGATCAGCCAGCGCGACTACTACCGGATGTTCGCGTACGTCAACAACTCCCACGAATCCACGCAGGCGGTCTACAGCGCGGACGAAGACAGACTGCGCAGCGAGATCTTCGCGGAGATGCGCGAGATCGAGGCCGGGCTGCGCGAGCTGAGCCCTGACTGGCGCGAACGGATGGCCGAATGGGAGCGGGCCGAGGCCACCAGCCAGCCGCCATGGACCGTGCTGGACACGCACATCAAATTGGGCAGCGGCGAGAAGTACGAGGTGCTGCCCGACAAGTCCATCCTGGCGCAAGGCTACGCCCCAACACGCAGCGTGGTCACGCCCGAGGCCCAAATGGAGCCAGGCACGGTTCGGGCGTTCCGGCTCGAACTGCTGCCTGATCCCCGGCTGCCGATGGGAGGGCCGGGCCGCTCCTTCCGGGGCACCGCCGCGCTGACGGAATTCGAAGTCGAAGTGGCGCCAGCGAGCGACCCAGAGGAGTGGAAGGCGCTTAAGATCGCACGCGCCACCGCCGACGTCAACCCAGAGATGTCGATACTCGACCCGTTCCTGTTCCCGGACAAGGACCACAAGCGCAGGATTCTAGGGGACGTCGGGTTCGCCATCGATGGCTTCGCAATGAGCGCGTGGAGCACCGATCCCGGGCCGGGCCGTCGCAACATGCCGCGCAAGGCGGTGTTCGAGCTCGCCGAACCGCTCGAGATCGAGGAGCCCACGCTGGTCAAGTTCAAGCTCTCGATGAATCACGGCGGCTACAACTCGGACGACAACCAGTCCCTGAACCTGGGCAGGTACCGGCTGTCGTTCACGGCCGCGGAAAACGCCGAAGCCGATCCCCTGCCCAGACACATACGGGAACTCGTCTCCCGCGGCGGCCAGCGCACGCCGGAGCAGGAAGAGGCGCTTTTCGGCTACTGGCGCACAACCGTCGCCGAGTGGGCGGACGCCAATCGCAAGATCGAGGACCTTTGGGACAAGTACCCGGAGGGAAGTTCCCAGCTCGTTCTGGACGAGCGCCCGATGCCGCGCATGACCAGCATCCTCCAACGCGGCGATTTCCTGCGCCCGACCGAGCGGGTACAAGCCGGCGTTCCGGGCTTTCTGCATCCGATGCCCGAGCGCGACGAGTTGCCGGACCGCCTAGCGTTCGCCGAATGGCTGGTCGACCGCGACTCGCCCACCACCGCGCGGGCCATTGTGAACCGCCTCTGGCAGGGCCATTTCGGCACCGGCATTGTCGAGACGTCCGAAGACCTCGGGCGGCAGGCGGCCGATCCGTCGCATCCGGAACTGCTGGACTGGCTGGCGGTGGAACTGATGGAGAACGGCTGGAGCCTCAAGCACATCCACCGGCTGATCGTATCGTCGGAGACTTACCGCCAATCGTCCCGCGTCACGCCGAGCCTGCTCGAGCTGGACCCGAACAACCGCCTGCTGGCCCGCAGCGCGCGGTTCCGCGTCGACGGCGAGCTGGTCCGCGATATCGCGCTGGCCTCGAGCGGCTTGCTCACCGCGCAGATCGGCGGCGCGCCCGTGTACCCTCCGGCTCCCGAATTCCTGTTCCAGCCGCCCGTGAGCTACGGCCCCAAGCGCTGGTACACGGAGAACGGAGCGCAGCGCTATCGCCGCTCGCTGTACGCCTTCCGGTACCGCTCCGTGCCCTACCCCGTGCTCGACACCTTCGACACCCCCACCGGGAATTTCGCCTGCGTGAAGCGCGACCGCTCCAACACTCCGCTTCAGGCGCTGGTCACTCTCAACGAGCCCGTATTCATGGAAGCTGCCCGTGAGCTGGGCCGCAGGGCGCTGGACGAGGGTGGCGCGGACGATCCGGAACGCATCGACTACGCGTTCAGGCGCGTGCTGGCGCGCGCGCCCAGCGATTCGGAACGATCCGAACTGGTCGCCCTGCTGGGCAGCCAGCGCGAACGCCTGCAGGCCGGCGGGCTCGACGCAGCCCAGCTGGCCTTCGGGGAACAACCATCGGAGCCGGAGACGGCAGCCGGCAATACCGCCGAGCTCGCCGCTTGGACAGCCGTTTCTCGCGTGCTGTTGAACTTGGACGAAGCGATTACGAGGGAATGACAGATGTTGCGCTCGCATGCCACCTCTAGCCCGCTGGCAAGGCGTTGGTTCCTGCAGCAGTGCGGCGTCGGGCTGGGCGCCGTCGCGTTGCGCGACATGCTGCAGGCCGCGGACCCGCTGGCACCGAAGCAGCCACACCACGCCCCGACCGCGAAGAACGTGATCTTCCTCTTCATGGGGGGCGGTCCGAGCCACCTCGAACTGTTCGACAACAAGCCGGAACTGGCCAAGCACGAGGGCACGCTACCGCCGGCGGGCCTGCTGGAGGGCTACCGCGCGGCCTTTATCGACCCGAACTCGACGCTGCTCGGGCCAAAGTTCAAGTTCGCCCGGCATGGCGAGAGCGGGGCCGAGCTGTCCGAACTGATCCCGCATACTGCCGCAATAGCCGACGACATCGCCATCGTGAAGTCCCTAGTGACCGATGCGTTCAACCACGCCCCTGCCCAAGTCATGATGAGCACCGGAACGCAGCAGTTCGGGCGGCCGTCAATGGGAGCGTGGACGCTGTACGGGCTGGGCAGCGAATCCCGCGACCTGCCGGGATTCGTGGTCTTCAGTTCAGGCCAGAAAGGCCCCAGCGGCGGCAACTCCAACTGGGGCAGCGGCTTCCTGCCGTCCATGTACCAGGGAGTGCAGTTCCGCACCAGCGGCGACCCGGTCTTGTATCTGTCCAATCCGGCCGGCGTCGACCGCCGGCTCCAGCGCGACTCGCTGGACGCGCTCGGACGCCTGAACGGCATGCGCCTGCGAGAAGTCGGCGATCCCGAGATCGAGACCCGGATCAGTTCCTTCGAAATGGCCTACCGCATGCAGGCGAGCACGCCGGAGCTGATGGACATTTCCCAAGAGCCACAGCACGTGCTCGACATGTACGGGGCCGAGCCGGGGCGTCCATCGTTCGCCAACAACTGCGTCCTGGCGCGCAGGCTGGTCGAACGCGGCGTGCGCTTCGTGGAATTGTTCCACGAGTCGTGGGACCAGCACGGGTCCCTCATCTCTGGCCTGAAGAAGAACTGCCGGGACACCGACAGGGCCAGCGCCGCCCTGGTAAGCGACCTCAAGCAGCGCGGCCTGCTCGACGACACGCTTGTGCTTTGGGGCGGCGAGTTCGGGCGCACGCCGATGGTGCAGGGCGGCACCGACGACGGCCGCGACCACCACCCCAACGCCTTCACGATGTGGATGGCAGGGGGCGGCATCAGACCCGGCACCACGATCGGCAAGAGCGACGAGCTGGGCTTTAACGTGGTGGAGGACAAGGTACACGTGCATGACCTGCACGCCACCATCCTGCACCTGCTGGGATTCGACCACACACGGCTGACCTACCGCTTCCAAGGGCGGGACTTCCGCCTCACGGACGTGGCCGGCGATGTAGTGAAGAAGCTGCTCGCGTAGGCGCGGGCCAGCCGCGGCAGCTCGTCTATCCGGCCTCAGCGGAGCCAGAATCTCGCTACTGCTGGCGGCTCAGGCGTGCCTTGACCCGCTTGACCAGCTTCAGGATCTCCTCGGCCTTGCGGACGCTGCCCAGGTCGACCGTGTGGAATTCGTTCTTCTCGATCTCTTGCTGGAGCTCGGTCGCCAGATCCACGACCCGAGCCATGTCTTCCCTGGACTTGTCGGCATCGTTCTTTAGCGTGATCAGCGTGCGGGAGCGGCCGTCCGGCAAGGTCTCGCGGATCTTGCCAGGGTCGCGGCCGAACCTACCGTCCCGGCGCTGCGCGACAGCGGGCGCGACCAACGCCAGCAAGGTGATCCAACGGCGTGTCATGGACACGCTTCATGATACTCTCAAGGAAGGGCGGTCTGGTGCTTCGGCATGCGGATGTCGTTGTGCTAGACTCGTTCGTTGCAGCCGAGGCGGCCGATCTCAGGCGGCAGCGGCTGTCGAGTCCGCAGGTAGTTGGAGTCTGTAGGGGAGAGGGGTAAACAATGGCCTATATCATCGCGGAACCGTGCATCGGTACCAAGGACACTGCGTGCGTAGACGCGTGTCCTGTCGACTGCATCCACCCGAAGGCGGATGAAGACGATTTCGACACGGAAGAGATGCTCTACATCGATCCGGAGGAGTGCATCGACTGCGGCGCGTGCGTGCCGGTCTGCCCTGTCTCGGCGATCTTTGCGGAAGAGGATCTTCCCGAAGAGTGGATCGATTTCACCGAGCGCAACGCCGCCTACTACGAGTAGCCGGCTCGCCAGAACCGGCCTAGCGCCGGGGTCGGGTATGTGGGGCGGGCGAATTCGCGCCTGCCGTCACGGTCGCCCGCCGGAAATTACTCTTTGTCCTTCTTATGGACGTCGTGGCAAGTCTTGCAGCCAGCTGACATCGCCTTGACGCCCTTGTTCAAGCCATCGGCGTCCATGCGATACGCACCCATCATGGCGCCCTGGGCAGCCTCGAGGACTTGCTTGGCGCCATTGCTCCACGCCTCATCCTTGATACGACCGTCCATCAATACCAGCTGATTAGCCTCTGCCACCATGGTGATGGCACCATACGCCGCCTGCCATTGCTCCTTGTCGGCTGGTCCGCCGGCTTCGCGGTACTCCTTGATCTTGGCCATGGCCGGCTTGACCATGTACTCCATCAACTGTTGGACGGCTGCGGTTTTCTTGTATGCATGTCCTTCGTTGTCGTTGGCGTAGCTAATTCCGGCCATCGTGCAAGCGACGATTGCTACGGTCCAGATCTTCCTCATTCGTTGCCTCCCCAGTCTTGAATGCTTTGAGCAGGCACGCTCGGCGCCCATCTGCTCTCGTAGGATTATATCGAACCACCCAATAACTGACTCCGCGGCAATCTAGGCGGGCTCGATCGGTCATTCCGCGCGGACCGGCAAGACCACGCCCGCCAAGTTTGCGACGGCCGCCCATGCCGTGCCCAGCGCCTGACGGATGGACCATTGCCAGAGTCGATGCTGGTCAAGAGCCTATCGTTGTCCCCCGCGAGCCCACCTACAGAACATTGCCACCAACCTTGGAGCTTCGAAATCCCCAGCGTTCTTGTTCGGGGGGTAACCCTGCGACGTGCGAATTTGCTCAAGATGCGAAAGACCGGTGAATAGAGAGGCGCATGATGAGCGCTGCGGTACAATCGAAACGGTCGACAGAAAGCAATAGTAAAGCCTGCCCTAGTTTCGACGACCGGACGCCTAAAGATACCGGCACTATTGCAATGCTCGCCAACCACTCCAATTCTCGCTCCCTCACGGATCTCGCCCCGGATGCAGTGAAGCCCGCGGTGGATCAATACGCCGTGCTACAAGATGCCGGTCTGGAAGACAGGAAGGAGCACTATCAGCTGATGGTCACTCGCTATTACGAATTGGTGACCGATTTCTATGAGTTCGGCTGGGGGCAGTCCTGGCACTTCGCCCCCCGACGGCGAGGCGAGAGCTTCGAGGCGTCGTTGCTCAGGCATCAGCTTTTTCTCTCCGATCGACTATCCCTGAGACCGGGGCTAAGGGTGCTCGACGTGGGATGCGGGGTAGGCGGGCCAATGGGCAATCTAGCCCGCCATTCTGGGGCCAGCATTGTTGGCATCAACTCTAGTGCCTACCAGATCAAGCGCGCGAGAATGCACACCCGAGATGTCCAGTCGCTGTGCAGTTTCATCCACGGCGACTACATGCGGGTTCCCGCCAGTGACCACCACTACGACGCTGCGTTCACCATCGAGGCCACACCGCACGCCCCGGACAAGACGGAGGCCTTCCAAGAGATATTCCGCGTTCTACGCCCAGGGGCTTGTTTCGCGGGCTATGATTGGTGTCTCACTGAGGCCTTTGACCCGTCGAGCGCAGGGCACTTGCGGATCAAGAAAGATATCGTGACAGGGACGGGTCTACCGGATCTCCCACTGACGGCGGAAATCCGCCAAGCTCTGCGTATGGCCGGATTCGAAATCTTGGAAGCCCGCGACCTCGCACCCGAATCGCATCCGAAGACACCTTGGTACCGTGCTTTGCAGGGGCGCGACCTCAGCTTTAAGAGTATTCCGCGCACACCGATTGGCCGCGCCTTGACCAACTTGGTTCTACGGGCCGGGGAGCGGTTGCGGATGATTCCGGAGGGCACCGCCGCTGTCAGCACGCTCTTGAACGTGGGGG
The DNA here is from genome assembly GCA_022824585.1 of Bryobacterales bacterium. Classification (GTDB taxonomy): domain Bacteria; phylum Acidobacteriota; class Terriglobia; order Bryobacterales; family UBA6623; genus VXMF01. Next base: position 21,236 of record JAJDZN010000130.1, on the reverse strand, counting down.
CGGACGCACTGGTCGAGGGTGGCGCAACCGGTGTCTTTACTCCGATGTTCTTCTTCCTAGTCCGCAAACCCGGGTGATCGGGACGTTGCATGAAGTACGTTTTTGACATTGAGGTCCTCAAGGAGATCGCGTGCTCACATCTCGATCTGCCGCTGGAGGACATGCTTCCCGCCATCGCCAAAGACCTCGCAGAAAGGTACCCGGGCCTGATCGAGACCAAACCGGACTGGTTCTTCTCCAATGCCGGCGGCAGCATGGGACAGGTCACCATCCTGTATGCCTCGCTTCGGGAGTACGTGATCTTCTTCGGCAGTCCTATCGGCAGCGAGGGCCACACCGGTCGATATCGGTTCGTCGATGATAATGCGATCGTTCTGGACGGGGAACTCTGGTATTACGGCGAAGGCGACACCCAACGGCAGGTGTACCTCCCCGGCGATGTCGTACATTTGCCAAAAGGTGAAGCGAAGGGCTATCGCATGGTAGACCGCGGCTGGATCCTCGAATATGCGCGTGGACCTATTCCCAGCATGTTGCCGTTCGGGGTCGCCGACGCCCTGTTCAGCACCCTCGACCTCACCAGTTTCTTCCGCACGTTTCGGATCTACTTCCGGCACGTGCTGCGTTCTGCTCGAAGGAGATCAAGCGCTCGAGCGCGGGTTTGACCCGGATAGCGCGGCTCTCGCTTTCGGACCACGGCAAAGGCGCTCGCTCGCTTTCGGGGAAGCGCCCTGCTTCAGGCGGCCGCGTCGGCAGTACGGAACACGGGACTGGTCAGATCCATCCGGGCGTGGCGTGGCTACTCGTGAGGCCGAGCACGCGAAAGGGGGAAATACTGTCGGCGACATCGGGCGAAGCGGGCGGCAGCGAGCCTGTGGCAGCCTGCGGCGCGAGCGACTCTTGGGCGACGCACCTCCACACCCAAGAACTAGCCCAGCGGACTACCGCGACGCGAGCGGTCTGCACTTCCAGCGTTGAATCAGCCTGCTGTGCACAAGACAGCTGTGCGACGTTTGAGATCACTGCCACGAGCGCTCGCGCGCCGCCAGGAACTCGTCCCCCGGCCTCCAAGTCGGAAGGTCAGACTGGTCGGCCACGATCCTGCCCAGCTCGAATCCGAAGCGCGCCAAATCCGCGATCCCGGCAAAGTCCCAGTCCTCCTGAAACTCGTCCGAAGGCTGGTGATAGTGGCTCCCGCGATATTGAGCGACCTTCTCATCGCCCCACCCGGCGGGCCGGCCCGGATACTTGGAACCGCTCTTGATCGAGAATGCGGGCACGCCGTGCTTGGCCAGGCTGAACTGGTCTGAGCGGTAATAGTATCCCTGTTCGGGGTGCGCGTCGGGAGTCAGGGTGAGTCCGAACTCGGCCGCGAGGGCCTCCACTGTCGGGCTGAGACTCGTGCGCTCATATCCGGGCAGCGACAAGTCGCTAGTCTTGCCGAAAGGATACAGGCCGTCATAGTTGAGGTTGACGGCGGTCTTGCCCGTCGCCACCACCGGGTTGGCGGCATAATACGCCGATCCCAGCAAGCCGCTCTCCTCTGCACCGACGAATGCGAACAAGACACTGCGAGCCGGCGCGGACGCCAGCTCCCCGAACGCTTGCGCGATGCTGAGCAACGCCGCGCAACCGGTAGCGTTGTCCACCGCCCCGTTGTAGATTCCGTCGTCCCCTTCCCCGTGCATGCCCATGTGATCCCAGTGAGCTGTATAGAGCACGGCCTCGGCGGCCAGGGTCGGATCGCTCCCCGGAAAGCTCGCCAAGACGTTGCGGGTCTGAATCGGCACGACGGAGCTGCGCAGATCGACCTGGCCCCGCACTCCCAGTTCGATGGGAGTGAAGTCCTCGCGGTTGGCGGCATCGAGCAACCCGCCCAGCGTCATCTCGCGGGTGGCCGGAGATGCCTGGAAGAGCCTTTCAGCCGCATCTGATGTAATCCAACCCGCCAGCGCCAGCCTAGACTCGCCCGGCTTGACCTCGACGTAGGGCTGGGCTCCGCTCCACGAATTTCGCACGACCTCCCAGGGATAGCCCGCGGTCTCGTCGGTGTGGACTATGAGCACCCCCGCAGCCCCGCGCCGGGCAGCCTCCTCGAACTTGAAGGTCCAACGCCCGTAGTATGTCAGCGCCTTGCCGCCGAAGAGGGCGTCGTCGTCGGACGGCGGCTCGTTCGTAAAGAGCACCAGCAGCTTGCCGCTGACATCGACTCCCTTGAAGTCGTCCCACTCGAATTCCGGCGCTACGATGCCGTGCCCGACGAAGACCACGTCGGCGTCAAACACTTCCCTACCGGTCTGCCGCTCGTTGTTGCCCACGTACTCGGTCAAGGGCTCGAGCTCGCGCCCGGCCAAGCGCACGCTGGAGCTGCTCTGGGTCTTGATCTCAACCAATGGCACCGTCTGGAAGTAGGTGCCGCTCTCGCCAGCCGGTTCCGCACCGGCCAGCTCCAACTGGGCGGCCAAGTATTCTATGGTCAATTCCTCGCCGCGCCCGCCGACTCCGCGCCCTTCGAACAAGTCATGGGACAGGAATCGCACATGCGGCGCAATGTCATCGGGCGCAATCAATTCTGCGTCGGGCTCCCCGCCCACGCACCCGGTTCCGAGCAGGACAAGAGCGGCTAGCCAGCGCATGACAGGCCGATGCTAGCAGAAGCGCGAATGCGGTGCGGCACGCGAGCGCTACCAGACAACCGCCTTGTGAGGGGCGGCAGGCGGCCGGATCTCCAAGCAGCCCTTGCCGGTTGGCAAGATCTTGCCTGGGTTCAGGCGGCCATCGGGATTGAAGATGCGCATCAGCCGCTCCATCTGGTCCAAGCTGTCCTCGGCGAAGAGCAGCGGCATGAGTTCGTTCTTCTCCATGCCTACGCCATGCTCCCCCGTGATCGCCCCGCCCACTTCGATGCAGTACTTGAGGATGTCCTCTCCGGCCGCGCGGGTGCGCTTGGTCTCGTCCTCGCTGCGCGGGTCGAACAGGATGATGGGATGCATGTTGCCATCCCCGGCATGGAAGATATTGCTGATCGTCAGTCCGTACTTCTCCGAAACGCGGTGGATATGCCGCAGAGTATCAGCGATCCGCGTGCGGGGAACGACCCCGTCCTGCACGTAATAGGTCGGGCTCACCCTCCCGACCGCTCCGAACGCGTTCTTGCGACCCTTCCACAGCAAGGCCCGCTCCTCGGCACTCTTCGCCACCCGCACCTCGCGCGCGCCGGTCTCCAAGCAGACCGCGTTGACCAGCTCCAGCTGCTCGGCGACGCCTTCGCGCACACCCTCGAGCTCGATCAGCAGCACCGCTTCGGCATCCATCGGAAACCCGGCGTGAGTCGCTTCCTCAACCATGCGGAGCATCACGCCGTCCAGCATTTCCACCGCCGCCGGAGTGACGGCTCGAGCGGTGAGCTCGGCCACCGTAGCGGCGGCATCGTCCGCTCGGTCGTATATCGACAGCAGCGTCTCCACCGCCTCGCTGGCTCGCATCAGCCTGACGATGACCTTGGTGACCAAGGCCATCGTTCCCTCGGAACCTGTCAGCAGCCCCGTGATGTCATAGCCCGGCAGGTCCTGCTCCTTGCCACCGACTTGCAGCACAGTGCCATCCGGCAGAACGGCCTCGATGCCCAGCACGTGATTGGTAGTCACGCCGTAGATCAACGTGTGCGGGCCGCCGGCGTTCTCGGCAACGTTGCCGCCGATGGTGCAGGCCTTTTGCGACGAAGGATCCGGAGCGTAGTAGTATCCGTGACCTTGCACGGCGCGGGTGATGTCCAAGTTCACAACACCCGGCTGTACCACCGCGCACTCGTTCTCGAGATCGATCTCGAGAATCTTGTTCATGCGCGCAAAGCCGATCATGATCCCGCCCCGGGTCGGGATCACGCCCCCGCTCAGTCCCGTGCCGGCTCCCCGCCCCACGATGGGGAGGTCATAGTCGGCCGCGATGCGCACGATCTCGACGACATCTTCGGTGCGCCGGGGAAAGACCACGCATTCCGGGCGGCCCTTGTCGATGCTGCCGTCGTACTCGTACAGCAGCAGGTCTTGGTCCCGGTGCAGGACGGCGCGCTCGCCGACGGCTAGCTCCAACGCGCGCAGGGCTGGTTCTGGCAGCACGATCCTATAGTAGTCGAAGCCTCAAGCCGCCGCCCGGGTTTCCGCCTGCATGGTCGCCGCCGCGAAGCTCAACAGGTCGCGGCGCTTGCGCGCCACCTCGGCCAGCCGCTTGTAGTCCTGCGCCATCTGGCACAGCTGCAAGGCGTTGGGACAGGTCAGGAACTGCGGATCGGCCTCGGAGAGGTGTTCCAGCGCGACATCGGCGGCCTCTCCGGGACGGCCGAGGCGCACCAGCAGGTTCACTAGCACCTGCGCGGGCGTCGTGCCGGCGATATTGGGATCGCAGGTCTCGATCTTGCGCCGGAAGTGCTCCAGCCCGGCCTCGACGTCGCGTCGCAAGACGGTGCTGATATAGGCGGCGTAATCTTCAAAGACGTTCTCGAACGGCGGATTGCCCGGGAACTGGTACATCTCGCTGAGTTGGCTTCCGTAGCGCGCCATGCCCAGCAGCAGTTCGAGCGTGCGCTCGCGGTCGATCGCAGGCGCCATCTGCACCAGCGACGAGACATGCGAGGTGTCCAAGTAGTACGCGTTGCCCTCGAACAGCCAGCCGCGTTCCTCCACGATGTGCCCGAGGTCGTCGCCTTCCGGGGCCTGCCCCTCTTTCTGCTCCACGGCGTGCTTGATGTTCGCGAGCAGTTCGGAGTGCACGTTCTCGGCCAGCAGTTCCGCGCAGTCCGCCCTGCCCTCCTCGACGGGATACTGCGAGAAGTTGGTGATGGCGCGGCAGGTGCCGTAATGCTTGAGGATCAGCTCGAAGCCCTTTTTCGGATTGACCTGCTCGTGATAGGCGACCTCGATGATGCCGTCCAAGGCCTCGCCGGTCACGCCATCGTCACACTGCTCGATGGCCTCGCGAACCAGATCCTTCTCCCCGATCGCGCGGAAGTACGGCCAAGCCCGCCCGACCTCGCCATCGTTGAGGAAGAGCGTGCCCACCTCGCGGGCGGCTTCGACCGTGGCGCTCTCGTAGGCGGCCTGGCAGTCCTCGCCGAGATTGTTCCAAGGCTCGGTTTGAATCAGCGGCATGCCGAGCGCGTGCCGCTTCTGCATCAAGCGCGCTTCGAAGATCATCGGGTACGACCGCTCGTTCCGGAAGCGGTCGATCGCTAGCTCGAACCCGGCCTCGACGTCTCCGGACGCGAGGGCATCCCTGACTTGGTCGAACACATCCATCGCACACTACCTTCCGCCATTATGCGGCAACCGCTGGCCCAGTGGCAGCCTTCCAGCTTGAGTCCCCCGAGCACAGCGCCCGGCAGGGCACTTAGTACTGCGAGCGTTTCCGCGATGGTGTCTTGAAGCGCACCCAGCTGGCACAAAGCAGCACGAACGAGCCCAGCAGCATCCAGCCGTGAGCCTTGAAGCTCTCTAGGCCGTCGAAGCGATAGTCTCCTCGGAAAACCGCCGCCGTCAATCCCAAGAACAGTACTGCGGCCCAGCCCAGTTGGGGAATGCGTTTGAGCCTGCCACCGGAAATGGCAAGCACCGAGGCGACAACAGCAAACGAGCCGAGCACAAGCAGCGCCACGGCCGCATTCTCGGGCGAAACCGGCACCAGGGGAAAGAACATTTCGCCGCCGACGACCAGTCCTAAGGCGCCAACGGCGCACAAGTAAAGCCCCAAGAATAGGTTAGCGATTGCTCCAATCCCACCGAGCGCGCTACGCATGAAGCTCGGTCGACCGGACTTGATCTTGAACTTGCGTTGCAATGACTCATACTATCACTCCCCGGATCAAGCAGATCCGTGCACGGCAAGCGGCTACCGGCTCCATGCCGGCTGACCGCTCCATCGCAGTGGCGGTCCATAATGGGACTTGATGTCGAGCAGACCCGCGGCGAGTGCGGCTGCCGGAGTCGGGATCGTGCGCGGTGTCCATCCCGGAACCGGCGAGACGCTAGCCATTAGCCTGACCGCCGGCAGGATTGCCGCAGTCGAAGCCGCCGCCGGCGAGGCGGAGCCGTTCGTTTCCCCGGGATGGGTGGACCTGCAGGTGAACGGCTTCGCCGGCGTGGACTACAACGACCCGAGCACGTCCGCCGACGATATCGCGCGCTCCATCGAGGTCCAGAGGTCGACCGGCGTAGCGCGCTTCTATCCCACGGTGATCACCGGATCCGGCGAGGACATGCGAGGCTCGCTGCGGAATCTAGCCTTGGCGCGGCGCACCATCTCCAACGGCTCGGCAATGCTCGGCTTTCACGTCGAAGGGCCGTGGATCTCACCGGATGACGGGCCTCGCGGGGCGCACCCGCAGCGGCACGTGCGACCGCCCAGCATCGAAGAGTTCGCACGCTTTCAGGACGCAGCCGAAGGCGGCGTCCGGATCGTCACGCTCAGTCCGGAACACGACGAGGCGCCACGCGTGATCGAGCACATGGTAGCCAACGACGTGGTTGTCTCGATCGGACATACCAACGCCACGTCTGCGCAGATCGCCGACGCCGTCAGCGCCGGTGCGACGATGAGCACTCACTTGGGCAACGGCGCGCACCTGAGGGTGCCGAGGCACGACAACTACATCGTCCACCAGATGGCTGACGACCGCCTCTACGCAGGCCTGATCATCGACGGGATCCACCTGCTGCCGGCGTTCGCCAAGGTCGCGCTGCGGGCCAAGGGGCCGCGCCGATCGATTCTGGTCACCGATGCGGTCGCACCGGCCCATTGCGAGCCGGGCATGTACCAGCTCGGGGAGCAGCAAGTCGAACTGTTGCCCAGCCGCCGGGTCGAACTCACCAGCAGCCGGCGGCTGGCGGGGTCTGCCCTCAGCATGGATCGCGGCGTCGAGAACGCGATGCGATTCGGGGGGATGTCGTTGCACGAAGCGACTCGACTGGCCTGCTCGAATCCGGGAGCGGCGATGGGCCTGGCGGAACGCACGGAATACCTCACTCCCGGACAGGCCGCCGATTTCACGCTGTTCCGCTTGGAGGACGGCAATCTAGAGGTGATCCGCACCGTCGCAGCCGCTGGCTGACGGACTGGCTGGCCGGGGATATAATCGCAACTTGCCGAGGGCCGGATTCTTCGTCAGCGTCGAGGGAGTCGACGGCTGCGGCAAGACAACCCAGATCGGGCTCCTCGTGGAGCGCCTGGGGGCGATGGGCCTACCGACGCTGCTCGCGCAAGAACCCGGCGGAACGGCGATCGGGCGGCGGATTCGAAGCGTTTTGCTCGACGCTCGCAACCACGGGATCGAGCCGATGGCCGAGCTGTTGCTGTTCTTCGCGTCACGGGCACAAAACCTGGCAGAAGTCATTCGCCCGGCCCTAGATGCCGGTCAAGTCGTGGTTTGCGATCGCTTCACAGATGCGAGCGTCGCCTACCAAGGCTACGGTCGAGGACTTGGCTCCGCCGCGGTGCAACAGCTGAGCGAAGTCGCCTGCGGCGATTTGCAACCCGACCTGACACTGTGGCTGGACATCGAGCCGGCGGCCGCCTTGGCAAGGGTGGGCGAACGAGAGTCCGGCCGGAGCGCCGGCGGAGACCGCATGGAGTCAGAGGCGCTGGAATTCTTCCTGCGCGTTCGGGAGGGGTACGCGCAGATGCATGCAGACCAGCCGCAACGAATTCGACGTATCGCGGCGGAGGGCTCGGTCTCGGAGGTCTTTGGGCGAGTGATGGCCGCTGTGCTTCCGGCACTCTCGGAGCGCGGCTTGGTGCCGGGGACGAACTGATGCCAGCACCTCGATTTGTCGGCCACCAACGCATCGCCGCATCGCTCTGGCGAATGGTGTCCGAGGATCGCCTGCCGCAGACGCTGTTGTTCGCCGGAAAGCTAGGCATCGGCAAGGCCACCCTGGCCCGCCATTTGGCGGCGGGAATGAACTGTGCGTCCGGGCCGGGCAAGCCGTGCGGAGAATGCTCGGCCTGCATCAGGATCCTCGAAGGCGACCTTTCGTCGGAGCAGTTTCGCGAGCGGATCGAGGCACGGCGCAAGCTGTCGGCGGAAAAGCGCAAGGGCGCGCCGCTCGTGGTCGCGACGCACCCGGACGTGCTCATCTTCCCCCCGGACGGGCCGATGCAGCTGCTATCGATTGACCAAGCTCGCATGCTGCGCGAGTCGGCTCGCCTCGCTCCGGCAGAGGGGCGTCGCAGGATCTTCGTCCTCGAACACGCGGACCGCGCCACGGACGAAGCCTCGAACGCGCTGTTGAAGACATTAGAGGAGCCGGCTGCAAGCCTGACGATCATCCTGACTTCCGAGAACCCGTTCGCCCTCCTGCCGACCATACGGTCCCGTGCCATCCCGTTCTACTTCTCCCCCCTGGCAAGGAGCGAAATGGACGAATTCATGCGATCGCGGGACGAGGTTGCCGAGAAAGACCGCGCGCTGGTCAGCGCGTGGGCGGAAGGCAGTCCCGGAGCGGCGATCAAGCTCGACATGGAAGAGTTCGTACGTCGTCGACACGCGATGCTAGCCCTGCTCCGAGCCGCGCTCAAGCGCGGCGAATTCGCCAAGCTCTCGGTTGAGATCGGATCGCTGGGCAGAGGCGAATCGGGGCAGATCGACCGGCTTGCCGCGATGCTGCACTCGCTCTTGCGGGACCTGCTGCTGATGCGCGTCAAAGCGCCCGCTGACCTCGTGCATCACGACATTGCCCTCGAGTTGGAACCGCTCGCGCGCCGTGTGAACTTTGCCTGGCTCGAGCGGGCGGTTGTAGCACTTCAAGAGCTGGAACAGCTCCAGCGCCTGAACGTGCAGAAGCAGATCGCGTTCGAAGCGTACGCCCTGAAATTGCAACGCTAGCCGGGCCAAAGCAGTCCGGCTCGACGGGGTCTAGACTAAAGCCTGGGAGGAATCAGATGTCTGCAACAGCTCTAGTCGATGTTCCGGCCCTGCAAGCTCCCGTCGGTGGCCACTTTCTGATCGGTGCCTGCGACTCCGGCGCCGTGCTCACTCCAGAGGACTTCACTGAGGCGCAGCGCCAAGCGCTGGCCACAACCAAGCGCTTCGTGGAAGAGGAGGTTGTGCCGCAAATTGCGGAATTCGAACGCAAAGAGCCGGGCCTAGCCCGACAGTTGATCGAGCAGTCTGCCGAGCTAGGGCTGCTCGGCATCCTCGTGCCGGAGCGGCATGACGGGCTCGAGTTGGACATCACCACACAGATGCTGGCGGCCGAGGCGATGGGCGGCTACGCATCGTTCTCGACCACCTACGGAGCCCACGCCGGCATTGGCACATTGCCCTTGGTTTTCTTCGGAACCGAGGAACAGCGCCAGCGGTACCTGCCTCGCATGGTCACGGGAGAGTTGCTGGCGGCCTACTGCCTGAGCGAGCCGCAGGCCGGCAGCGACTCGCAGAACTCGCTCACGCGTGCAGAACTCTCCCCAGACGGCAAGCACTACGTGCTCAACGGCCAGAAGATGTGGATCTCGAACGGGGGCTGGGCCGACCTGTACACGGTATTCGCGAAGGTCGACGGCGAAAAGTTCACCGCGTTCTTGGTCGAGCGCGCGTTCGACGGCGTCAAGCCGGGAGCCGAAGAGCACAAGATGGGACTGCGCGGCAGCTCGACAACGGCGCTGTACCTAGACGATGTCCACGTCCCGGTCGAAAACGTGCTCGGCGAGATCGGCCGCGGGCACGTGATCGCTTTCAACGTCCTCAACATGGGCCGCTTGGAACTGGCAGCCGCATGCGTGGGCGGGGCCAAGGACTCGATCTCGGACTCGGCCTCGTACGCGCTGCAGCGCAAGGCGTTCGGGCAGCCGATCGCCCACTTCGGGGCCATCCGCCAGAAGCTGGCGGACATGGCGGTGCGAGTATTCGCAAGCGAGTCGATGGTGTACCGCACGTCGGGGATGATCGACGCCAGGCTGGCGGACGTGTCCTGGGACAGTCCCGAGGCGGCGCGACAGACGCTCAAGGCTGTAGAGGAGTACGCCATCGAGTGCTCTATCGCCAAAGTCTACGTGTCGGAAGTGCTCGACTTCACGACAGACGAGGCCGTGCAAATCCACGGCGGCTACGGCTACCACGAGGACTACGCAGTCGAGCGCAACTATCGAGACTCCCGCATTAACCGTATCTTTGAAGGCACGAACGAGATCAACCGCCTGCTGACGACCGGCATGCTGCTCAAGCGCGCAGGACAGGGGCGCCTGGACTTGCTGCAAGCGGTCGCGCAAGCGGCGGCGAACCCGGCAGGCGCTGCCCCGGCTGTTGACGACTCCGCTGGCTTGGCCGAGCAGCGCGACATCGTGGACCGCATAAGAAAGGCTGCCTTGCGCATGGCGGGCCTTGCCTACCGGAGATTCGGTGATTCGCTCGACCGGCAGCAAGAGGTCGCCGCTGCCGTGGGCGACATGGCAGCGGCGGTCTACGCCTCTGACTCGGCCCTCGCGCGTACCGCGAAGCTTGCATCTGGGGGGCGCGGCAGCGGTGCATGCGACATGCTCACGGTGCTGCTCCAGCAGTCTCTGGGCACGGTGCGGGAACTCGGCGCACTCGTGATCGGCGCCTGCAGCGATGAGGCTGACGCGGAGAACACATGGAGCGCGTTCCAGCAGCTGGTCGGCCCAGCGCCTTCAGACCTCCCGGCGGCGCGGGATCGGATCGCCGCGCGGATCCTCGAGTCTGGCGGCTACTCGGTCTAGCGCGGAGCCGCACGGAACTCGGGCGACGACTGCTGTCGCAGAATGCCGCCTTGGATACCGGAGTCCGTGTAGATGGGCGGAGTAAGGGTACCAATTGCTCGAACGGCCGCGAGCGCCCGAGTCTGGCCATCCGCACCGACTTCGCCAGCGGGCGCGACGGTCGGCAGCCGTCGGCAAGACATGCCGCCAAGCACCTCATGGGCGGGGAGGCTCTCGGATGCCACCCTGTTTTGATCCATCAGGGTGTTGCCCCAGTGCCTTGGAGCAAGCTTAGGTCAATCCGAATCCGGCAGCTTCCACTCCGAGCGCGACGCCTCGACCGATTCACATAACTCCAATGTCAAATCACGCCGGAGATGGCTCGGGCCGCCGGTAGGCTGTCCGACACCCCCGGCTACGGCCAAACATACGCTCCCAGATGCCAATCGGATCTTGCCGCCGCTAGCGAACGTGAAGCGCTGGAGCGGAGAGGAGTCGCACGGTTTCAAGAAGAGCTCGGCCCCCGCTTGGTCGGACTCCGCAGTTGCGCAGCGGTCATAGGCGCGCATGTAGAGTTGGCCGTCCGCCGGTTGGTTGATAGTGAACAGTTCATCCGCCGCGCCAGGCTTGCACGTGTGCGCCATGAGCGCTGCGTTGAGATCGAGGCGTCTCCCCCAGCCCGGGACGTCTACACAGTAGCGCTCGGGCTCGTCAAGCGGGTCGACGAGTTCGATCAGGCCCTCTGCCTGGCCAAACACCGGCAACGCCAGCGCCGCGACCAGCGTGACTCGAAATAGCATCGGGGACATTCTAGCGCCGTCAGAAGGGCATCGTTGGCCAAGAGCCGGAGCGGGCTACATGCTTGATACCATGTTTGGCATGCAACGGCTGCTAATAGGTCTCGTGGCCATCGCCGGGCTGGCTGTCGCCAACGACAACTGGCCACAATGGCGCGGTCCGAATCTCAACGGGACGAGCACTTCCACAGAACTGCCCATTCGCTGGAGCACCTCCGAGAACGTCGCTTGGCGCACCAAGCTGCCAAGTTGGGCGGCCGCGACGCCGATCATTTGGGGCGATACCGTTTTCGTGACATCCGCGGAGAAAGGCTCTAGCCTGAACCGGCCCAACTCGCGCCTCTTCGAGGGCGGCGACGCGGATTTGGATCGGCTCTACCTGATCGCCGTAAACCGCCAGACCGGCAAGGTCCGCTGGCAGCAGTCCCTTGGTCGCGGAAACCGCATCGGCAACAAGCAGAACATGGCCTCGCCATCGCCTGTTACGGATGGCGAGCATGTGTGGGTGGCCAACGGCAACGGCGAAGTGCGCTGCTTCGACTTTGCGGGCCGCCAGGTCTGGATACGCGACTTGCAGGCCGACTACGGCGAGTTTGGTGTCCAATTCGGCTACGCGTCGTCTCCCCTGCTCCACGAAGGCGTGCTGTACCTGCAGAACTTGCAGGGCATGTGCACGGACGATCCGTCGTATGTATTGGCGATCGACGCCAAGTCCGGAGAAACTCTCTGGAAGGTGGACCGGCCGACCGATGGCCTGCACGAGACGCCCGATTCGTATTCGACAGCAACCTTGGCCAAGGTGGGCGAGAAGCTCATCCTGATCGTTTCGGGCGCGGGCTACGTCACCGGGCACGACCTGGAGACCGGCAGCGAGATCTGGCGGGGCGGCGGACTGAATCCGAGCAACGCTCGGAACTATCGCACCATAGCTTCGTCGCTCGTTGTCGGCGACATCGTGCTGGTTCCCTCGCGGAGGAGGCCGTTCATCGCGTTTCGCACCGACGGGAGCGGCGACGTGACCGAGTCCAAGAAGCTCTGGTCGACAGACTACGGTCCGGACGTGCCGACGCCGACAAGCGATGGAGAGCGGCTCTACATCATCGACGACAGGGGCATTTCTCTCAACCTCAGGGTGAGTGACGGAAGCACGATCTGGGATCGCACCCGAATCGAACCGGGCACCTACTCGGCGTCGCCCCTGCTGGCGGACGGCAAGATCTACGCCATCAGCGAGGAAGGGACAACCACCGTCCTCAAGGCCGGGGACGAGTTCGAAATCTTGGCCGTGAATCGCCTCGACGACTACACCCTAGCGTCACCTGCGGCAGCGGGGAATCAAATCTTCATCCGCACTGCCGAGTACCTATACTGCATCGGCAAGCCGTAGCTAGCCGACTGCTAGCGTCCGGCAGGCAGACGCCGCGAAGCGGCCTCCGCGGACCGGCACTGGCCGCGGACCGGGGCCGATCAGTCGCCGCTCTCGTCCGACGCGGTTTCTTGGAGCAGCCGGAACAGCCCCGCCGTTTGCCGCATCTGGAACTCGTCCAGCAGACCCTCCGGCATGATCGAAACGTCCGACTCGCGCAGGTCGACGATGTCTTCGCGCTGAATCGAGACCGGCCTTTCCAGGTCCGGGATCAGGATCGTGACGCTGGCCTCGTCCTCTTCCAAGATCAGCGCCGAATAGACATCGTCCTTGGTCTCGATGCGCCAAGAACCGTATTGGTCCGAGATTTCCCGCGAAGGCCACAGCACGGCCTCGAGCATGTCGCGCCGCGAAAAGCGGTTGGCAATCGTGGTCAGGTCGGGACCGTAGTCCTCGCCGAGCTCGCCCAGGCGGTGGCACTTCGCACACGCCTCCTCGTACACTTCCACGCCTTGCTCCCGGGTTGCCAGCGTGGTCATCGGGTCGTACATCATGTACTCGAAGATTTCCTGCTCGCTGTACAGGTTGGTGCCAGACTTGCGCGCAAACACGTTGGGCTGGACATGGCCATCTCGCCTGCGCAGGCTGGCCAGCAGGGCCTCGTCGTCGACCGGGGCGTACTCGGGAATGGCAGCGTATGCCGCTTGGCGCTCCTGCGCGTCAAAGAACTCCAGCGATGACTCGAAGAGCCGGTTGATGAAGCCCGGAAAGCTGGCCCCGCCGCGCCAGTCCTTCGCCTTTCGAAACCACGCCAGGAGCGCTTGCTTTTGCTCCGGCGACCATCCGCTCTTGATCTCTCGGAGACAGTAGACGTAGTGAATCTGCAACTGCTGGTTGTCATTGCCGACCGGAATCTGGGCCAAGATGGGGCCAATCGCCTCGGGTCGGCTGGCGTAGGCCATCGTGCGGGCGTATTCCCGGTTCAAGGCCTCGTCGGCCGCGGGAAAGCGCCCAGAGACGATGTCGTAGATCTGGTCACGCAGACTCTTGCGGCAGCCGCCGTCGATCTCAAGGCAAGCCAGGTGAAACACTCTCAGCAGCCCAAGCTCCGCTTCAGCGTCCAATGCATCGGACTTGAGCATCGACAGGGTCTTCTCGAACACCGCTTCCAACTCGATCTGGTTCTGAGCGGTGCGCACCAGCGCCAGCATGCCGCTGGCGGCGGCTGTCGGGTTGGATTCCTCCACAACGAAGTCCTTCCAAGAGTCGCGTGGCGTGGCCTCGGTCGCCACGCGCCCGGACCAGCGCACGAAACGGTCCGTATCGCTGACAAGGGAATAGAGGAGCGAGGCATCGGCAAAGGCCGGGTCACCCATGCGCAGCAGGGCCTCGACTGCCCGCCGGCGCACGAGAGCGTCGCCGTCCGCCAGACCTTCCGCCGCGAGGGTCTTGGCGCGGTCGCTGCCGTGCTGGCCGACCACGTACATGGCAGCGGCTCGTAGCGACGGGTGTTCGGTCTCGAACGCGCTCCGAATCAGCAGAGCATCCGGTTTGGGCCCGTAGCGCTGCAATAGATGCAGCGCTTGCGCCCGGTCGCGATCCGTAGCGGTATCATCTCGCACCAACGCTTGCAGGGCTGCGGCCCATGCGTCGCCCATCGCGTTCTTCTGCTGCTGGAAATACGCGTGGCTGAAGGACGACAGAGGCTGCGGCTGGCGAACTACGGACAAGATCCCCGAAGCGGGTCGGTAGCCATCGTTGGCACGGTGCCCCTTGTATGCCACACGGAAGAAGCCGCCCTGGGTCATCCGTCCGCCCATGGTGAAATAGACTAGGCCGTCCGGACCGACAGCCACGTCGGTTACGTTCAGAGGCTCGCCATAGATGAAGTCCGTCGCCGGCTCAGCCAGTTCATACGTCGCGCCGCTGCGCTTGAACTTGGACAGCACGACCCGGCCCCGTGACCAGTCGCCCTGCAGGAAGGCATCGAAGTACTCAGGCGGGTAGGCGTGGCTGTGGTAGAACTCTACGCCGACCGGCGAGCCGCGTCCCAAGTCGTCAACGGGCGGCAACGAATCGAGGTAATAGGGCGGGAACTTGCCGGACCCAGTGCGCCAGCCATAGTCTGCCGCTGGGATGCCGTGCACGGATCGGACTTCGCGATACCAGGGTAGGTTGATGTCCCACTCCATGTCGGAGTCGAACGTGAAGGTCTCGCCGGCGAAATTGTAGGCGTGATTGTAGGGGTTGCGGAATCCGCCGAATTGCAGCGAGTACGACTCGCCGTCGTCTTCGATCCGGAACAGCGCGCCCCCGGGGGCCATGCGGCCGGCGGCGTGCCCGCGAGAGTCCATGTAGCGGTTGAGAAGCTGCGACTCCTTGTAGCCTCGCAACGGCGAGTCAGCAGCGATGCGATCCGCGGGCACGAAGGTATGGTTGCCCAGCAGGACGGAAATCGATCCGTCCGGAGCCCGCCGGATGTCGTGAGGGCCGTGCTCGCCGATCCGGCCGGTGTACCCCACGAGGATTTCCCGCGAGTCCGCGACGCCATCGCCGTCAGTGTCCGGCAGCCGGAACAGGTAGGCTTCGCCATCCTCAGGGTTTGTGCAGTTGGCGTAGAGCGTGGGGCCATCGAACCAAATACCCTGGCAGTTCTCGACCTGATCGCTGATGACCTGCTGCGTCTCGAGCGTGCCGTCACCGTCGTTGTCCAGCAGCCGCACCGGATGGCTGCGCTCCTTGGAGACGACAGGCAGTCCCTGGGCATCGAACGTGACTTGGATCAGGGAGCCTATCTGGGCGTCGTCGGCCAGCGTCTCGACCACGAATCCGGGCGGTACTTGGTACGGCCCCTCCAGAATGGGCTCGGACACTTGGCAGCTCCAAATGGCCAGAGCGAATAGAAGACAAACCAGCTTGCGCATCCCACGAACCAGTGTAGCGACGGCCGATCACTGGCCTTGGATCTTCGCGACGATTCTGCGCCGGAGAGCGGTGCGGCGGGGATGAACGACATTACCCGGAGCGCGATAAGGCGACCGCTGCGGGACGAACTGCGGGATTCGACGATCAGCTGGCAGCTCGCGCACCGGCCCCACGACGAGAGTGGCAGTACAGTGCTTCGACGATCTCGCCGGCGCGAGTCTCGTCCGCGAGAGCGGTCGCGAGTTGACCGGTCGACAGCTGCGTTAGGAAGGCACAAGCGGTGGGCGGCGCGACCGAAGATCGAGCGACGCACAGACCAAGATCAGCGCGACCCACAAGGCCTGCGCAGCCAGCAGGTGCACGATCTGCAACCACCCGGGCGCGGACAGGCCGATGTTGAAGAACCCCACCGCCACCTCAGCTGCAACCAGATACATAGCGGCGCGGGCCCAGAGATTCGTCTCAGATTCACCGTTCAGCAGCCAGATCAAGTACGCCGCCGCGATGACCGCGACGACCGGATGCAGCACCCGCAGCCGCACGAGAAAGTGGTTGCTGGCTGACAGGTCATCGCGGATCTCTGCCAGCAACCCCTCTCCCACCGTCACCTCGCGCGGGAACAGCGTGTCTCCAAGTGCCGTGACAGCTCCGCTCATAGCCGCCAGAACCACCAGGACCAGCGCCGCCGCAAACGCGAGCCTCCGCCGGCCCATGAACGATGGCTGCCAATCCTGCCCCGTGCGCCATGCGGCGAGTGACGCGAACGCGGTCAATGCCAGCGTGTTGGTCAGATGGAGAGCAATGACAACCGCTCGGGCGGCCGAGTCGTCGTCCGCGACGAGCTCTGCCAGCACCAAACCCGCGCCGATCGCGCCCTCGAAGACAACGAACAACAGCGTCAACGCGACAGCCCGGGTAACCGGGCCCCAGCGGAAGCGCGCCCAGGCCCAGGCCAGCAAGGCGAGTCCGAAGACACCGCACAACCCACTCGTGACGCGGTGCGTGAATTCGATCAGCGTGGCGGCAGTGGGGTCGGTCGGGACGACCTCACCGTGACACGTGGGCCAGTTGCTGCCGCAGCCGTCGCCGGAGTGGCTGATCCGCACCCATGCGCCGAACAGGATGACGGCGACCAAATAGCCGAGGAAGAGCCACGCGGCGAGAGTGAAGCGCCCGTCGCGCCGCTGCACCGGCTCAAGACCTCAGCACGAGCAGCAGGTCCTTGGACTGCACCTGGCTACCAGCCGTGACCGCGATCTCCTTGACCGTGCCCGCTGTGGGCGAGTAGATGGTGCTCTGCATCTTCATTGCCTCGAGCGTGAGCAGCTTGGAGTTGGCCTCGACCTCGTCGCCGACCTCTACGAACAGCCCCGTGACCAGACCTGGAGTCGGTGCCCCCACATGGTCGGGATTGCCGCTGGCTGCCTTGCGCGCCGCCGGGCGGTCGGCTTGCAGCGAGTGGTCGCGCACGCGCACCTCGCGCGGCTGGCCATTGAGTTCGAAGAACACCCTGCGCGTGCCGTCAGGCCGTGGCGCGCCACAAGTGAGGAACTTGACGATGAGCCGCTTGCCCGGCTCGATATCGAACACACACTCTTCGGCTGAGTCCAAGCCGTAGAAGAACACCGGCGTGGGCAGGACGCCTACCTCTGCAAACTTGCGCCGGGTCTCGGCGAACTTGGCGAACACATCCGGGTAGAGCAGCAAGCTCAGCGCATCGGTCTTCTTGGCCTTGCGGCCGAGCAACCTGCCGGCCTCGGCCGTGGCGGCGTCGATGTCGGCGGCAGGCAGCTTCTCGCCCGCCCTTCCCTCGATCGGCTGCTTGCGACACAGCAGGATCTCGCGGACGTCCGGCGGCCATCCTCCCGGAGGCTCGCCCAGCGAGCCGCGCATCATGTCGATCACGGAGTCAGGGAAGCCGACGTTGTGCTTTCGAGGCAGTCTGCGGACTTCGTCGCAGGTCATCCCCTTGGCCAGCAGGAATAGTGCCAGATCGCCGACGACCTTGCTGGAAGGAGTCACTTTGACGATGTCGCCAAGCAGCTGGTTGACGTCGGCATACATCTGCTCCACATCGCGCCAGCGCTGCGCCAGCCCCATGGCCGCGGCCTGCTGTTGCAGGTTCGTGAACTGCCCGCCGGGAATCTCGTGGGTATACAGCCGCGCGCTGCCCGATTTCGGCGCGTTGTCGAACGGCAGGTAGTACGTGCGCACCGTCTCCCAGTACAGCGAGCAGTCGCCCAGCGCCTGCATGTCGAGGCCAGTGTCCCGGGGCGTTCCCTTCAGCGTCCCGACCAAGGTGTTCAGATTCGGCTGGCTCGTCGATCCAGACAGAGCCGCGACAGCCGCGTCCACCACGTCGACTCCCGCCTCGGACGCCTTCAACAAGGTCGCGGCATTCAGGCCGCTCGAGTCGTGCGTGTGGAAGTGGACCGGCAGGCCCAGCTCGCCGCGCAACACCTTGACGAGCTCGTAGGCGGCGTACGGCCGGCAGAGGCCGGCCATATCCTTGATGCCAAGCATGTGCGCGCCCATCTCCTTGAGCTGCTTGGCGAGGTCCAGATAGTAGTTCAGGCTGTACTTGGGCCGCTGAGGATCGAGGATGTCGCCGGTGTAGCAAATCGCCGGCTCGCAGATCGCACCGGTACCCTGCACGGCGTCCATGGCGACGCGCATGTTCCCGACATCGTTCAGAGAGTCGAAGATGCGGAACACGTCAATGCCCTCGCGCGCGGCTTCGATCGTGAACTCGCGCACGACGTTGTCGGGGTAGCTCGTATAGCCCACTGCGTTTGACGCGCGCAGCAGCATCTGGAAGCAGATGTTGGGCACGGCCTGGCGCAGCGCGCGCAACCGCTCCCAAGGATCCTCGTAGAGGAATCGCAGCGACGAATCGAAGGTCGCCCCGCCCCACATCTCCAGGCTGAATAGATCGGGCAGCCGCTTGGCTAGTGCGGGAGCGGTTGCCATCAAGTCGTGCGTCCGCACGCGGGTCGCGAGCAACGACTGGTGCGCATCGCGAAACGTCGTGTCGGTGATCAGCAGGCGCTTCTGCGCGTGAACCCACTCGCAGAATTTCTCCGGCCCGAGTTCCACCAGCCTTTGGCGCGTGCCGGGCTCGATTTCCAAGCCAGGATCGACAGGCACCTCCGGAGGCGGCTCGAACCGCTCGGGACGCTCCTTGCCCGCCACGGTGGGATTGCCGTTGACGATCGTGTCGCCGATATAGCTGAGCAGGCGATTCGCGCGGTCGCGGGCGGGACGGAAGCGGAACAGCTCCGGGGTTTCCTCCAAGAACCCGGTGGTGACCTCGCCAGCCTGGAAGCTGGCGTGGTTGACGACGTTCTGCAGGAACTGGATGTTCGTCTTCACGCCCCGGATCCGGAACTCCCGCAACGCCCGGTCGGCCCGGGCACAAGCTCCGGGCAGGGTCGAGTCCCACGCAGTGAGCTTGACCAACAGCGAGTCGTAGAACGGGCTCAGGACGGCGCCGGGATAGGCCGTGCCGTCCAAGCGGATTCCCAGGCCGGCAGCGGTGCGATAGGCCTGCAAGCGCCCGTAATCGGGCGAGAACCCGTCGGAAGGATCCTCGGTCGTGATCCGGCACTGAATGGCGAAACCGCGCCGCTGGATCTCGTCTTGGCGCGGGACGTTGAGCGGGCTCTCGTGCAGACGGCATCCCTGCGCGATCAGGATCTGCGAGCGCACGATGTCGATCCCCGTGATGGTCTCGGTGACGGTGTGCTCCACTTGGACGCGCGGGTTGACCTCGATGAAGTACCAATCCCCTGAATCGGCGTCCACCAAGAACTCGACGGTGCCTGCGTTGCGGTAGTTCACCGCCCCGGCTACTCGGATCGCCGCCGCGCAAATCTCGTCGCGCAGCCCGTCGGGCAGATTGGCGGCGGGTGCGAGTTCGACCACCTTTTGATGCCGCCGCTGGACAGAGCAATCGCGCTCCCAGAGGTGGACGACCGATCCGTGCGTGTCGGCGAGGATCTGCACTTCGATGTGCCGCGCCCGAGAAATGTACTTCTCTAGGAACACGGAACCGTCGCCAAACGTCCGCTGGGCCTCGGTACGGGCCTCTTCCAGCCGTTCGGCAAGCTCCTCCGGGCCCTCCACGACACGCATTCCGCGCCCGCCACCGCCAAAGGAGGCCTTCACGATGAGCGGATAGCCAATTGCTTCTGCCGCCCGTTGCGCCTCTTGCGGGTCGTCCGGCGCCAAGCCGGTGCCGGGAATAATCGGCACGCCCGCTTGCTCCGCGATCTTGCGCGCCTCGGTCTTGTCCCCCAGCCTGTCCAGCAGTTCAGGCGGCGGCCCTACGAACGTGATGCCCGCCTCGGCGCAGGCCCGGGCGAAGTCGCTGTTCTCGGAGAGGAAGCCGTACCCAGGATGAATTGCGTCAATGCCGCGATCCTTCGCCAGGGAGACGATTCCCTCGATGTCGAGATAGGCTGCGACCGGACCCTTGTCGCCACCTACCTCATAGGCTTCGTCCGCCTTGAAGCGGTGCAAGCTGAGACGATCCTCGTTGGAATAGATGGTGGCGGTGCGCAGTCCGAGTTCGGTCGCCGCGCGCATGATGCGGGTCGCGATCTCGCCGCGGTTGGCCGCTAGCAGCTTCTGCATCGGTCTCAAGTCCTAGGCTAGCAATGATGACGAGGGCGCTCGCCGCCCTCCCGTCTGCACTCCAAAGCCATTGCGATCCACCACCCGCAGACTGTCGGGAACGGTCGACCCTTCAACTTTCGGCAGCTCAAGCCGGGACCTTCACATGGACGGTCAGGATATCGATGTCGTGGTATTGCTGGTGGCGAACAGACGACGCCAGGTGTCGAAGCAGCCGGAGCGAGATTTCGCGCTCTACCGACGCGTCATCGCCGATATCTCCGAGCACGGCCAGCTGGTCCTGAATATTGTCGTCCCCGCGCGCTGCAACAAGTTCTAGGACTGCTCCGGCACTTTCCCTGTGGGCGAATAGCCGTAGGCGACGACGCGCGACTTTCGCCCCGTCATCCTCCGGTTGGACAAGAATCTCCAAGCACTCTTCACCGATAGCCTCCAGACGATCCGCCATGTCGGCGCCCCATCCCGCGGTAGCCGCGAAGGAGCGGAGAAACTCCCTGATCTTTGGCAGAGCCGACGGTTCGAGCGTGGCGTCCAGCCTGCTGCGCCGGGATTTTGTCAACTCTACGAACAGGGCCATCAAGATGGCTGCCAGCCCACCTGTCGTCATCGCGTTGGAGAAAAGGCCACCAGCAAACGCGGCAGCCTGTTCCGGGAAGATCATCTCGCTTTCGAAACCGAGACCGATCCAGAAGGCAACGCCAACGATCAGTCCCTTGCGGTATTCGAGGCCGTCTTGGATTAGCACCTTGATGCCCACGAGGAAAAGCATCGCCATCAGTACCCCGAGGTACCCTCCAACGACCGGTCCG
>JAJDZN010000083.1 GCA_022824585.1 Bryobacterales bacterium | reverse complement strand
AATCTCCGCAACATTTCATTTTGGCAGACGCCCGTATCCGACGACCGGATTTTCGGCGGCGACAGGCGCTGCCGATCGCGAGCTCCGTCTCCCCGCCCTTTCTCTCCGGCCAGCCCGTGGCTGGGCACGCGCCGGGATTTCCAAAGTGCCAGAACTACCCTGGATTGCACCGCGATCACGACTTCTCCCGAGAGTCCGAACGCGTGGAAGAACCTGTCATGGAGCGCGGAAGCCGGCGTTTCGGGCAACTGAGCGATCAGCTCACCGCAACATAATTTTTCCCTGCTCCCCCGTCACGGCATGATCCTGTCTTCCACAAGAAGGAGACACGATCATGTTCGAAGACCTTTTCACCGATGGTTCCACAATCGAGAGGTACCGCAAGGCACCACTCCTCGACGAGCGGCTTTGCTGGCTTGGGCATTGCGCCGGGACAGGTGCCCGGCAGAGCACGTTGTGCAAGATCGCCAGTTGCCAGTTCCATCTGGCTCACCTTCTCGACCTGCAAGCCGGTGATCGCGTTGACATCACCCGCATCGAGGCCGCAGCGGGGAGATGGGTACGGCACGGCAGGTGCCCGCCCCATGGTTCCGCGAGGCGGGACGCACATCAGCGGTTCGTCGGTCACGCCCTGCGATGGTTGCGCTTCGCGGACATGTTCGCAGAGGAGCCTTGCCGACCGCAGCACCCTCACGCCGCCGAAGTCGCGATCTTCGCACGCTGGATGCGTACGGAGCGGGGCTGGGCTGAGGCAACGGTTCGCAATTGCTGCAGCAAGGTTGATCGCTTCCTCGTCAGGCTGAACGACTGCGGCGGCACCCTGGATACGGTCCGCATCGTAGACATCGACGAACAGGTTGCGCACTGGCACGCCTGCGGCCTCAGCCGCGCGACAATCCGCGATTACGCGAAGCACCTCCGCACCTTCTTCCGGTTCGCCGAAGACCAGGGCTGGTGCATGGCGGGGCTTGCCGGAGGCATCATGCCGCCGCGGTTCCATCCCGGCGAGACGATCCCGAAGGGACTGGACCGGAACGAGGTCGTGCGCCTGCTTGCAACCACCGAAGGCGACCGGCCTGCCGACGTTCGCGACCGGGCCGTTCTCATGGTGCTGATCGCCTACGGCCTGCGCGCCGGCGAGGTTGCCGGCCTCCGGCTCGACGACCTGGACTGGGCGGAGGAGCGATTGCAGGTGCGCCGCCCGAAGCCGGGCCGCATCCATCACTATCCCCTGTCGCGCGGTGTCGGGCAGGCGATCCTGCGCTACATCCGCGAGGTTCGTCCCCAACGCCCGGAAAGAGCGCTGTTCCTGACGCTGAGGGCCCCGATCCGGCCGATGACCAGGGACGCGATCGGCAATGTTATCAACAATCGTGCCGACCGCATCGGGATCGTCGGCAAGCGCCGTGGCCCCCATGCGCTCAGGCACGGCACGGCCCAGCATCTCCTCGACCAGGGCCTGTCGATGAAGGAGGTGGGCGACTACCTGGGCCATCGCAGCGTCTCGGCCACCGCCGCATACGCCAAGGTGCAGCTCGACACGCTGCGCGAGGTCGGCGAGATCGACCTGGAGGGCCTGGCATGACCCTCCTGGAAACGATCGATGCCTATGTCGACTGGCGACGGGCCCACGGCGCGAAATTCATCACAAGCGCACGAGTGTTGCATCAGTTCTGTGCACATGTCGGCGGTGACCGCAACTGCGATGCCGTCAGCAAAGCCGAAGTTCTTGGCTTCCTTGCCGGCAACCGCGCTCTGACCCGGACCCGGGCCAAAAGGTACGGTGCGCTGGCTGGGTTTTATCGCTACGCGATCAGCCGCGGCCATGTAGTCCGGTCTCCGCTGCCCACGCCCGATGAAGAGCCGCGAGAACCACGGTCAGCGCCGCCGTACGTCTTCTCCCGTGACGAGCTGCAGCGCCTGTTCGAGGCTGTCGATACCTGCCAGCGTCGCTCGACCCAGCTCGATGCCGCCACCCTGCGGATGCTGCTCCTGCTGCTCTACGGGGCCGGTCTTCGCTTCGGCGAGGCCCGGCGCCTGACGTTCGACGATGTCGATCTGGACGATGCGGTGCTGACCATACGCGACAGCAAGTTCTTCAAGAATCGCCTTGTGCCCGTCGGAATGCACCTCGCGGAAGCCCTGCGGAGCCATGCCGCAACGCGTAGGGAACGCCCCCTGCCGAAGGGCATGGCCTCGACCTTCCTCGCCAACCGCGACGGCACGCCATTGGCCACGAGCACCGTTCAGAGAGCATTCGCCAAGGTGATCGAGACGGCCGGGATCCGGCATGACACGGACGATGGACGGCGTCCGCCATGCCCGCACTCACTGCGACACGCGGCAGCCGTTCACAGGCTGGAAGCCTGGTACCGACAGGGTGCCGACGTGCAGCGGCTGCTGCCGGCGCTCTCCACCTGGCTCGGCCACGCCAATCTCGACGGAACCAGGGTCTACCTCTCGATGACGCCCGAATTGCTTCATCAGGCCTCGGTCCGTTTCGAACGTTATGTCGAAGGAGACAATCATGAATGAACCCCGCACTCTCGGCCCCTGGCTTCGCCGCTTCCTGGCCGAACACATCGTCACGGAACGCAATCTCGCCCGCAACACCCAGCTCAGCTACCGCGACACCTTCGTCCTGCTGATCCCGTTCGTCAGCACCGTGGTCCGCAAGCCGGCGGATCGCCTCGCGCTGGACGATCTCTCGTCCCGGCGCGTGCTGGAGTTCCTCGCCCATCTCGAGGACGAGCGCGGCTGCTCCGCGCAGACCCGCAACCTGCGCCTGTCGGCGGTCCGTGCCTTTGCCCGTTTCGTCGCCAGCCGCGACCCCGCTCTCCTGGAGTGGAGCGCCGGCATCCGCGCGATCACCGTGAAGAAGGCGGCGCCCCGGCCCGTAGGCTGGCTCAGCAAGGCGGAGATGAAGGCGCTGCGCGATGTCCCCGACCGGCGAACGCCAAGGGGCAGGGTCGAACACGCGCTGCTCCTGTTCCTGCACAACACCGGCGCCCGCGTCTCCGAAGCGACCGCCCTGATGGTGCGGGACCTCGAACTCGGGGGCCGCGGTGACAGGCACGCGCTCGTGACCCTCCACGGCAAGGGCGGGAAACTGCGCCGATGTCCCCTCTGGCCACGGACCGAAGGCGTTCTCGCCGAACTGGTGAAGGGGCGCTCCGCCAACGAGGCCGTCTTCCTGAGCCGGTATCATCGGCCCTACACGCGCTTCGGCGTCTACCGGCTCGTGGAGCGCTGCGCCGCCCGCGTGCCCGAGCTCGAAGGGAGGACCGTAACGCCGCACCAGATTCGGCATTCCAGCGCCTGCCACCTGCTTCAGTCCGAGATCGACATCAACACGATCCGGGCCTGGCTTGGCCATGTCAGCCTCGATACCACCAACATCTACGCCGAGATCGATATCGAGATGAAGGCCAGGGCGATGGCGCTGTGCGATGCGGCGGAGCCCGGACCGGATCGCCCCTGGAAGGAGGACAAGGGGCTGATGGCATTCCTTGACGCGCTCTGAGCGGAAAGGATTATGTTGCGG
>JAJDZN010000133.1 GCA_022824585.1 Bryobacterales bacterium | reverse complement strand
CTTCTCGGTCACCACCCCGGCCTGGTTCATCACCTGCAGCGACAGGCTGTGCCAGCCCGCCAGCGCCCGCTCGTACAACTGGGAGGGGTAGCCGGACAGCATCACCGCACAGGGCAGGCCTGTGAGCAATTCCAGCAGTTGCTCGTGATCGGCCTGCGTGTAGTCATAGCGGTAGCGGCGCTGCGACTTGCGCGCCGCCTGCAGATAGGGCGGGTCGGCGTAGACCAGCTCGTCGCCCGCAAACGGGAACTGGGCCAGAAAGCGGTGGCAGCAGCCGTGCACCAGTTCCACCTCGTAGTCGCAGCGGAACGCTCGGATCGAGCGGACATTGCGGTCGATGCCGATGTTGCGCAGGGCCGGCGGCTTGCGCTGCATGATCGCGCCGCCGCCGAGATGGGTCTCAATATAGGTGGCATGCGGCGGCATGGCCGCGATCAGTGGCTGGCACAGACCCGAGGTCGCCTTCGATCCGTACCAAGCTCCCATCGCCGCGTCGTCTCCCGCAGGAGTGCTTAACCCGCAGCATAGGCGGTCCCAGTGCGGTTGTCAAGCGAACCGCTTGCGAGCGTGCGAGCCATCCGCCGAGTCCGCAAGGCCGCCGCTGGCCAGTCCGGGCGGGTCCCACTCCGCGTCGGATTCTTGCCAAGAAAAACCCTTTGATGTCAGGCGAAAAAGTACATAGTCAAGACAGGGCCCGAGTAGTTACGGCTCGCTTCTATGCGTCTACGGGACTGGAAAAGGAGACTTCTTCTGGGCAACAGGATTCCTGAATCTGATACCCTGTTAGGCGATTTTCTGCCTGTTTCGCCCACCTGCCGGTCGGTGCCGGAATGGCCGGATCAGTACTGGGACCGGTCAGTCCGGCCGGCGGATCACTTTTCTGGCCTGACCTAGTGCGGATCACGCGCCGCCGATCCTAGGACGCTCCGCCACGGGGGCAACTGGAATGACGTATAGACACCCATCGCTGTTTGCTCTCCTTCTCGTTCTGGGGGTCGGGCCGCTGGCCGCCCAGGTCAACGAAGAGGCCGCCGATCCCGACAGGCTCCAGTACCTGGATGTCTTCGAACTGGAGGTTGCCGACGATCCCCGCATATCGCCCGACGGCGGCCGGGTCGCGTACGTCCGGCGCGGCTTCGACATCATGACGGACAAGGGGCGCTCCGCACTGTGGGTGGTCGACGCGGACGGCTCGAATCACCGCGCGCTCACGGACGGAAGCGGCGCGGTGAGCTCACCCCGCTGGTCTCCCGAGGGAAACCGCCTTCTGTACGCGGCCTCGGATGGTGGCAAGAGACAGCTGTTCGTGCGCTGGATGGACACCGGCCAGACGGCGGAACTCACCAATGTGACCGAGTCTCCCGGAAACATCGCCTGGTCACCCGACGGAAACTGGATCGCGCTGACGATGTTCGTGCCGGAAGAGGCTCCCGCCTTTGCGAAGATGCCGTCCAAACCCGAGGGCGCCGAGTGGACGACGCCGACACGGGTGATCTCGAAGCTCCGCTACCGGGCGGACGGACGCGGATACCTCCCGGACGGCCACACGCACATTTTCGTGCTTCCGGCGGACGGGGGCACGCCGCGCCAGCTGACGAGCGGTTCGTACAACCACGGCGGCGGACTGTCCTGGTCGCCCGACTCCCGCTCGATCATCTTCAGTGCCAACCGGGACAACCCTGATTTCGATGTCCGCAACAGCGAAGTTTTCGAGATATCGGTCGAGACGGGGGAACTGCGGCAGCTTACCGACCGCTTCGGCCCCGATGTCAGCCCGGCCGTATCGCCAGACGGTTCCCGGATCGCATACACGGGTTTCGACGATCGCCACCAGGGCTACCAGATCTCCCGCCTGTACGTCATGGATCGGGACGGCGGCGGCGTCCGCCGCGTGGGCGGCCTCGACCGTGATGTGGGCAACCTCAATTGGGCAGCGGATGGTCGTTCTCTCTTCGTTCAGTACGACGACCAGGGCACGACCAAGGTCGCGAGCATCACCCTAGAGGGCGGTGTCTCCGACGTTGCCGCCGACGTCGGCGGTGTCGACCTCGGGCGGCCCTACAGCAGCGGCTCCTACACGGTGGCCCGTGACGGGAGCTTTGCATTCACCGCCAATTCGCCGACGCGCCCGGCCGATGTCGCGATCGGCCGGGCAGGGACCGAACCGCGCCGGATTACCGGCCTCAACGAGGATCTTCTTGCTCACAAGAAGCTCGCCGCCGTCGAGGAGATCTGGTGGGAATCCTCGCACGACGAGCGGCCCGTGCAGGGCTGGATCGCCAAGCCCCCGGACTTCGATCCCGCGCGCAAGTACCCGCTCGTGCTCGAGATCCACGGCGGGCCGTTCGCGAACTACGGCCCCCGCTTTGCGGCCGAGCTGCAGTTCTATGCGGCTGCGGGCTACGTCGTCTTCTACACCAACCCGCGCGGCAGCACGAGCTACGGCGAAGAGTTCGGCAACCTGATCCACCACGCCTACCCGGGCCACGACTACGACGACCTGATGTCGGGCGTCGATGCCGTGATCGACCGAGGCTACATCGACGAGGACAACCTGATGGTGACCGGCGGGAGCGGCGGCGGAGTGCTGACGGCGTGGATCGTCGGGAAGACCGACCGCTTTCGCGCGGCGGTGTCACAGAAGCCGGTCATCGACTGGATCAGCTTCTCGCTCACGTCGGACGGGTACGCGACCTACTACCAGTACTGGTTCCCCGGCCCGGTCTGGGAGGACGGCATGCTGGAGCACTACTGGGCCCGCTCGCCCCTCTCCCTGGTCGGCAACGTCACGACCCCGACGATGCTGATCACCGGGGAACGGGACCTGCGCACGCCGATGGGAGAAACCGAGCAGTTCTACCAAGCGCTGCAGATCCGGAAGGTGCCGACGCAGATGGTTCGGATACAGGACGCCTATCACGGCATCGCGAGCAGCAGTCCGTCCAACCTGATTGCCAAGGTCGCAAACATCTTGGAGTGGTTCGAGCGCTACCGGACGGGGAGCTCCGAGAGCGACTGAGGAGGGCGTTTCAATGGCGTCCCCCCGATCCCCAGCACCCCGGCCTGCCGGCGGATATCGCCCCGGGGCCGAGGCGGGTTACTCTGGAGATCATCGTCATGCCACTCGTGCTCTGCCTCGCAATCTTGCTGCTTGCCGTTCCCCTTTGGGCGGCACCCCCCAACATCGTTTTCATCATGGTGGACGACCTAGGGCCGGAATGGATCTCCAGCTACGGCGGCGAAGGCATCGAGACGCCGAATATCGACAAGCTCGCACAGGGTGGGATGAGCTTCAGCAACGCCTACTCAATGCCGCAGTGCACGCCGACTCGAGTCACGCTGCTGACCGGCCAGTACCCGTTCCGCCACGGATGGACGAACCACTGGGACGTGCCGCGCTGGGGGGCGGGCTGCCACTTCGACCCTGAGCACAACATCTCGGTAGCTCGCCTGCTGCGTGAGGCTGGCTATGCGACCGCAATTGCGGGCAAGTGGCAAATCAACGATTTCCGCGTGCAGCCCGACATTCTCGACCGGCATGGATTCGACGAGTGGTCGGTCTGGACGGGAGGCGAGGGCGGCAACCCGGTTAGCAACGAACGGTACTGGGACCCGTACGTCTACACCAGCAAGTCTGGCAGCCGGACTTACGCGGGGGAGTTTGGCCCCGACATCTTCAACGACTTCTTGACGGACTTCATCGAGCGTCACCACGACCGCCCCATGTTCCTCTACTACCCGATGGCTCTCACCCACGGTCCGCTCGTGTCGACACCTCACGAGCCGTTCGCCGAGAGCAAGCTTGAGAAGCACAAGGCGATGGTGCGCTACACCGACTACCTAGTCGGCCGGCTGGTGAAGGCGCTCGATGACTCCGGCGTCCGTTCCAACACGATCGTGATCTTCACTACCGATAACGGAACGTCCGGCGCGATCCACGGCAGCTTGAACGGCCGCCCCGTGCGGGGCGGCAAGGCCAAGCTGACCGAGAACGGCCCCAAGCAGCCCTTCATCGTGAACGGTCCGGGAATGGTGCCGGCCGGGGTCCTGAGCGGTGAACTAACCGACTTCTCAGATCTGCTGCCCACCTTCTGCGAATTGGCGGGCGCTCCCCTGCCCGAAAGCGTGCAGCTCGACGGCAAGTCGATTGCCGACGTCATTCTGGGCAAGCGGCGTGCCGGCCCGCGAGACTGGATCCTAGCGATGGGATTCGGTCCGGCCATCTTGGACGAACGAGGCGTGCGGGGTCTGCTGGACTACGCCCCGAGAGTGATCCGGGACAAGCGCTACAAGGTCCACGTCTACGAGGCGGAGGTCCGGGGACTGTACGACTTGCATGCCGACCCCGGCGAAGAGAGCAACCTGCTCGCTAGCACCAAGCCCGAACACCGCCAGGCTCTCGCCAAGCTGAGCGCAGTAGTTCGATCCATGCCGGCCGAGGACTCGAGGCCTAGGTACGACCCGCTGCCGCCGCAACCGTGGGACAAGACCATCGCAGACATGCGCCGCTAGAGCCGCAGAAACGGCTGGGCGGGCCGGGCCCGCCTTACACTGGATTACTGGACCTATGCGGGTGATGGCGCTGGACTGGGGCAAGCGGCGCATCGGGATTGCCGTCAGCGACGGCCTTGGAATCGCTGCTCACGGCCTCCGCACGCTGGTCCGCACCACCAATCGACAGGATTTCGAAGCCTTGATCGGCCTGATCAAAGAACGCGACATCGAAACGGTCATCGTCGGTGACCCGCTTCATCTCGACGGCACCAAGAGCGGTTCGTCAAACCGGGCGGAACGGTTTGCCTTCCAGCTCGCGAGGCATGCCGGAGTCCCAGTCGAGATGTGGGACGAACGGCTCACCAGCTGGGAGGCTGAGAGTATCCTCGGGCCGCAACCGAAAGACCCGGGCGAGATCGACCGCATGGCTGCCGTGCTTCTGCTGGAGAGCTACCTTGCCGCGAGACAGTCGTAGCGCCGCCGCGGTGCTGCTGGCCGCGCTGCTCACCGCCAGCTGCGGAGGCGCTGGCCACGAAGGCTCTGTGGATGCATTCGAAGAGCCCGTCGTGGTCGAGATCGGACGCGGCCTGTCGTCGATGGAAATCGCCGAGAAGCTCGAAGCGGCTGGTGTCATCGAGTCCAAGTGGGGCTTCCTGTGGGAGCGCCTGTGGAGTCGATCTGCAACGCTGATGGCCGGGGAGTATGCGTTCGAGGGGCCGCTATCTGCTGCTGCAGCGTTCGAGAAACTGGCTTCAGGCAGGGTGATTCTCTACCCGCTCACGATTCCCGAGGGCCTGAACCGCTTTGAGATCGCCGAGATCGTGGCAGCCGAGGGCTGGAGCACCAAGGAAGAGTTCATTGCCCGGACGGAGGATCCGGGCCTAGCCAAAGACATCTTCCCCGAAGCGGAGACATTGGAGGGACTGCTGTTTCCAGAGACCTACAACCTGGCTAAGACATCCACCGTGCATGACCTGCTCGAGGCCATGCTTGCCGGATTTCGCGACGCGCTGGCGAAGGCGCGCAGCCAGCGCACTGCGGAGATTTCGGACTGGGACGCGCTGGTGCTGGCTTCAATGGTCGAGAAGGAGACCGAGCAGCCCGACGAGCGCGGCCTAGTTTCCTCGGTGTTTCACAATCGCTTGCAGCGCGGAATGCTGATGCAATGCGACCCCACCATCATCTACGGCCTGGTGCTCGACGGGCGCTATCGCGGCAAGATCTACCTCTCCGACCTGTCTGATCCGCACGCCTACAACACGTATATTCATGATGGATTGCCGCCGGGTCCGATCGCGAATCCGGGCCTGATGTCGCTCAATTCCGCATTCGCTCCCGACGAGAGTGACTATCTGTTCTTCTGCGCCAAACCCGGCCACGGACAAGGGCATACCTTTTCGACGCGCTTGCGTGACCACAACCTCGCCGTCCAAGCATTGCGCCGGTATGAGCGGTCCAGACGCTGAGACGACGGCCTCGGCCAAGCGCCAGTCGGTCCGCGGTGCAGTGCTCGAGTATCTCGCCGTGCGCAAGCCCGCAGTGGTCGGCCGCGGCGAGCTGCTCGAGATTCGCCGGCACGTACTTTCCCAGGTGAAACGGCCCAAGGCACCGTCTGACAGCTACCTGCTCTCGATCCTGCTCGAGACGAGCGCGGAGGTGGACCGTGCGATCGGCGGCTTGCCTGTGGACCTGCGGACGAAAATCCCGGTCGGCGACCTCGCCGCCTGCAAGCAATCGTTGATCGAACTCGCTCGCCAGTACCGCAACGCCGCCGATCCGTTGCGGGCCAGCGATGTCCGCCGGGCGGTGCGGCGCACCAAGGACCACCTCGGACTAGCGCTGAGACGGGCCAGGTCCCCAAACAAGCTCAGCACTCAGCGGGAGGCAATCCGATGGCTGACGGCGTGGCTGGAAAATCCGACCGTGTTCGAGGCTTGGGTGGAGGTGCGCGAGCGGTCCCGCGCCCGACAAGCCGAATCGAGGGACGGCGCGCCCGACCCGGCTACAGGAAGCTGAGCGGATCCACATCAACGGTGAGCGCCGTCGCTGGCCATTGCCGCTCCAGCGCATGCGCGCGGGCACTCGCAAGCAAGCGGGCGAGGCCCTTGCGACTCGCGGACTTGACCACGAATTGGAATCGGTACTCGGTGCGCAACTTGGCGACAGGGGCCGACGCAGGTCCGAGCAGCCTCAGGCCCTCTGGGACTGGCTGGAGGTGCTCACCCAGGTCGCGGCTCATTTCCAAGGCGTCTTGGAGCTTGGGGCTGCGGATCAGCATCAGCGCGATCGACGTAAAGGGCGGGTACCACAGGTCCCGCCGAAAGGCCGACTCGCGCGCATAGAACCCGTCATAGTCCTGGCTCGCAGCCAGCTCGACAGCATAGTGCTCTGGATTCACCGTCTGAATCAAGACCTCGCCGGGCTTCTCTCCGCGACCGGCGCGGCCAGCCACTTGCGTGAGCAACTGAAACGTGCGCTCCGCGGCACGGAAATCCGGCAGGCCGAGACCGACGTCGGCGTTGACGACGCAGACCAGCGTGACATTGGGGATGTCATGGCCCTTGGCGATCATCTGGGTCCCCACCAAGAGATTGCAGTCGCCGTCCTTGAACGACCCCAGGATCCGCTCGAACGAATTCCGGCCTCGCACCGTGTCACGGTCCAAGCGGGCGATACGAGCCTGCGGGAAAGCCTGGCGCAGAGCATCCTCGACTTGCTCCGAACCGCTGCCCTGAAAATCCAGGTACTTGCTGCCACAGTCCTCACACGCGGACGGCACCGGTTCGCCGTGATCGCAGAAATGGCACAGCAGTTGGCGGTCGCGCTTGTGGTAGGTCAGCGTGACCGAGCAGTTGGGACATTCGACCCGCGCGCCGCACGAGCGGCACAGCACGTAGGTGGAATAGCCGCGCCGATTTAGGAAGATCATGGCCTGCTCGTCGCGCTCCAAGCACGCCCGGACCGCCGCTTGAAGCTCTCGCGAGAACAACTGTGCCCGTCCGATCTCCGCAAACTCGCGCCGCATGTCCACCATCCGGACAGCGGGCAGCGGCCGCTTCAAGATCCGCTCCGGCATGGACAGCTGACGGTACTTGCCCAGTTCGGCGTTCCTGCGCGTCTCCAAGCCCGGCGTGGCTGAGCCGAGCACTACGACCGCCTTCGCCGACCGCGCTCTGACGATGGCGACATCGCGAGCGTTGTAGCGCGGAGGGGCCTCGCCCTGCTTGTAGCTGCCATCATGCTCCTCGTCCACCACCACCAAGCCGAGATCGCGCAACGGAGCAAAGACGGCGCTCCGAGTGCCCAGCACCACGCGCCCCTTCCCGGACTGGATGCGCCGCCACTGGTCGGCTCGCTGAAGATCGCTCAGGCCGCTGTGCAGCACTGCCACCCGGTCGCCGAAACGGCCGAAGAAGTTCGATGCAACCGCGGGAGTGAGCCCGATTTCGGGCACCAGCAGCAATGCGGAGCGACCTCGGTCGAGCACCTCCTCGATGGCCCTGAGGTAGACCTCCGTCTTGCCCGAGCCGGTCACTCCGTGGAGCAGGAACGTTTCGAACCGCCCTGCGCTGACCGCCGACCGGATCTCAGCCAAGGCATTCGCCTGGGCCGGATTCAGCTCCAGCGCGGCCGCTGGCTGGCCGGTGTGCGTTGGCGTATGGACGACCTCTAGTCGCACCGACCCGGACTTCGAAAGCCTGCGCGCAGTCGGAACCGCGTCGGAGCGCTCGATAGCCAGCGCCCGGATATCATGGCGGCCCGGATTGCGCCGCAAGTAGTCCAGAAGCCATCGCTCGGCCGCCTTCGGCCTGGCCGGTGCCGCAGATGCGTCCCCCAGTTCGACCAATAGAGCGGCCCCGCGCGCCATCGTGGGGTCACGCTCCTGTACGACTTCCTCGACCGTGACCAAGCCGCGGTTGCGGAGGCGCCATACCGCATCGGCCCCGCCGGCAATCTTCTTGGACAGGCCCTGGAGCGTGAGCGGCTTGCGGAGCAGCGCCGCCAGCACCTCTTCATCGGCCGTGCTAGGCAAGAGCCGGGCGCCCAGCTCGGCCTCGCCCTCGGAGGTGATCGAGACTATCTTCTTCGAATGCGTCTCTCCCCCAAGGGGAAGCATGCCCTTGAGGACTTCGCCGACCGGAGTGCAGTAGTATTCGGCCACCCACATCGCCAGTTCGCGCAACTCGGGATTCAGCACCGGGCTGTCATCTAGCAGCCTGGCTAGGGGTCGGACTTCAAAGTCCGGGGCGACGCGGTCGACAGACAGCACGACACCGACATGCCTGCGCCGCCCAAAGGGGACCAGTGCCCGGCACCCGACCAATTCCCGGTCGCGCAGCCCCTCGGGCACCAGATAGGTGAATGTCCGGTCCAGCGGGACTGGAAGGGCGATCTGGCAATACTCGACCGAGTTGTCGCTCGAGGCCGACGAGCGCATCAATCCAAGTGCGGTGCGATCAGTTCCGCCCAAATGGCGTAGCCGGCATCGTTGAGGTGGAGCTCGTCGTCTACAAAGAGGTCGGCGCGCGGCTCGCCGTTGCCCCCCAGCAGCGGACTGCCCGCATCAACGTACTCGAGCAGGTCATTCTCTTCGCAGACGGCGCGGACGCGGGCATTGGCGGCGCGGGCCACATCGATCAGGTGCCAGCGCCGGATGCTGGGCTTGATGCTGACGAACACGATCTTGGTCTTCGGCAAGGCCTCGTGTACGATCGCCACCAACTGGCGAAACTCCCGCTCGACCGTCGCGGGCGTCTTGCCACTGCCAGTGTCGTTATCGCCCTCGTACAGGAATATCTTCCGCGGCTTGAGCGGCAGCACGATGCGATCTAGGTAGCGTATGGCATCGGCCATCTGCGAGCCGCCGAAACCACGGTTGATCAAGCCCTGGCCCGGAAACGACTTCTCCAGATCCCAGCGCCGAAAGCTCGAGCTTCCGAGGAAGACGATGCCACCCTCCGGGGGAGGATTCTTGCGGTCGCTCTCTTCGAACGATCGGATAGTAGCTTCCCAGCGGTCGGCGTCCGCCTGCTGCGTCGCGGGGGCCTGAGGAGTGCGATTCTCGCCTACTTGTGAGATGCCAGGGGCCGCGAGCACGAGGGCAACCAAGGCCCAAGCAACCGCGAAGTGTAGGGTTCTGAGTTTCATGGTTCTGTGGTTGCGCTGCCAAGCCCAAGGCGCGCGCCCAATCTAGGGTACGCCATCGAGACGAAGCACTTCAGAACGCTTCCAGTGCCGGGGCGCTGCAAAAATCCGGCACCGTCGTGGTGTATGATTGGTGTATGGCACGCACTAACGTGGACGTCGACGACGAAGCTTGTGCAGCGGTCATGAGGCAATACTGCTTCGCGACCAAGCGGGAAGCGATAAATTTCGCCTTGCGCTCGCTTGCATCGGAGCCATTCAGCCTCGATGAAGCCCGCCAAATGCGCGGAGCCGGCTGGGACGGCGATCTCGACAAAATGCGCGGGCGCGTAGATGGTCCTCGTTGACACTTCCGCCTGGGTGGAGTATCTCCGCGACACCCGATCGCCGGCATGTATTCGGGTCGGAGAGTTGCTCGACGCTGACATCGCGACATGCGATGTCGTTCGAATGGAACTCCTAGCTGGAGCCCGTGACGAGCGACACCGGCGCGATCTCCGACGACTCATCGCGCGCGCCGCACTCGTTCCGATGCAGCCCGGAGACTATGACCAGGCGGCCGCGATCTACGGGCTGTGCCGCAGTCGCGGCGAGACCGTTCGCGTTCTAATCGATTGCCTTATTGGCGCGCTAGCCATCCGAGCCGACCTGCCAGTGCTGCACTGCGATACCGACTTTGACGCGCTTGCGCGGCACACGCCATTGCGCGTCGAGCGGGTCCCGTTTACGGTTGACTGAGGCTTAGGTCGCGCGCTAGGACATACGCCGCGGCTCGACACACGGCTGATTCGTTTTCTGAGGTTGTACCCTTTGGGGCAAGAAGTTAGCGCGGGGGGTGGCTTTTTTGGCCGGAATCGTGTATGCAGGGAGTATGGCGGTGCAAACGTCGGCAGAGTCTGCGGAGCCGGTTCCGGTGGTCAGCGAAGTGGTGGTGCGGCTGGCGCGGCCGGAGGAGCGGCTGCGCTGGGACACGTTGATGGACACCCACCACGAGTTGGGATTCAAGCAGTTCGCGGGGCGCGGACTGCGCTACGTCGCCGAATGGCGGGGCAAGTGGCTGGCCTTGGTGGGCTGGCAGACGGGGGTGTTCCAGTGCCGCCCGCGCGACCGCTGGCTGGGCTGGCACAAGGCGGTGCAGTTCCGGCGCTTGCACCTGTGCGCCAACAACACGCGCTTCTTGGTGTTAGCGGAGGGCCAGGGGCTGAAGAATCTGGCCTCGCGCGTGTTGGGGCAGAACCTGCGGCGGCTGAGCGCGGACTGGCAGGCGCACTGGGGGCATGCGTTGGAACTGGCGGAAACGTTCGTGGACCCGCGCAAGTATCGGGGCACGTCGTATCTGGCGGCGAACTGGATCAAACTGGGATTGAGCAAGGGGTATGCGCGTTCGAACGGGCAGTACACGGCCAAGCACGGGCAAAAGAAGGTGATGCTGGTGTATGAGTTGCGGCGGGCTGCGCGGCAACGGCTGGCGGATCCGCAGGACCAGCCGGAGTGGCGCTGCGGGCCGGTCGATGTGCGCTACGGGGCGCAGGATCTGCGCTCGTTGCGAGCGCAGTTGGACGCAGTGGAGGACGGCCGGGGGCGCCACGGCAAGCGGCATGCGCTGGGGCTGGTGCTGGCGCTGCTGGTGCTGGCACGGCTGGCCGGCAAGATGGGCGGACGGGCGGCGGAAGCCTACTCGAAGACGTTGAAGCCAGACGAGTTACGCGCCTTGGGGTGTCGCCGGGGGCCAGCCACGGGAGAGTACGAGATACCTTCGGACACGACCTTCCAGCGGGTCATGGAGCGGACCGATCCGGCCTCGCTGGAGCGCATCATCCAGCAGTGGACGCAGCCGCGCTTGGCGCAGTCGCAGGCCTTGGCCGGGGACGGCAAGCGCATTCGCGGAGCGAACCGCTTCACGCCGCCGGGGCAGCACTGGGAGACGGTCACGCTGGTGGAGCACGCCACGGGGATGCCGGTGGCGAGTCGCAGCTATCGCGAGGAAGGCGGCGAGCAGGCCGCGTTGCGGGCCTTGCTGGAGGAGGTGGATCTGCGCGGGCGAGTGGTGACCCTGGACGCCGGGCATGCGGGCAAGGAAACCGAGCGGGCGATCGTGGAGCAGCACGGCGGGCACATCTTGGTGCGCATCAAGGGGAATTGTCCGCAGACCTACCAGACGCTGGAGGAGTTGAACTGGAAGTTGGGCTGCGAGCGCAGTTGGAGCGAGCGGCGCTGGCAGCGCACCCACCGCAGCAGTTGGGAGCGGCGCTCGATCGAGGTGTTCACGCCGCATCCGAAATTGCTGCCCTTCGCGCATGCCCGGCAGGCCTATCGGATCACCCACGAGAGCTGCCAGAGCCTCGGCGGAGCGGTCAAGCGCAGCTACAGCTACGGCCTCAGCTCGCTGCCGGCGAGCGAGGCCACGCCCCAACAGTTGCTGGACTTGCAGCGTGGTCACTGGCAGGTCGAGAGTGCCAACCACTATCGCCGGGACAAGACCTTCGCCGAGGACAGCAGCCGCGTGCGCACGGGCCACGGCCCGGCCAACGCCGCGGCGCTGAACAACTTGGCGCTGGCGCTGCTGCTGTCGCAGCGGCCGTTCGAGACGGTGCCGGAGGCCCAAATCTACTACGCCGGAAACCGCGACGAAGCGCTGCAACTGCTGCTAGACCCCGCCTAGGCGGGTTCTCCTGCGCCCTCGCTCGGCTTAGCGCGGCCTAGTGGCGGCCGCATTGCGTCCGGGCCGTGGATCGGCACCGCCCAGCACTGTGTTCGGCGGCGTCAAACCTCCATCCATGCTGGGCCTGACGCCCTATCTTGCTCAGCATCTCGCTCTGGAAACCACCTTTTGGCCCCCAGTGTGCGTCAAAGCCCCCAATCCTGAAAAGGAATCAGCGGTGCGGCTCGACAAAGGCACGGCTGTTCGGCGACTCCCGCTGTCATAGACTGAAGTGCTGGGGGTAATAGCGCTGCTGTGCAATCCGGTCAGGCAGGCAAGATCTGGCTCGCCCTAGGCGCATCGCTGGCAATCTCGGGGGGCTTTGCCATCGTGATGTCCCTGCCCGAAGGCGGTGAGGTCCTGTGGCTGGGAGTCGGCCTGATCGCAGCCGGCTCGCTTGCACTGCGCCGGGGCCTGGCAGGTGCCGATCAGGGGGCCCGATCGACCCCCCGGCACGAAGCGGCCCCCAGCGCGAGTGCCGACGATTCCAATATCGAGCCGGAATTGCGGGCTCCCGGCCCTCGCAACGTGACGCTGACGACCCGAGGCAAGCTGGTGCTAGCCGTGTGGGTCGCGGTGCTGGCAGTGTTCGCCTTGCTCTCGCACCAACATTTCGGGTACCTGCCCGCACCGCCTTCGAAGAAGCTGCTCGACCAAGAAGGCGTCTCAGCGTCTGCCACGGTCCACTCGCGCGACGCGCGCAGCCTCGAAGACGGCCGGACGCTGCACTTTCTCGGCTACAGCTTTAGCGCCGACGCCGGAACGCCGATGCGCGTGAACCAGAGCGTCCCGCAGCGGGTGTACGCCCGTGTCAGCGAGGGCGACACCACAGAGGTCGTGTACATGCCATTGAATCCGGAGCAGCACTACCTGCCAGAACTCACCTCGCCGGTCACCACGGCCATGGTTGTGTTCATCGCCGCCGTGCTCCTGCTCGCGGCCGGATTCGCCGAAGCCCAGCGCAGGCTCCACCGCAGGCTGGCAGCGTCAGGCAAGGCGGTGTCCGGGTTCACCGCGGACGTTCGCCGCAGAGGCGGCGTCCGGTCTTTCTTGGTGAACTACGACGCGAGCGGCAAGCGGCAGACGCTCAGGGCCCGGGAGCGCAACCCTGAATTGCGCAACGGCCAGACCGTGACGGTGCTCTACGACCCGGCGATTCCGAGCCGAGCGATGGTCTACCGACACGGCATGTACAAGGCCCGCGCATGAGCGCTTCGGTCCGGCCGCAACGCGCCCGCTAGCGACTCTCCTCGGCGAGTCCGGAAAAGACCAGCGTCACGTCGACCCGTCCTGCAGCCTCGTCGATATCGACGCTCCACGAGGTTCGCTTGAGACCCTCAAACATCGCGTCCGCCTTGACGCGGTCCAAGAAGTAGGCGGGATAGCGCACGTCAAAGGGCTGGTCCCGCTGCATGCCCCAGCGCTTGCGCACGGCCGGCTCGGAGAGTATGTCCAGCCCCTTCACGATCAGCCGCGAGAACAGATACTGCTGGCCGGGACTGATTTCGATGTCCAGATGCACCAAGCGTTCGTCATGATCGGTCCGCTCGTCGAAGCGCGCGTGGGCCTTCATGTAACCCTGGCGCTTCATGCCCTCTCCGATGGCTGCCATCGTGTCGTAGGCCGCCCGAATGTTGGCGACCTGGCCCGGGCCGATCTGGTTCACCCTCGCCAAGCTCTCTGGATCGATCGGCAGAGGCTCGGGCCACGCCAAGTCACCGAACAGGTAGACCTCGCCCTGTTGCACCTCGACCTCGACTAGCAGGCCGGCCGTGTCGGGGTCGGGACTGACATCGCACGGGCAGAACTCTACGTTCATGTAACCGCGCTCGGTATACAGCGGACGAGCGTTGTGATAGAGCAGCTCGAGCAGCCGGGGCTCGGAGTACGGCTCGCCGATCGCGGCTTGGTTGAAGGTCCGCTGCAACTCAAGCGGATCCACGTCGCCGGTGTTGCGAAACGTGGTAAAGGCGATGTTGCTTGTCTCGCGCTCAGGCCCGACCAGCATCTCGAACCCGCCCCCCGTGGTCGGTACGAGATCGGCCACGATCTCCGCTTCGCCGCCCTGCCCTTCCCACCAGGCCTGCAGCGCGTTGACCATCATCCTCACCATGGGCCCGCCGGCAGGCACCAAGCCGACGTACAGCGGCAACCTCTCGCGCAGCAGCTTCGCGGGATCTTCCGCGGGGTCATCGAAACCCTGGAAGCGGACTCCGTACAGTTCCGCGAGCTCCTGCACCGTTATGGTCAGCCGGTATCCCCCGCCGAGCGGCTCGTAGCGATAGCGCAGCGACTCGAACAGCCCGGTCTCGTTCAGCTTGCGCAGCGCTCGGTCGAAATCGGGCTTGCGCACAGGCTGCCCGATCTCCAAGCCGGTGACCGCAGCCAAGTCCTCGCTGGGGAAGTTGGCGTTGCCCTCGAACTCGACGGCGCGCAGCGGAAACGCGGTCTGGCCGGCGAGGCCGGCCGCAGCCAAGACGCACAGCGCGGCCAGCCCGCCAAGGCGGGCGTTGCCGGATCTGAGATGCATCCTGCCCATCGCTCAGTTAGACAGGGCCTGCCAGCGAGGCGTTACGAGTAGATCGCGTCGATCTGGCTGGCGTACTTTTCGTAGACTACGCCCCGTCGCACCTTCATTGTCGGCGTGAGTTCCCCGCCTCCGATGGTGAAATCACTCGGAATCAGCGCGATCTTCTTGATCTGCTCGTAGCCGGCCATGTCGCTGCACAGCGATGCCACCTCGGACATGACGTGCTCTTGCACGGCCGCATTCGCGCAGAGTTCCTCATTGTCGGCAGCCTCGATGCCGTTGGCCCCCGCCCAAGCCTGCAGGGCCTCGAACGCCGGCACCACCAAGGCGCTGGGGAAGTTGCGCCGCTCGGCCACAACCACCGCGAGCTCGATGAGCGGGCTGCTCTTGAGGCGGCCTTCGATCGGCGAGGGCGCGATGTATTTCCCGCCAGAGGTCTTGAACAAGTCCTTCTTGCGATCGGTGATGGACAGGTACCCGTCCTCGTCCAAGTGGCCAATGTCCCCGGTGTGGAACCAGTCGCCATCCATGACCTCCGCGGTCTGCTCCTCCATCTTGAAGTAGCCCTGCATGATGTTCGGGCCGCGAACCAAGATTTCGCCGTCCTCGGCAATGCGCACCTCAACATTGGGAATGATCGTACCGACCGTGCCAAATCTGAGTGCGTCGATTGGGTTGATGGAGACCAACGGGGACGTTTCGGTCAGGCCATAGGCCTCGCGGATCGGCAGTCCCAGCGCATAGAAGAACTCAGCCAAGTGTTTCGCCAGCGGGGCAGCCCCGGAAACAAAGAAGCGGATCCTGCCGCCCAGCCGGCCGCGCAGCTTGGTGAAGACGAGCTTGTCGGCCACGCCGTGCTTGATGCCAAGCAACCCCGGCAGCGGCTTGCCCTGCAAGCGGTAAGGCGTCGCGGCCTTGCCCACGCCAACCGCCCAGTGGAACAGGTTTCGTCGGATGGCAGGCGCGGCGGCCATGGCCGCCATCACGCGGTCGTGGACCTTTTCGAAGAATCTCGGAACGCCGACCGCCATGGTGGGCTTGACCTCGCCCATATTGGCGGCAACAGTGTCCATCGACTCCGCATACGCCACCGTGACACCTCCGGCGAAATAGACATAGTCCGCTAGGCGCTCGGCGATATGGCACAGCGGCAGGAACGACAGGGCCACATCGTCCGCTTCTGTGTCGATCTTCGAGTCACGAATGTTGGTGCAGATGTTGGAGTGCGACAGCATCACGCCCTTGGGCACGCCCGTCGTGCCCGACGTGTAGATGATGCTCGCCAAATCGCCGGGATCGACCGCCTCCAACGCTGCGTCGAAGCGCTGCCGGGCGGCGGCGTCGGGGCTGGCCTCGCCGATGAGATCGGCCAAGCTCGCCACTCCCTCCTGATCGGTCCTGTCAAAACCGATCACAAGAGTGAGGTTGGGCAATTGGTCGCGAACGGAGAGAATCTTCTCCAGCTGGCCCTCGGTCGAGCAAAAGATCGCCCTGGACTCGGAGTGTTCGAGCAGGTAGCGCACCTGGTCGGCCAGCAGCGTCGGATAGATCGGGACGCTGATGATGCCCGCCGTCATCATCGCGAAGTCGGCCACGGCCCACTCCCAGCGGTTCTCGGAGATCAGGGCGCACTTGTCGCCTTTCCGCAGGCCCGCCTCGGCCAAGGCGGATTGCAGCTGGATGCAACGCCGCTCCAGCTCAGCTGACGAAATGGGCTCGTAGGTGCCGGAATCCTTGGTGAGAATCGCGTCTGCCTTGCCATACGCGATCACGTCTTGAAATAGCCTTGCAATGGTTTCAGCCATGCCGTCGGTCCTCGTTCGGACGATGTTAGCACGGCACCGGCGGTCGATCCTTCGGCCGAACAGGCGCATAATGGACCCACCGGGACAAGTCCCGCGATTCTGATGAGCGACCCCGTTCCAAGTTCATCCAAGAGAGATGGCGCCACTGGCGAGCCAGTCACGGCCGATGAGGCAGCGCAGGCCGCACAAGTCTTGGATCAGTTGCTGGCTGTGTGCCGCGCGGCGTGGGACGCCGACCTCGCCGAGGAGCAGCCGGTCGGCACCTTCCGTGTCGAGGACGAGTGATCGCGGATCCGGCCAAGGACAGGCGGCGAGCCGAGCCCTAGTCAGGCGCTGACCGCAAATCCGAGCTCAATCTCGGAAGGCCCGGCCTCATCGGTGCGCAGCGGCACGACCCGCGTCGAGCTGTGGCAATAGCAGGCGCCGCTTCGTCCAGTGCTGCAGTAGTAGATGACCGCCTCGACATGGAGCATCTCGTCCTGGCTGATCTCAAGGGACGTCTCCGCGATTCCGTCCCGAAAGACTGCCGGAAAAACGCGCTCTCCGACGCGAACAGTCACCCCTGACGATGCCTCACGAGCGAGAACTCGGTCCGCGGGCAATTCCGCGCCAACCCTAACGGTTACGATCCCGGGCCTGACCGAGCGTTCGGGAAGCGTCCGCAGGGCCCGTCGCGGAGGCACCAGCCGGGCCGCCTCGCGCAGAGACCACGCTGAGACGGCTCCGGTCCGGAGATCGACCTTGCGTATGGCGTGATTGTTCGTGTCGGCGACGTACAGGCTGCCATCCGCATGGCTCAGGCCGCCCGGCTGGTTAAAGCGCGCCTCGCTGGCGGCCCCGTCCCGGCAGCCGGCCTCTCCGCTGCCGGCCACTGTCTTCGCGTGGAGCACCGGCAGCGCGATGGACTTGATCTTGTTGTTGTAGGTGTCGGCGACGAACAGCTTGCCGTCTGCGTACGCAACTCCGAGCGGGTGCTGGAGGCGGACTTCTTGCCCCACGCCATCGACATCTCCGAAGTCGAACAGTCCCTTCCCTACGACCGTGCGAACGTGCCCTCCCCTCGGGTCGAGCGAAACGGCCCGGATCGAGCTGACTTCGCTATCGGCGACGAACAGGCTCTCCCCGTCTGAGGTCAAGCCGCTGGGCTGCGCCAGAGCCGCGGCCATCAAAGGGCCGTCAACGTGGTCCTCGCGACCGCTTCCTGCGTGGCTCGCGATATACCCTCCATCCAGGTCAATGCCAAAGATCTGGTGGTTCCCGGCCATGGCGACGAACAGCACGCCGTGCGCGTGATGCAGGTCCCAAGGCGAGTTCAACCTCCGGCCTTCCAGCGATCCGGGCCGGCTGTTCCACTCGGTGTCTTGCTGGCCGTCGCCCGCGAGAGTGGACACGGCTGGCCCGTCCAAATCGACCACGCGGATCGCGTGATTGCCGGTATCGGCAACGTACAGCCTTTCTGCGCTCAGAGCCATCCCTTGCGGCTGGCAGAAGCGCGCCGCCTCGGCTGTACCGTCCGCGAATCCCGGCTCGCAGCCGCCGATGACTTGACAAACCGTGCCATCCGTCAGCGAGGCCACCACGATCCGATGGTGGTTCGAGTCGGCGATGAACAGCCTGCCGCCAGCCGCATCGGCGAGGACCTTGCCGGGGAACGACAGCAGCGAATCCGGAACGCGGCTGGCCTCGGAGACATTCTGCCACGGGCCGCGGCGCAATGCCCCGCCAGCGTCGTAGTGCTGGACCATCTGCGAGATAACCTTGTCGAAGAGGTCGAAAACCTGTTCTCCGGAATGGGTCCCGAAGACCTTGCCCAGGGGGTCGACCAGCATGAACGTGGGCCACGCCCGCACTGCATATTCCTGCCACACGCGCATTTCGGCGTCGTTCACCACCGGATGGTCGATGCTGTGGCGCAGGATCGCCTCGCGAATCCTGTCAGTGTGCTTCTCGGCGTCGAACTTGGCCGAATGGACGCCGATAACGACGAGCTCGTCGCGGTACTTGCTCTCCAGGCGCTTGAGGTCCTCGAGCGCGTGCATGCAGTTGATGCAGCAATAGGTCCAGAAGTCCAGCAGCACGATCTTGCCGCGCAGGTCCTTGATGGACAGCGCCGTGTCCGTGTTGAGCCATTCCAGCCCGCGCGGAAACTCCGGAGCGTTCACGGTTCCCGGCTCAATCACCTGGGCGCCGCGGCCGACAGCGTCTGCCATGAATCCATCATGGCAGAGCGTTGCGGCAATGTTGCTCGAGCAGCTCCGGACCCGCTCGCCCTCGCACGGGTCGCGCCCGGCCGGCGAGGCGCGTGCCAAAATGGACGGCGTGCCGACGGCGAGCTCCGCCCCCGATTGTTCGGCACGCCCGCGCCAACGGCCGGCGTCGACGGAATCGACCGGCCTCGGCGGCGAATACCCTGCTCATGACTGATTCAACGAAACGGATCTGTCTATGGTCCGGACCGCGCAACGTGTCCACGGCCTTGATGTACTCGTTCTCCCAGCGCAGCGACACCACGGTCGTTGACGAGCCCCTATACGCTCACTTCCTGCGGGTCAGCGGCGCGCAGCACCCAATGCGCGAGGCCTGTCTGGCCGCCCAAGACCCCGATGGCGATCGCGTGGCCCGCGAATCGATCCTCGGGCCGTGGGCCAGTCCCGTGGTGTTCTTCAAACAGATGGCCCACCACTTGGTCGGCCTGAACCTAGACTTCATGAAGAGCACGCGCAACGTGTTCCTCACGCGAGACCCGGAACAGGTACTGCCGTCTCTGCTGCTGCGCATCGGGCAGCCGCGCATGCGCGACGCGGGCTTCGCACGGCAGTGCGAACTCATCGAAATGCTGGAGGATTGGGGCCAGAATCCCGCCGTGCTGGATGCCCGCGATCTGCTGACGGACCCCCCGGGCGCCTTGGCGGCGCTTTGCGAGTACCTCGAAATACCGTTCGAACAGGCAATGCTAAGTTGGCCGGACGGGCCCAAGGAATTCGATGGCGCATGGGCGTCGGAATGGTACGCGAGCGCCCACCAAAGCACCGAGTTCCGTCCCTACCGGCCGAAACCCGGACCGTTTCCAGGCGCGCTCCGGCCGCTCTTGGAGGAGTGCCGTCCGTATTACGCCAGGCTGCAAGAGCGAGCCCTTCGCGCCTGACCCCCGTGCCGTCCCTCAGCCTAGTAATCCCGGCCTTCAACGAAGCGCGCCGCCTGCCGACGACGCTGCGCAACGTGTCGCGCTATCTGCCGGGCTCTCCGTTTGACGAGGCCGAGGTCATCGTGGTTGACGACGGGTCCCGCGACGGCACGTCAGAATCCGCGCGGTCAGAAGGGCCGGCGCTGGCGGCCAGCGGTGTCGCGCTGCTGGT
The DNA here is from genome assembly GCA_022824585.1 of Bryobacterales bacterium. Classification (GTDB taxonomy): domain Bacteria; phylum Acidobacteriota; class Terriglobia; order Bryobacterales; family UBA6623; genus VXMF01. The sequence goes on along the minus strand of JAJDZN010000133.1, from coordinate 25,897 downwards.
TTTCCGCAACAATGCCAACCGTGGCAAGGGCTACAGCGTGCGCCGCGGCATGCGCGAGGCTAGCCACCAATGGGTGCTGTCTTGCGATGCCGACGAGTCTGCGCCGATCGCGGAAGTGGAGAAGCTCGTCAACGCTGCAGAAGCCGGCGGCCATGCGGTCGCGATCGGCTCGCGGGCGTTGGACCGCTCGCTGATCGGGATCCACCAGCCCAAGTACCGCGAGTGCGTAGGCCGCCTGTTCAACCTCAACGTGAGGCTGGCCACGGGACTGCGCGTCGCGGACACGCAGTGCGGCTTCAAGCTGTTCGTCCGGCAAGCAGCCCAACGAATCGCGACCAAGCAGCGGATCGAACGTTTCGGCTTCGACGTGGAGCAGCTCTACATTGCGCGCAAGCTCGGCTTCTCGATCGCCGAAGTCCCGGTGCGCTGGAACAATCAGCCTGACTCTTCCGTTGGGCTCCGTGACGGGCTGACGGCCTTCGCCGACGTATGGAGAGTCAGATGGAACGACCTGAAGGGAGCATACTCCTGACGCGCCGCGTCAGCCCAGTTCGCCGCTGGGGTCGATGCGCTCGGCGTTCAAGTAGCTACGCAGCGCCTCGGGCATGACCACGCTGCCATCGGCCTGCTGGTAGTTCTCCAAGATTGCCAGCCAAGTGCGCCCAATGGCCAGGCCGCTCCCGTTGAGCGTGTGCACGAAGTCGGGCTTGTTGCGACCGCCTTCGGTGCTCCTAAAGCGAACTCTTGCTCGACGGGCTTGGAACGCTTCGAAGTTGCTGCACGACGAGATTTCCTTGTACTCGCCGAGCCCGGGCAGCCAGACTTCCAGATCGTAGGTCTTGGCCGCGCTAAAGCCCATGTCGCCGCTCGAGAGCAGGACCTTGCGATACGGCAGTCCTAGGCGCTGCAAGATGTCTTCGGCATCCGCGGTCAGGCGCTCGAGCTCGCCGTAGCTGGTATCCGGGCTGGCAAACTTGACCAGTTCGACCTTTTGGAACTGGTGCTGGCGGATGACGCCACGCACGTCCCGGCCGTAGGAGCCCGCCTCGCTCCGAAAGCACGGCGTGAATGCCGTGAGCGATATCGGCAGGTCGTCAGAGGCAAGCGTCTCGCCGGCGTACAGGTTCGTCAGGGGCACTTCGGCCGTAGGCACCAGCCAGTAGTCGGTGCGCTCGAGCTTGAACAGGTCGTGCGCGAACTTCGGCAGCTGGCCGGTGCCGAACAGGCTGCGGGAATTCGCGATGAAGGGCGGCAATATCTCGCGGTAGCCATGCTCGGCAGTATGTACGTCAAGCATGAAATTCATCAGTGCGCGCTCGAGCTTGGCCCCGGCGTCGCAATACACCGCGAAGCGCGAGCCGACCAGCTTGGCCGCCCGTTCGAAATCGACGATCCCCAGTTGCACGCCGAGATCCCAATGCGGCTTGGGTTGAAAGGCGAACTCGCCGGGCTCGCTCCAACGGCTGACCTCGCGGTTGGCGGACTCGTCGGCCCCGGCCGGCACGCTCTCGTGGGGAACGTTGGGAATCTGGCTCAAGACCGAGTTCAGAGCCTCGTCCAGCTCATGCACCGAGGCCTCGTACTTGCCGATCTGCGCATGCACGTCGCGAGACTGCGCGACCATCGCGGAGGCATCCTCGCCGGCGCGCTTTGCCCTGGCCACATTGGCGCTGAGTTCGTTGCGCTGCCCCTGCAATGCTTGCATCTCAGTGACCGCGGCACGCCGTCTGGCGTCTGTCTCGGCGAACTGCTCAAGCACGTCCACCTCGACTCGATCTGCCAAGCGGGCCTTGGCTTCATCGAAATGTTGTCGCAAGTAGGCGCGATCAAGCATGAGATAGAGGGCAAGCCGCGACCAGCGGGACGCACCGACCAGAGTGAAACGCGAGCCTTAGCGGCGCCCGCGCACCTTTCAGAGCTAGTATGACACGCCCGCAAATCGGCCCGCCGCTGGGCGCCTGCATGATGGATGCCCCGAGGCAGGGCACATGCGAGCCACGATGCCGATGCAGGTTGGAACAGGCGGGCTCAGCCGTCCGTCGGCGTCGAGGAGGCGGCCGGGACGCCGGATTCCGTGCCTGTACGGCGGTCGTCTCGTGCGTCGGCTCCTGCCCGATTCAGGCATGCCTTTGCTTGATACGATGAGCCTGTGCAGACCTCGACCCGCTCCGGACTTCGCGGTGCCACGCTCGCAGTCCTCGCCCTCGCGTCTGCGGGCGTGCTTACGCAAGTACCCACCGCGACGCCAGCGGAGTGGAAAGGCTCACAGATCCTCGACACCACGATCAATCAGGCGATCGAGGACGGGATCACGCCCGGGGCGGTCGCGTGGATCGAGTCCCGCGGGCAGCTTCTGCACTTCGCCAGCTACGGGGCCAAGAGCGTAGCGCCGCGGCGCGAGCCGATGGAAGTCGACACCATCTTCGATTGCGCGTCCCTTACGAAGGTAATGGTCACGGCCCCGGCGATCATGATGCTGGCGGAAGAGGGCCAAGTCCGTCTCAACGACAGGATTCAGGTATATCTGCCTGATTTCCAAGACCGCACGCGCATCACAGTCCTACAGTTACTCACCCATTTTTCGGGCCTGCGCCCCACGCTACCGCTCGAATCCACGTGGCGTGGCTATCAAGCGGGTGTCGATCTCGCACTGCAGGAGAGGCCGGCGATCGCACCCGACACGAAGTTCGTCTACAGCGATGTGAACTATATTCTCCTGGCGGAAATCGTCCGCAGAATCAGCGGAACAACCCTGGACAAGTTCGCGGAAGAACGCATCTTCAAACCTCTCGGAATGCACGATACCTCCTTCCGCCCGGAAGTCGAATTGCGCTCGCGCATCGCGCCGACCGTGCGGCTGGCAGATGGCAGCTTCCTACGGGGGATTGTTCACGATCCCACGACACGCAGGATGGCGGGGGTGTCGGGACAAGCCGGGGTATTCTCTACCGCCAGAGATGTCGCCACATTCGCGCGCATGATGCTGAACGGCGGGGAACTGGACGGGACGCGGATCTTGAGCCCGTTGAGCGTGCTGCGCATGCGCACCTCGCAAAGCCCTGACGGAACGGTCGCCCGGGGAATCGGGTGGGATATCGATACGCCCTATTCCTCGCCCCGCGGTGACCTGTTCAGCACTGCGTCGTTCGGACATACCGGCTATACGGGGCCGTCACTGTGGATTGACCCTGTCAGTCATTCGTTTGTCGTGTTGATGACGAATCGCGTCCATCCGACCGTCAACACATCCGTGGTCCGACTGCGGAGCCTTGTCGCAACCATCGTCGCGGCGAACCTCAACGCGAGTGGCACAGACCCATCGGTCGAAGCCGATCAAACTCGCGACAGAGCTGTTTTTTCGCCCGTAAAGACAGGGCTGGATGTGCTTGCATCCGAGGGTTTCGCACGCCTGCGTGGCAAGAAAATCGGGCTCTTGACCAACCACACGGGGATCGACCGCCTGCGGCGGCGCAACATCGACCTGCTGGCCGCGGCGCCAGATGTCAGCCTCGAATCGATCTTCACGCCCGAGCACGGGCTGGGCGGAGAATTGGACCAGCCGGACATTGCCGATGGCGTCGACCAGCGCAGTGGAATCGCCGTCCACAGCCTCTATCGCAGCGACCGCAAGCGGCCCGCGACGGAACAGTTGCAGGGCCTCGACGCGCTCGTGTTCGATATCCAAGACATCGGCGCGCGCTTCTATACCTACATCACGACGATGGGATACGCCTTGGAGGCCGCGGCCGAAGCGGGCATTGAATTCTACGTGCTGGACCGGCCCAACCCGATTAACGGGGTGGACGTTGAGGGACCGCCGAGGGATGACGAGCTGGAGTCCTTCGTGGCCTACCACAACATCCCGGTGCGCCACGGGATGACGGTGGGAGAGCTTGCCGGAATGTTCGACGCGGAGAGGAAGATCGGCGCCAAGCTCGAGGTTGTCCGCATGCAGGGCTGGGAGCGCAGCCTGTGGTTTGACGAAACCGGCCTGCCGTGGGTCAACCCCTCGCCGAACATCAGGACACTCGACCAGGCCATCTTGTATCCCGGCATCGCCTTGCTGGAACACCTGCCGAACTACTCGGTAGGCCGGGGAACCGACACTCCGTTCCAGTTCGTCGGCGCGGACTGGATTGACGGCGCGGCTCTGGCGGACGCTATCCGCCAAGCCTCCTTGCCGGGCGTGAGGGTGTACGCCCGCCGACAGAAGCCCGCCGCTTCGGTGTTCAGCGGCACGGAAATCGATGGCGTGCAGTTTTCGATCATAGACAGGAACGCTCTTCAGCCAACTCGCCTAGGATTGGTGGTGGCCAACGCGCTAGCCAAGACTCACGCCAACAAAGTAGACTTTGGACCGGCCAAGAATTTGGTCGGCAATTCGGAAACTGTAGAGGCTTTGAATAAGGGCCAAGACACGGCAGCGATTTGGGGCCGTATCGACGAATCAATCAGCGACTTTCGGACGAGGCGGCGAGCGTTCCTGCTGTACTAAGCCCACCTGTCGGCAAACCCCGCAGGCTGTCAACGGCGAAGCCCGAAGGCTCGCGGCTGGTTAGCTAAGACGCCCTAGCTGGCGCCTCTGGATCCCATGACTTCCTCGATCCAAGCGGGGCGGCGGCCGCGACGCTTGCCGCGGCTGCGCTCGAGGTTCGCGAGGGCGACGACCGCGTCTTCGACCAACGCGCGATTACTTTCCAAGTAATCGAGAACCTTCTTGGTCTCGCGGCTCATTGGCAGGCCGCTCAGAGCCGCGATTGCGGTGCTGTTTTGGTCCAGCTCGGTCTTCAACTCGTTGAGGATTTTGTTGATGTCCATTGTGAGGCTGTTGCTCCTTCTAGAGTGGGATCCGCCCAGTCACTCAGATCGACTTGATCAATGGAATTCTTGGAGTGGATACCCGTGTTTCAAACGTTGGGCCAAGTAGACCCTCAGGCATGTGCTAGTCCCACAAATAACAGGAAATCCAGTGGGTTGTCAAGCAATGATTTTCTACTCGCAGACACGGGCTCAAACTTGCACGCCAGACAGGGTCAAACTTGTAACAATCAAGCGCCCCGTTGGACCGGGCAGCGCTCAGTGCCAACCAGCCGGATAGTGACCGGCCGCCTTGCCAATGTGATGGCTGCCAGCGACTAGCACCTGAGCCCGCCAGAACCGCTTTCGGCCTGAGCCGAACCGCGGGCAAGATCGCATTCCGGCTCTCCGGGGACCTGAGCGATCGGCGTTCCTAGGAGCGGTTCGCGCCTTGGCGGCGAGGAATTCGGGGCGCAGACCCGCGCGCTCGCCGCAGGAGAGCCGCACCGCGCAGCAAACCCGCCCAGCCCCGGAACGTGGCCGGTTGCCGCGTTGCGCGCATTCACTTGCATGCCGCGGCCCGGGACGGCTATACTTTCTCAAAGATGAGTAAGTGCTCGTTTTCCGCTTGATCGGAGCCGTTGCGCCACCTGCGGAAGTGTGCCATCATTTTCTCTATGCCGTCAGACGATGGCTTCGGAGTTCAGGGAATGATCTTGAAGAAAGCTGCGCACTACGCGCTCACAACGTGTCTGCTTCTGATGGTGGCCGCTGTCGCCATCCCGAATCCGCAGGAGAAGAACTACAAGGACCGGGCTGAGTACGATGTGATCACCAAGGTCTACGGCGAGGCAGATCCGGCGGCGAAGCTCTTGGTGCTCGACGAGTGGACCGAGAAGTACCCCGAGACGGACTACCACGTGGAGCGCGCGCGCTTCTACCTCGACAGCTACCAAAAGACCGGCCAGACAGCGGAAGCCGTGGAAGCCGCGAAGACGCTCCTGACCAAGGTGCCGGATGACTTCACCGCGCACTACGTCATCACGCTTTCGAGCCCGTATCTGGGCAAAGCCGACGAGCAGACGGTGAACGATGGCATCGATGCCGCCAATGCCGTGCTGAAGCTAGTCGACAAGCAGTTTGCGAACAAGCCTGACACGGTCGCGCAAGAGGCGTGGGACAACGCCAAGCAGCAAGCCGTGGCATCGTCGCATTTGACCGTCGGCTGGGGGCGGATGCAGCAAAAGGACCACACAGCCGCAGAGAACGCTTTCCGCGAAGTGCTCACGATCGATCCGTCGCGCGGCCAGGTTTCCTACTGGCTCGGCCAGGAGGTGCTGGCGCAGCAGGATGCGGCGAAGTACGATCTCGCATTCATCTCGTTTGCGCGCGCGGCGCTGTATGACGGCCCGAACTCGATGGCCGCTGAGGGCCGCACGCAGGTCCTGGACTACGTGCAGAACCTGCTGAAGAGCAACTACGGCGACCAAGCCTTCGACCTCTACTGGCCCGAGATCGAGGAAATGGCCAAGGCAGGGGCTCTGCCGACCGGCCGCATCGAGCTGAAGTCTTCCGAGGAGCTGCAATTCGAAGCCGACCAGAAGTCCCGCAAAGAGAACCCGGAGCTGTGGGTCTTCAAGGATCTCAAGACGCGTCTGCTCGAGCCCACAGGGGATGCCATTTGGGCTGACCTCAACGGCAAGCTGACCCCGAAGATGGGCCTCTATGTAGTCTCGGCAAGTCCGCCCGAAAGGCCGGCGACTGTCAACCTGACCAGCGAGCCCGGCGGCAGCACGGAGGTCGTGCTGAACCTTGAGAACCGCCGCCGCTCGGGGTTGCGAACCGGATCCATGCTGACCATCGATGGCGTTGCCAGCGGCCTCTCCAAGAGCCCGTTCCGTCTCACTCTGACCGACGGGCACATTTTCTAGCCACTGGGTGAAATTCGGTGGCGGGCCGTGGGCCGCTGCCGCTACAAAGCCCCACGAGGGCGTGCCGAGCCGCGCCCGGCCTCGTCCTAGCCAGGCGATAGAGTAAAGCTAGGATCGATGAGGCTAGCGCTCGCGCAACTCAACTTCACCGTTGGGGATCTAGAGGCCAATACTGATCGCATCCTGCGGAGCGCCCGCGAGGCGAACGACCTAGGCGCGGATCTAACTGTATTTCCGGAACTGTCGATCTGCGGCTACCCGCCGCTTGACCTCGTCACCACGGCAGGTTTCCGCGACGCAAACGAGGCCCAGTTGCAGCGGCTGGCGCGGGAATCCGCCAGCCTGGACACAGCTCTGGTCGTGGGCTACTGCGGCGAATCCGGCGAGTCGGGCAAGGCGGCAAACTGCCTGGCCTGCCTCGACCAGGGCGGCGTCGTCTTCCGCCAGAGCAAGCTATTGCTGCCGACATACGACGTCTTCGACGAGGCGCGTTACTTCCGAGCCGGAGAGCGGGCCGCGGTGTGGGAGTTCCGGGGGCGGCGGATCGGCCTCACGATCTGCGAGGACGCTTGGAACGACAAGCAGTTCTGGGAGCGCTCCCGGTATTCGACGGATCCGGTCGAGGAGTTGGCCAGGCAGGGAATCGACCTGCTAGTCAACATTTCCGCGTCGCCGTACCACGTCGGCAGGCGCGGATTCCGGCTGGCCATGTTCAAGGCCATGGCAGCGCGCCACCGCGTGCCCGCGGCCCTCGTGAACCAAGTCGGCGGCAATGACCAACTGATCTTTGACGGGTCGAGCTTCGCCGTTGACGGGTCCGGGACTCTCCGGGCGCGGGCGTTGTCGTTTGCGGAGGATGTAGTCTGCTGGGAGCCGGGCTCCGCCGGCGAGGCGCCGGAAGACACGTGGTCGGGGGAGAGCGCCGCTGGCGACACCGGCGCCGTGTACGACGCGCTCGTGCTGGGAACTCGCGACTACGTCAGGAAGTGCGGATTCAGCAAAGCGATCGTCGGCATGAGCGGCGGGATCGACTCTGCCCTCACGACAGTGATCGCGACCGAGGCACTGGGCGCGAGCAACGTTACCGGCGTGGCCATGCCGGGACCATACTCGTCCGAAGGCAGCCTGATCGACGCGCGGGGCACGGCAGAGGCTATGGGGATTCAATTCCTGACCATCGGCATCAATCCGGCATACCGGGCGTTCGAAGCCCAGCTGGCGCCCGCCTTCCACGGCCTGGCCCCGAATATCGCCGAGGAGAACCTTCAGGCCCGCCTGCGCGGAACGACCCTGATGGCCTTGTCCAACAAGTTCAACAGCCTAGTGCTCACCACCGGAAACAAGAGCGAACTGGCCGTTGGCTACTGCACGATCTACGGCGATATGTGCGGGGGCTTGGCAGTCATCAGCGACGTGCCCAAGACGCTAGCCTACAAGCTGGCGGGAGTGGCCAATCAGCGGCATCCCGGCGGCATCCCTCAAGCGGTGCTGGACAAGCCGCCATCGGCCGAACTCAGGCCCGATCAAAAGGACTCCGATTCCCTGCCGCCCTACGAGGTTCTAGACCCAATCCTGCGGCTATACGTCGAAGAGTGCCTGTCCGCGCCGGAAATCGCCGAGCGCCTGGGCCATCCGCTCGAAATGGTGCGGGAAATCGCCCGCATGGTGGACCGCAACGAATACAAGCGCCAGCAAGCCGCTCCGGGCCTGCGCGTGACATCGAAGGCATTCGGGATGGGCCGCCGATTCCCGATCGCACAGCGCCATGTCCGCTAGGCTAAGAGCAGCGGTCCGTACGGTTCGCGGAGGAGGGAGGCCCATGCTGTTGCTTGCCAAGAGGCTAACGCAGACCGCCTTGTACGTTCTTGTAGCGATTTTCTCCGTGGCGCTGGCGGGCGGACTGTACTTGCTCTGGTCAGGAGCGACGATCGGTCTCTCCGGTTCCGGCCGGGGCTTGGTCATCGAGCATGTCGACTCCGAGTCGCGCATGGAGGATCTGGAAGCAGACCGGCGTCTGGACACTGCTTCATTGGCCCGAGCGGAGGAAGACACCTCCCAAGCCACGGCCCCCGTCATGGCGAGGCCTTCCGCCGCGAGCCCCCCCGACGAGGCTCCCGCGACGGCGAACTACTGGACCGAGTACCGCGGACCGGGACGCGCCGGAGTATATGATCAATCGCCGATCAATACCGACTGGCCGTCCGATGGCCCGGAGGAACTCTGGCGCGAGCAGATCGGCGGCGGCTACGCCTCGATGGTCGTAGCCGACGGGCTGCTGTTCACGATCGAGCAGCGACGCGACCGGGAAGTCGTAGCAGCTTACAGGATCGAGGACGGCCGCCAAGCTTGGGAGCACTCGTGGAAATCTCGGTTCAGCGAATCGATGGGAGGCGACGGGCCCCGCGCCACGCCAACCTGGTCAGACGGCAAGATCTACGCGCAGGGCGCGAACGGCGAGCTGCTGTGCCTGGCTGCCGGCAACGGGGACGTGCTCTGGCAGCGAAACATCCTCAGGGACGCCAACGCCTCGAACCTGACCTGGGGCATGGCGGCGGCCCCGCTGGTGGTTGACGAGATGGTCATCGCCCTGCCCGGCGGAAGGGGCGGGAAGTCCATCTTCGCCTACGACAAGCTTACCGGCGACGTTCTCTGGTCGAACCTCGACGACAAGGCCGGGTACGTCTCCCCGCAGGTGGCGACGCTCGCCGGGCGCCGGCAACTGCTGATCGTGAGCGGGACGCGGGTGCTTGGCGCGTCGTTGGACGACGGCTCCGAGCTCTGGAGCCACCCTTGGAAGACGAGCTACGACGCCAATTGCGCTCAGCCTCTTGTCGTGGATGCGAACCACGTATTCGTCTCGTCCGGCTACGGCCACGGGGCGGCCCTGCTGCAGATCTCGCAGGCCGACAGCGGCTTCTCGGTCGAAGAGGTCTGGTTTAACCTCAACATGAAAAACAAGTTCAATCCGTCGGTGCTGGTTGACGGGGTGGTCTACGGCCTGGACGAGGGGATCCTTGCGGCGGTTGACGTGCGCACCGGCGAACGTCTCTGGAAGAAGGGCCGCTACCGCTACGGCCAGCTCCTGTATGCGTCCGGCCACCTGGTGATCATTAGCGAGGACGGTGAGCTGGCCCTGGTGGAGGCCACGCCTGCCGAGTACCGGGAACTGGTTCGCTTCGATTCCGTCCAGGGCAAGACTTGGAACGTGCCGGCGATGGCGGACGGCCTGTTGTTCGTTCGCAACCAAACGGAGCTGGTGGCCTACGACCTGCGCTAGCCGGCCCGGCCAGGCGGACGAAACCCTAGTGAGCGCAGTCGAGCCGATCCCGGTCGCTGTCGTTGGTGCCGGAAACTTCGGGCGCCAGCATGCCCGCGTCTTCGCCGACCTGCGCGAGGCAGACCTCCTCGCCGTAGTCGATCCCGACATGGCGCGCGCCCGGCGGGTTGCCGCCGAGTACGGCGGCGAGGCCCTGTCGGACCCGGCGTCCCTCCCGCGCGGCGTGCGCGCCGCGAGCCTCGCGGTGCCGACGCAGCACCACGCTCGCGTCGGGCTGGCGCTGCTGGCGCAGGGCGTGGACCTGCTGGTCGAGAAGCCGATCGCCCCGGATGTCGAGTCGGCGAGAGACCTGGTGACGGCAGCTCAAGAGGCCGGCCGTGTCTTGACGGTCGGGCACCTGGAGCGATTCAACCCGGCCGTCGAGCAGGCGGCGGAAGCGGCCACCCTGCCCCTCTTCTTCGAGATTCACCGCATGAGCCCGTTCAGCCCGCGAAGCCTGGACATCGACGTCGTGCTGGATCTGATGATCCATGACCTCGACATCGTGCTGAGGCTGGTCGACTCGCCGGTGCGCGACGTGTCCGCCAGCGGCCTTTCCGTGATTTCCGACACGACCGACATCGCGAACGTTCGCATCCAGTTCGAGAACGGCTGCGTTGCAAACCTTACAGCCAGCAGGGTTTCCACCGAAAAGATCCGCAAGCTGCGCTTCTTCCAGCCGGGCGAATACATCTCGCTGGACTACATCAAGCGCGAGGGGGTCCGCATCGGACTTGACAGCGCGGCAGAGCTGCGCATCTTGCCCCTGGCCGCGGACGACGGAGAACCGCTGCGACGGCAGCTAGAATCCTTCTTGCGCTGCGTGCGGGATCGCTCGCAGCCCCGCGTGACGGGGCAAGACGCCCTCGGAGCGCTACAACTCGCACTTAGAATAAGACAGGCGATCGAAGCGCACTCGCACTTGGTCACAAAGACCTTGGCCGCCCACAGATAATTGCCGGGCCCGGACAAATTCCGACTTCATTTCCTGCTCGAAGACTATTCCGAGAGCTTGGCCGCCCGGGCCTCGGAAGGGCGCGGGGCTGGGCTGCAGCCCAGCGCCCATCCACTGCACCTGCAGGTCGCCGAGTTCGAAGGGCGGCTCGCCTGGCAGCGGGCGCACGGCGCTGCGAATCCGCACCGGCTACGCCCGGACGGCCCAGCCCCGGAGTTCCGGGCGGAACGCTTCGATCCCCGGCGTCGATATGACGACGCCGCGGGAAGCGGCGTATGGCCGCCCGACGCCGGGACCGACCTCGATCTGCAGGTTGCATGGGAACGGCGGGGGCTGCAATCGCGCGCCACTCTGACGAAAGCAGCCGCGGTGGTGCTGCATGCGGTCGGCTTGATGGTCTTGGTCATACCGGGGACTATGCAACTGGAGCTCAACGAGCCGGCGGATTGGAACACGGTGCAGATCACTCTGATGACCCCGTCGCTGGATGACCTGCCGCCGCTCGAGAGACAAGATGCCGTCGCAGGCCAGGGCCAGGACGGGTTTCGCGGCCTGCCCGCGCCCGCGCCGGAGCCGGGTCCCGGACCCGAGGCCGAGCCCGCCCCAGAGCCGGAGCCCGAGGAAGTCGCCGAGGTGCCCCAGCCGGTCGAGGTCGAGGAGCCCGACCCTGAACCCGAGAACCCAGCACTCGAGGAGAAAGAGGAGCCTCCAGAACCGGAGCCGCCTCCAGCGCAAAGCCCCGATCCGGGAGAGTTTCGCAAGGGGTCCGAGCTCGCGCAAGCGCGCGACCCAAGGCTGTTGCCCATGCCCGCGGCACCCACTCGCAAGCGGGCCGTCCTGAAGCTGGAAAATCCCCCGGCGCGCATGCCCAGCCGCCAGGGCAGCGCCCAGTTGGGAACGCTGGAACTAACTCCCAGGCCCGGAGATGTCATCTCCGGCGCGATCGAACAGATGAAGCGCAGCGGGCCTCCGAGACAGGCGGTGGGCGATAGCGTCGGTGGCTCCAATTCCAGGGTGACGCTGCCGAACAGCCCGGCCGAATCAGGCAGCCTCGTAGAACTGCTGAGCGACCCGCGCGGTGTCGACTTCAGGCCCTATCTGACCCAGGTGCTAGCAGCGGTGAGACGGAACTGGTTCGCCGTGATCCCCGAGAGCGCACGACTCGGCATGAGTCGCGGGCGCACGCTGATCCAGTTCTCCGTCGCACGCAACGGCAGCGTGCCGAAGCTGGTGATCGCCAGGAGTTCCGGGGCACCGCCGCTGGATCGCGCGGCCGTCGCCGGCGTGAGCGCTTCGAATCCCTTCCCTCCTCTGCCGAAGGAATACCTCGGCGGGGACATTCGCCTGCAGTTCACGTTCCTGTACAATATCCGAAATCCTTGAGCCGCATGCCCGGATTCTTGGCCGCCCGGCCGGCGTCCCGCCCGGCCGCATCAGCGTGCGGTCTCCAGAGGCAACCATGACCACTACACGCAGGCAATTCCTCGGAGGCGTGACCGCCGCGGGCGCGATCGGATGCGGCGTTTCGGCGCCGGACCCGTGGAACATTGTCTGGATCATCGCCGACGACCTATCGCCGGATCTATCGTGCTACGGCAGCACCGAGGTCAGCACGCCCAACATTGACCGCCTTGCCGCTGAGGGCGCCCGCTTCACCAATGCCTACGTGACGTGTCCGGTCTGCTCGCCGTCCCGGTCCGCGCTCATCACCGGCATGTACCAGACGAGCATCGGCGCGCACGCGCACCGCAGCCATCGCGGCGACGGCTATGCGCTGCCGGAGCCTGTGCGACTGATCACGGACTACTTTCGCGAAGCAGGCTACTACACCGCCAACGACCACCAGAGCGGCCTCGGCGGGCGCAACAAGACCGATTTCAATTTCCAGTACAAGAAGCCGTTCGACGGCAGCAACTGGCGTGACCGCGCAGCAGGGCAGCCGTTCTACGCCCAAGTCAACATCTTCGAACCGCACCGGGGCGAGGCGACCGAGCCATGGGGCTTCGCCGCTGGCATCGACTCGCCGACAGACCCATCGGCCGTGGCGCCTCCGGCGTACTATCCGCAGGGCGAAATCGCCAAGAAAGACTGGGCGGGATACCTGGACGCCGTGCGCATGCTCGACGAGAAGGTCGGCCGCGTGCTCGACCGCCTAGAGGAGGACGGCATCGCGGACCGGACGGTCGTGATGTTCTTCGGAGACCACGGGCGGCCGATGCCCCGCGACAAGCAATTCCTCTACGACGGCGGCATCCGGGTGCCCCTGGTGATCCGCTGGCCGGGGCAGCTCGAGCCCGGCAGCGTGCGTGACGAACTGGTGAGCAGCATCGACTTGTCAGCGACGTCGCTGGCGATCGCCGGCATTGAAGTGCCCTCCCACTTGGAGGGGCGGGTCTTCCTCGGCGAGCACAAGGCGGCTTCGCGGGAATACGTGTTCGCAGCGCGCGATCGCTGCGACGAGACAGTTGACCGCATTCGCGCGGTTCGCGACAAGCGCTACAAGTACATCCGCAACTACTACCCCGACCGGCCCTACATGCAGCTGAACCGGTACAAGGAAACCTCCTATCCCATCTGGCGCCAGATGCTCAGGCTGGAGAAGGAGGGGCAGCTCAGCGCCGGCGAGAATCCGTTCCTCGCCCGCAGCCGTCCAGAAGAAGAGCTCTACGACACCGAGACCGATCCGGACGAACTGCACAACCTTGCGGAGTCGCCGGAACACCAGCAGATCCTCACGCGCATGGCATCCGCGCTCGACCTGTGGGTGCAACACACGGGCGACATGGGCGAACAGCCGGAGGATCCGTCTATCGCGGCGGCGTGGGACGAGCGCATGGCGGAGGTATACACCGAGGCATATTCGATCCTGGAGGACCGAGAGTCCCCTTGGAAGTGAATAACTCCCCGCTGGCGGCTCTGGCCGCCCTCATTTGCTTGATCGCGCTGGCCGGCGGATTCGCCGGGAACGCGGCGCTGCTCGGCATGGCCTCGGTGGCGCTAATCGTGGTGCTGTGCCTGATCGGCCTGCGCTCGCCCGGGCGGCCGTCCAGGCTCACCGTTGCGGCCGTGCTGGCGTTCGGGGTCGGATTCTGCTGCCTGCTGGCGCTTCAGTTCCACCTGCACGATCCGGCCGGGCCGCTCCGGACCATCGGCGGGTTCCCTGCCGGAACGGCTCTGCTCGTGTACGGCATCGCTCCGCTGGGATTGATGCTCGGCGTGCTCTACGGCCTGATCTTCGATCGCGAAGTCCTTCCGCCTGACCGGCAGCGCGCGTTCATTGAGCGCCATTCCTCCAAGCCGTAGGCACCGGAGCGACTCATGCCGACCGCCGATTCGCAACTCATCATCACCTGTGTGGTCGTCTACCTAGCGAGTTGCGCAGTGATCGGCGTGTGGGCGATGCGCCGCACCTCTTCGGCGGCCGACTTCTTCCTCGCCGGCAAGTCTCTGGGACCGGTCGTCGTGGTCATGGCCACGATCTCGAGCGTGATGAGCGGGTTCGGCTTCGTCGGCGGCCCCGGCCTAGTCTACGAATCCGGCTCGAGCTCGCTTTGGATGGTGTTCGTATCGGCCTTCAGCCTGCCGGTGGTTTTCCTGCTGACAGGCAAGCGCTTGCGCCTGCTCGTCGAAGTGCGCGACATCCTTACGTTGCCGGAAGCCATCGCGGCTCGCTACGGGGGCATGTGGCCGGCGCTGGCGATGAGCGCCGCTATATTTCTGGGCGTCATCGGATACCTCGGCACGCAAATCCTTGCCATCGGCACGGTGCTGCAGGCGGTCTTGGGCATCGATCTGCTGGTGGCCCTGAGCATCGGGCTGGGGGTGCTTGCCTTCTATTCCATCGCGGGCGGGATCGTAGCAGGCGTCTATACGGATCTGTTCCAAGGCCTGCTGATGCTGGGCGCGGCCATCGCGGTGCTGCTGCAGTGCCTCAAGGTGGGCGGGGGCATGCAGTCCATCAGCCAGACGCTGTGGGCCATGGAACCGGACTACTTCGGGCCGTGGGGCTCGCGGGGCGACATGGCCGCCCTGAGCTGGATGCTGCTGTTCGGGATCGGGGCATCCGGACAGCCTCACGCTGTCACCAAACTGATGATGCTCAAGGATATCCGGCAGCTGAAGTGGAGCGCCCTCGCGACCGGCGCGAGCTACCTCGTGCTGGCCATGCTGTGGATGGGGATCGGTCTCGCCATGCGCACGCTGGTTGCCAGAGGCGACCACCCGGAGCTGGAGAATCCCGACCTAGCAGCGCCCACGTTCCTGCTCCAGTACACACCGGAACTGCTGGCAGGCATCGTCTTCGCTGGCCTGCTAGCGGCAATCATGTCGACGGCGGACTCGTTCCTCAACCTAGGCGCGGCCGCGGTCGTGCGCGACATTCCCATCGCGCTCCGCGGCAGGCCATTGGAGCGCGAGCTGCTGTGGTCCAGGATCGTGACAGGGGCGCTGCTGGTCGTGTCAGCTGTGTTTGCGCTCTACATGGAAAGCCTGATCGCCCTGCTCGGAACGTTTGGCTGGGGAACGTTCGCGGCCGCGATCGTTCCCAGCATATGCATAGGCATGAACTGGAAGCGAGCCACAGGACAAGCTTGCGTGGCCTCGATCAGCACCAGCATCGCGCTGAATTTCATCTTGGAGATGTCGGCGCGCCACGGCTACGCGCTTCTGCCACCCGGCCTGGCGGTCGGCGCGGTCGCCCTGCTGGCATCGACCGTGGTATTCGTCCTGGTCTCGCTGGCCACTCCGCGGCCCCGGCTCAGCCGCGAGATCGATGCGCTACTTGACGTATAGGGGACTCACCACAGATCTAGAAGTGGCTGAATCCCCGCGGGGCGAGCCGTTGCCGGCCTTGATCGGTCTGGAGCCAAACGCCCGACCCGCTTTCCACCGTGCCGATCGGAGTCACATCCAGCCCGCTCAACCCAGCGGATCCGGCTGCACACGTAAACAGCAATTCGTACTCTTCGCCCGAGACCAGCGCATCGGCTAGCTCCGAACCGGGAAATAGAGGTACGCGGGACGCTTCGATCACGAGCGCCACGCGGCTAGCGTCGGCCAGGCGGTTGGCATCGATCGCGAGCCCGTCGCTGAGGTCCAACGCCGCCGTTGCGGGAAGCTCCCGCAGCGAACATCCCAAAGGTAGCCGTGGACTTGGCGCACAGTGCCGCCGAACGGCAGGATGGTCGAACGGAGGGGGCGTTTCGCCGAGGAGCAGTCTCAGGCCCTGCCCGGATCCGCCCAAGCTGCCCGAGACGCAGAGCCGGTCGCCCGGGCGTGCGCCGCTGCGCAACAGGGCGGTTCCCGCGGCGACCTGCCCGATCGCCGTCACCGTCGCGACGAACACATCACCGGCAGCGACATCCCCTCCCAGCAGCGCTAGGTCGGGGAGACCGAGATCGTCGGCTGCTGCCCGCATTCCCTGCTGAAATTCCTCGTGCCACTCCGAACTAGCCGCCCAGTCGGGCAGGCAGACGGTTTGCAAGAAGCACAGCGGCCTGCCCCCCATCGCGGCTATGTCGCTGAGTGATCGGACAAGCGCCTTGCGGCCCAGATCCCGCGGCGGATGCCTGTCCCGGACGAAATGGCGGTCTTGGATCAGTTGGTCCGACGTCACCAGCCAGTCAACCGCGCCGTCGGGCACGCGCAGCACGCCGCAGTCGTCCCCTCCGCCGACGGCGATGCGAGAATTGCCCTGGCCGGCCCAAAGGGCCTGAATAGCCCGGATGACCTGATCTTCCATGGCCTAGCGCGAATCGATTCGAGCTAAATCGCACATCGCCAAGGCCTTGTTGACCGAATTGTTACTTGACAATGCTGTCCATCCTCGTGTAATTTGGGAATTTGGGGCCCAAAATCGCGCAATGACGCTCGTGCGCATCGGTCAGTTCACTGAGCCAGCACTAGGTTCCGCATGCGAGACAAACGATTCCTAGTCATTATTGCCCACCCTAGGCTGGGCCGTCTTGGGCGCTTCGAGGTCTCGCACCTAGGATTGCAGGCCGCCGCTAGCGTTGTAGCGGTCGCGCTGCTGGCAACCATCGGCCTAGCGGCCGGATACTTCAAGAAGTCGCAAGAGGCAGAGCGGCTGCTTTCCCAGAGCGAGGCGCTGCGCGAGGAGTACGAGAGCCTCGTGCTGACCTCGCAAGAGCGCGAGGAACATCTGGCTTCGCTGAGTGGCTTGGCGTACCAAGTCTCGATCGCCTACGGCATTCAACGCGACGCCTTTGGGGCAGAAGATGCCTTCGGTTCGGATCTCGCCCCGGCCTACTACGCGTCGCTGAACCAATATGACCGCCTTCAGGGCGCGCTGGACCGCTCCTCGGTGGGCGGCCCGGCTCTGCTGGCGAACAGCACTCCGTCGATCTGGCCAGTAAAGGGCCACATCACGAGCACCTATGGAAGGCGCCTAGACCCATTCCACGGCAAGGGCACCTTTCACCGCGGGATAGACATTAGCGCGCCGTATGGTTCCCCGGTTCTGGCGACGGCGGACGGATTCGTCTCGATGACGGGCTGGGATGCAGGACTTGGAAACTGCGTGAAGATACTTCACGGCAAGGGTGGCTTCAGCACCACCTACGGACATCTCAAGGAATGCCTTGTTCGGCCAGGCCAGCCGGTACAGCGTGGCGAGCTGATCGGTTTAGTGGGATCGACAGGGCGCACGACGGGCGCTCATGTCCACTACGAGGTGACTTCCAGAGGTCTGACCGTCAATCCTTACCGCTATCTCAAGAGCAAGCCAAGCACATACCCCGTTCTTCGCGCCGACTAGACTTAGAACGAAATCCGGCGCAGCAGCCCGGCCAATCTTGTAGCGTCGTCCGAAGCACTACTTCCGGCGCTGATGAGAACCACCCCAACCGGCGCATTCTCCGGGCGCTCCCCGGCCACCGCATCGCGGAGCCGAGACCGAGATCGGAACTGACGCAGCAGGATCGGCCTAGTGCAGCGCGCCAACCGGCCCCGAATGTCGAGATTCCAACCGGTCGGCTACAATCCGAGATATCAAGGACGCTCTCGTGCAATGACATCCACTGGAAGGCAGGCCTGCCTTCGCCGAGATGGCTGGCCACAAATGCCCCGCCCTAGCAGTTCGCAGCGGACGGCCGATTGCTCGCCGCCCCTCGATCCCGGCAGTGGCCAGTCCTGCCAGCGCGCAATCCGACAATCTTCGTCGATCTAGAGCGGACTGCTTCCTATGGCTTCTTTCAACACTGACATCGAAATAGCGCGCGCGGCAAGACTTAGGCCAATACACGAGGTTGGGGCCAAGCTTGGAATCCCAAGCGAGCATGTCCTCGCGTTCGGTCGCGACAAGGCGAAACTGTCCCGGCAGTTCACGGACTCGCTGGGAGGGCGACCGGACGGAAAGCTGATCTTGGTCACCGGGGTGAACCCGACGCCTCCCGGCGAGGGCAAGACCACGACCACAGTCGGCCTAGGCGACGCCCTGAGCCAGCTAGGCAATACGACTGCGATCTGCTTGCGCGAACCTTCGCTAGGCCCGTGTTTCGGGATGAAGGGAGGGGCCACCGGCGGCGGGCGTGCTCAAGTCGTGCCGATGGAGGACATAAACCTCCACTTCACGGGAGACTTTCACGCGATCGCCGCCGCTCACAACTTGCTCGCCGCAATGGTTGACAACAGCATCCACTGGCATGGCAAGGCAGGTATCGACACCCGGCGTGTGGTCTGGCGGCGCGTTCTCGACACGAACGACCGCGCATTGCGCCAGATCGTCAGCTCGCTGGGAGGCGTTCGCAACGGGTTCCCCCGCGAGACCGGATTCGATATCACGGCCGCCTCCGAGATCATGGCCATCTTGTGCCTGGCAAGCGACCTGCGCGACCTGAGGCGAAGGCTCGGCGAAATCATCGTCGGCTACCGCCGCGACCGCTCCCCCGTGCATTGCCGCGACCTTCGCGCGGATGGCGCCATGAGCGTGCTCTTGCAGGACGCGATGCAACCGAATCTGGTGCAGACCATCGAAAACACCCCCGCGTTCATCCATGGCGGCCCGTTCGCGAACATCGCCCACGGCTGCAATTCCGTCATTGCAACCAAGACAGCGCTGAAGCTCGCGGACTACGTCGTCACCGAGGCCGGGTTCGGCGCGGACCTGGGAGCCGAGAAGTTCTTCGACATCAAGTGCCGCAGCGCTGGGCTGAATCCCGAGGCAGCGGTAATTGTCGCCACGGTGCGCGCCCTGAAGTGGAACGGCGGAGTCGACAAGAACGACCTCGCTGTCGAGAACGCCGCCGCAGTCGAGAAGGGCTGCGCCAACCTAGGGCGACACATCGACAACCTCCGGCAGTTCGGCGTGCCGACCACCGTGGCAATCAACCGTTTCCCTACGGACACTGATGACGAGGTTGCCGCCATCCAGTCCTACGCGAGCGCCCACGGCATCGAAGCGACACCTTGCACTCACTGGGCAGACGGATCGGCGGGAGCGGAGGCGCTTGCTCGTCACGTCATCGCAATGCTGCAGAAGCGCAACAGCCGATTCGCACCGCTCTATCCGGACGAAATGCCCCTGCTAGAGAAAATGCAAGCCGTGGCGAGGCGGATTTACCATGCTGACGGCATTGAGGCGGGCAAAAAGGTTCGCGGCCAGCTGAGTCGCTGGGACGAGTCCGGCTACGGCAAGCTTCCGGTATGCATGGCCAAGACACAGTACAGCTTCTCTGCCGATCCCAAGCTGCTGGGCTCGCCCAGCGGACATTCCGTGCCCGTCCGGGAGGTTCGCTTGGCCTCCGGTGCCGGTTTCGTCGTGGCAATCTGCGGTGAGATCATGACGATGCCCGGGCTCCCTAGGGTGCCCGCCGCGGAATCCATCCGCGTCACGGACGACGGCTTGGTGGAAGGCCTGGGCTAGTCCAGCCGGACAGGCAAGGGCCGTAGCGGCGGCTAGGAAGGGGTCTGGCCGGAAGGTGCTGCTCGCGGCAAAGTAAGGGCGCTCGGGATCAATACCGCGCTGATCGTCTCGAAAACGATCGGTTCCGGAGAGGGTCGCAGCATGGGAAGCCGTCTCACTCCCCGACGCTTCGCTGTACAGCTGCGCGGCCTAGTTCCGGCAGGCGCTGGCCCGCTGCCCGCGAAAGGATCGGTTCGCGGCCCCACTAGCTCCCGTGACTTCGGCCGGCTCGCGCGCGCGGGACAAGCCCGCGCCCTCAAACAGCCCCTCGATGCGAGCCACGCGCTGCTCCAGCCCGCCGACCCCGCGCTCCAACGCCGCGACCCGCCCGGCCGGCTCCCGGATATCGCCGCGCAGCCAGCCGCTGATGGTGAGGATCAGCCCGCCGAGCCCGACCGTCAGGGCCACGCCAACGCCTAGAATGCCGATCAACTCGGCGCTCACGCCCGTAGCCTAGCAGAAGTTCGGACTCGGCCCCTCCCTTCCGCTGCATCCCTTCCGCTGCATTATCGACCCGCGGCGCAGACAGACCCAAGCGCGGAATCCGCAGAACCGAGTTCGACTCCCCGATCTCAAGTCTGTCGTGAAAGCGATCGTTGCCGAGACTTGCGTGGAATTGCGCCAGCCGCGCCTGCAGCCTACGCTGGAGCCCCTTGGCACACCTCACGGTCGGCGACCTTGTTGATTCCGGCACGCTGCCGCCCGAAGTGCTCAGGGCCTGCGTCGCATGCATGCGCGACCGCCACGACGTCCCCGTCATGAGCTTGGCTCGCCCAGGCAAGGCCACGCTCATCCATGCGCTGGTTGGCCTGCTGCTCCTGGCAAACGTGCCGCTGCTCGACCTTGATGCCGACAACGAACTACGCTTGGAGCGTTCGCGTCATCAGCGTATCTTGCTGCGGAGCGATAGATTCAAGCGCGCACCGCGCGGCTCAGCGTTGGAAGGGCTACACTCCCTGGCCAGACTGAAGGCACGCCAGCGCCACGGGCGCTCCCGCCCGCACTTGCAGCGAAGCCGCCGCGCTGCCCCGGTTCAACGAAATCTCCACATATCCAGAACTACCCAAAATCAGGAACGGCTCGCCTTCGGCAGCATCGGCATACGAATCGGCTCGCGAGCCAACGACCCTTCCGCCGACCTCGAGCCCTGAACCGTCTGCCAGGTCCTCCGGACGAAAGCTGGTCACGACGTTCCCGAACCGGTCCACGTGGAGCACGGCCCCGATGCCTGCGGCGACAGCGACCGGGGAAAGCCGAACCGGTTCGGCCATGCCAGGGCCGACGTCCTCGAACTTCAGGCCGGCTGCCAACCTAGCCGCAACCGGGGCAAACAGGTCGCGCCCGTGAAACGTCCGGCTGATCTCCCCCAGTCCGTGCCGGGTCTCGACCCGTCGGACGCTGGACGCCGAGACCGACTCCAAGACCTGCGACAGCACCCCGTTGTCCGGCGCCACGAAAAAGTGCCGGCCCGCCGCGGCTGCGATGGGCGCCCGCGACGAGCCGACCCCGGGGTCCACAACCACCACGTGCACAGTGCCGTCGGGATAGCTCCGCCACGCCTGCGCGATCGCGAACGCGCCCTCGGCGACGTCGAAGCTCGGCACGTCGTGGGTGATGTCGAAGACCTGCACGCCCGGAGCGAGACTGGCCACCACGCCCTTCATCGCCCCGACATAGTGGTCGCGGTAGCCAAAGTCGGTTGTGAGCGTCAGCACACCGGGCAACCCTTGGGACATACTCGCTCTCCCTGCCCGACGATCAGACGGTCCGTCCCCATTGCGCAGCCGCGGAGCGGCGAGCCGCTCGCGCCGCAAGTGCCCGGTGCGCCAGCATCAAAGTCCCGGGAAGCAGGATAGAAGCCGCAAACGCCATCAAGAATGTGTTGACGTCGCGGACGTATGCTCCCACACCCGCATAGACCGTCGCAATCGCGAGATTGGACATGCCGACACAGGCGAAGAAGCGTAGCAGCGGCATGCTTGCCACCCCCGCGATCACGACGGAACCCTCGGCGAGAACCGGCACGGCCCGTGACGCGATCAGGAAAAGGCCGCCCCAACGGGCATGAGCGCCGGCGGCGCGCCGAAGCTCGGATTCGCCCACTATTCGGGCCGCAACCCGCCTGCCGGCCCAGCGGCCGACGCCGTAACCGGCGAGCGCCCCGGATTGCATTCCGACCCAAGTGGCCGCCATGCCCGGCACCAGACCCAACAACATTCCCGAAGCTGTCGCCACCAGACTCGAGGGGACGGGCACGAACAGGTCGGAGGCCAGCAACAGCACGATGGCCGCACCGACCGAGACCCGGCCTGAGGAGTCTTGCAGCAACGCTACGGTGAGACGCGCGATGCTCTCCTCGAGGAGCCAGAACGGCACTAAGACCAGCACGAGGACGATACTTGTGAAGAGGCTCCAGCGAAGCACCGCACCCAGCACCCTACGAGTCTAGCGACATGGCGTTTCGTCCTATTCCGACTCGAACGCGACCGAATTGCTCTCGTGCCCGCCGACCGCGATCTTGACCGTGTGATCGCCGGGTTCGAGATCTGCGGGCAGGTCTAGCGTGACCACATAGACGCCCGCCTCGAAAGATGCCAGCGCGCTCATGGTGACCTCGACGGGCTGTTCGTCCACCCACGCTTCCGTTTCTGCGACTACATTCTGCCTAGGCATGGAGAGGCCTGGCCGCCCGGTGCGCCCGGGAGGGCTAACCGCTCCGAGTCCGGTGCCATAGACTTCCAGCAAGCCCCCCGCGCGCGGCAGCACGCCGCCTCCCGGATTGTCCGGATCGACCACGGCAGCGCGCGCTCCCCCGCTCACCCGATCGGGAAAGATTCCCGGCTGTGCAGGCCCCAAGGGGATCATTACAGGATCTGTCCGCCCAAACGGTGACGACACCACGATATCCGCGGCATCCGCGGGGATCTGGAAGGGCAACTGAAAGGTAATCTCTGTCTGGGACACCTTCACCAACGGAACCGCCACTCCAGCGACATGCACGCTGGTCAGGCCCAGATCGACCGGAAGAGCCGGATTGTCGAAGGTCAGGATCGTGTCAGCTTCGGACGGCTCGGTCCCCAATGCATTTCCGTAGATCGTCACCAAGCTCCCGCGGGCGAAGCCCCGGCCGCCATCAGCAGTCTCGCCACTGGCGGCATTGGCCGTGAGAGCGGCCATCACGGCGGGCGGATTCTCCGACACGACCGCTTGGGTCTCCACGGCGCTATCGGGCACGCCGCTGATGGTTGCCGTCAGTGTCTGGCTGCCCGCTGAAGACGCCAGTGGCCACTCGATCTCGGCTCGCCCGAACGCGTCGGTCTGACTGGACTGGATTTCGGCGGCATCCGCGCCGGTCACTGTGAACGCAAGCTCGACACCGCTGTAAGGCACCAAGTTCTCGTCGCGAACGCGGTAGTCCAGCGGCTCGCTCAGCCTCGACCCTGCAACGCCGTACCACTCCGGAAAGTGCAGCTGCTCCAAGCTGAGTTCCGTGGCGTCAGCACGCACCACTAAACGGGTCTCCAAGCGGTCGTACCCAGCCTCGGCCGCCTCGGCGGTCAGGGTTGCCGTGCCAGATTCCAGTCCGCGAGCCTCGAACTCGACCAATACTTCCCCCGCGGGGATCGTCACCGTGGCGGGGACTTCGGCTATGGCACCGTCAAGCCGGAGGTTCACGACGAGGTCTGTGTCGCGGGACTCGGCAATCATGACCCGTGCCGAGCCGGTACAGCCGATCAGCAGCCCGCCTGCGGGCCACGTTGACAAATGGAGCATCCGTGCGAGGTCGGCGGAGCTTGAAGCCTTGGATTCGGAATGCAAATCGAAGAAGGAGAGCCACCACCTCCTGAGTTGTCTCAACGTGCGCAGCGATTCCGGCTTGGGCTGGGCACCCTCGTCCACCAACAGGATGAACGCCTGGCGGAACTGTCTCTGAGACACGGATGTGTCGGGCCGGCGGGGACCCACTGCCTCGATGATGTCCTCGACGCGGATCTCCTTGCGGACCCCGTCGAACTCCACGCCGACTTCCGGCGTGCGCGCCGCATTGCCGAGCGACCCGGTCGTCGACGTGGGATTCGTGACCAAGAATGTAGGCGGCACCTCCGACGGGTCCAGCAGTCCCATCAAGTACTGGTCCAGGAGACTGTAAGTCTGCGTGGCAGCGGTGGTCTCGAAACGGGGACTCGTACCCTCGCCGTTGTCCCTGATGGCATTGCCCTCGAGCACGGAAGCGCTAGAGTTCAAGAAAAAGCTCCAGTGTGCGAACTGCCGCCCGAGCAGTGCATCGGACAGCTCGCCGGTCTCGGGATCCTTGAACGGCGTGTAAGCCAAGAACCGGTGCCCGATCTCGTGCGCCAGGATCGTCAGCATCGAAGAATGCGGCAGCCCCCGGATCGGCGCGGCCGGGCTGGAAGGGTAGCCGGACAGCGCGCCCATATTGACGAAGGACGAGAGCCGCCGCGGAGAGCCGAACACGCGGCCGCTATCGTAGATGAACTCGCCGATCCCGCGAATCTCGTTCCGCACGGTGTAAGCGTGGGCGAGCGAAAAGTCGCTGGCATCCATGTCGAGATCGTTGAAGACGATCACCGTGTCATAAGCATCCTCGTGGTTGCGATAGAACGAATGCACCACGGCGAACTCGTCGATCACAGGATCGCTCACGAAAACCTCGGCAAGAATGCTGTCCGCGTCGAATAGCTCGGACTCGACCGAGCTCCAATCGACCGCTGTGACACCGCTCAAGGCCTCGCCGCTAAACAAGCCGACCACTGCATCGAGGAGGGTTAGGTCCCCGTAGCGGAACTCGATGTCGCCGTTTCGATGGATTGTCACCTGGAAGGTCTGCGGGTCTCCCACGGGGCCTTCGGTAAACAGCGGCACGGCGTGCCACGCCACGGTCAGCGCTTCGGATGTCGCCGCGACGCGGACGCTTCCTCCGCGGCTCGGATCTAGATCGCGAAACAGGGGGGCGATCCGGGCGGGGCCGTAGGCAGCCCGCGAATAGTTTCTGGGCCGAGAACTCGCCTCCGGGTACACGAAGGTGAGATTGCCGTCGGAATTGACGAAGAGACTGTCATGGGAAGAGCCGTAGTAGGGAAACTCAAACGGCAACTCGACGAGCTTGAAGTCGTCGTCCTCCAGATCCAAAGGCGTACCCTCTTCCGGCAGCGGCGCGCCTTCCGGAAACGTAGAAACTGCGACTCGGAAACTGTCCTGCTCGGGCGTGATCGTAATCGAGGAGTTGGCCAGGTCGAACGGGTGTGGCGGCGAGAGCACTTCATGCGTGGCTTCGACGATCGCGATGCCGTCCACGCTGGTCGGCACCGACGGTCCGGTCTGGGCACGAGCGCTGAAGCGCTCCTTTCCCTCGGACAGCCCCCGCTGCTGCGCCAAGAAAACAGCTTCCTGGGCAGTGCGCGGATTCCCGCAGGCGACCTTGTCGAAGTGCGCGGGTGCCGCGAAGGCCGGGCCGGCAGCGACGGGCGCTAAGGCAAGAGCGCCAACGGCTGCGAAGATGCCCACCCCTCTCATCGCGCCAGTTCTTGATTCTTGCACAGGCCCCAAAAATTGGACGCTCGCGTTCTGACTCCCGTTTCTCGACAGCCAACGGAACGGCAATCAGCCCTTCGTCGCTAGCGCATACCCGTGGCCGTGGACGGCCTCCAAGCAGCTGATCAAGACATCTCGCGTAGCCCCGGGGCGGATGATGGCATCTACGTGCCCGTGGGACGCGCACCATTTGGCGTCGAGGGTCCGGTCATAGCGCTCGCGAGTGAGCTCGATCTCGCGCCGCAAGTCTTCCGGCGGGCCGGACTCGTCTTCCTCCAAGGCCCGCAACTCGCTCGCGAACATCGCCTGGACGGCCGATTCGCCTTCCATGACGCCGACCCGGGCCGTTGGCCAGCCAAAAATGAACTCCGGATCGAACCCCTGGCCAGCCATCGCGTAGTACCCCGCCCCGCTAGCGTGCCGCA